>NZ_JAPNKC010000001.1:6297857-6616785 GCF_026626705.1 Pyxidicoccus sp. MSG2
GCGGCTTCCGCGAGCTGGCGCGGGGGATGATGCGCTGTGCGCAGGACCTGGGCGCAACGTTCCGCATGGGCACGGCGGTGGAGCAGGTGCGCGTGGAGGCGGGGCGGGCGGTGGGTGTGAAGCTCGCGGGCGGCGAGGTGCTGGACGCGGACGCGGTGGTGGTGAACGCGGACCTGGCGTACGCGGCGACGAAGCTGCTGCCGGCCGAGGCGCGCGAGGGCTCGCGGCTGACGGATGCGGCGCTGGAGAAGGCGAAGTATTCGTGCAGCACCTTCATGGCGTACTACGGGCTGGACACGGTGTACGCGGACCTGCCGCACCACCTCATCTACCTGTCGGAGGCCGCGCGGCGCACGGACCGGGACGCGCTGGAGGACAGGCACGTGGACGTGGACGACCCGCCGTTCTACGTGTGCAACCCGACGGTGACGGACGCGTCCGGCGCGCCGAAGGGCCACTCCACGCTGTACGTGCTGGTGCCCACGCCGAACACGGCGCGGGACGTGGACTGGGCGGCGACGGAGGCGAAGCTGCGCGAGCGAATCCCCGCGATGCTGGAGAAGGTGGGCCTGAAGGGCGTGCGGCAGCACATCCGCGAGGAGCGCTACTTCACGGCGGAGACGTGGCGGGACGACTTCAACGTGTTCCGCGGCGCGGTGTTCAACCTGTCGCACACGTGGCTGCAATTGGGCCCGCTGCGGCCGAAGGTGAAGAACCGCGATGTGGAGGGGCTCTACTGGGTGGGCGGAGGCACGCACCCGGGCAGTGGGCTGCTGACCATCATGGAGAGCGCCAACATCGCGGCGGACTACCTCACGCGCGAGGCCGGCAAGGGCCCGTTGCCGGGCTGGCCGTACGTGCCGCCGCTGGACGGAGCGGACGCGGAGCCCCGGGCCCGCGCGGGCTGAGCCGGGGCTACTCGTAGTTGATGGACCCTGGCGGCGCGGCCCGCGAGAGCGGGTAGATGGCGCGGAGGCCGACCTTGTAGTGGTACGCGACGAGGTGGGGCTCGCCCGCAATCGTGATGACGACCTGGCGTGGCGGTTCTGGCTGACTGTCGACCCAGGCCCTGGCCTGCTCCAGGGTGTCGAACGTGGCCGCTGGTGGGGGGAGCCCGTCGTCAATCGCCGCTCGCAGGTAGTGTTCGAGCGTCTTGGTGCGGAGCAGATGGCGACGCTTGAGGTCGTCTGAGCAATTGGCGTAGTGGTATTCGCCCGCGACCAGGACGTCGGCCCCGGTTGGAGGGTTGGGGTGGTTCTTCAGCCAGGCTTCGGCGCTCTCCTTCGTGTCGAAGGCCGCGATGACGAGTGGCGGCGCGCCGTCCTTGTTGCTCTCGCGATAGGCCTCGAAGTCGTGAGACTGACCAGTCCGCAAGATGAAGTAGAGCGCGTCCATGGCCGCACCGAGGTACTCCTCTTCCTCGGACGTGGACTCCTCTCGGAGCCGTCCCAGGAGGTTCAGGACGCGAAAAGGAAACTCCCAGTCCTTGCTCATGGTGAGACCTCCGCCATCCAGGGTTCGGTGGCAGTTGCCGGCTCGGCCAGGAGCACGGCGGGCGCGAGGACGACGAGCCCCGCCCCAGCGGAGAGCACCACGAAGGCAACGCCCGCCACGACGACCACGCTTCCCACCAGGACCGCCTTGCGGTTGCGCTTCAGCCAGTCCACCGCGCTGTCGACAGCCGTGAACTCTTGAGGTTTCAACTCCTGTAGCTCGCTGCAGTCTCGATAGGGTTGCCAGCATCTACCCTGGCAGTGCACCTCTTTGCTGGCCTTCCTGGCGTCCTTGGATTTACCGGAGGTGATGTGTCCGTATCCCGGGGCAAGAGGGCGTGATTTGCACTCATCGATACAATCGACGAATTCCTGATGGCAGTCCCGCGGCCGGGCCACCACGGGCAGGATGTTCCGGGCTCCACGTCGCGAGCGTGACAGGGCCCTGTACTCAGCGAGGTTTACCTCCTCAGCGCGTTGCCAGGAATGGGTGACGGTGCCGTCGGGCCGCTCCCGGATGAAGAGCACGAAGCGGGTGAGTTCGCTGGCATTGGCTGGAGCGACGTGACGTGTGGTGCCGCAGGCCCCGAGAAGGACGCTGAGGAGTGCCGCTGTGACTCTTGCTGACGTCGTGCTGCTTCGCATGGATGAGGGGCCGTTCCCGGAGGGGGTCGCCCTACGCTAGCAGGCGCTCGGAACGGCGGGCTGATTGGCTGACGACCAGGCGACAGCCTGGTTGTATCGGGTGGGCAATGAGGGTGGGATGCTGACACCCTTCTCCAGAGGAGAGACGCGCATGCCCTTCTTCATCCCGTTCGCGATGGGTGGCCTGGTGCTGACGGCACTGGGGCTCGGCGTGAAGCGGGTCCTGGAGGAGGGTGAGCCCCGGACGCCCGAGGAGGCGAGGGTGCGCGACGCACGCGCGCGCCACCGCGAGGCCCTGGCGTCCCTCAAGGCGGCCCGGTTGCGCGTGAGGGACGGCGTCACGGCATGGGGCGAGCTCCAATCGCGCGCGCACGCGGAGGGCGTGGTTCCCTTCCGCGCGCTGCTGGAACGGCTGGAGCGCTGGGAGCAAGCGAGAGAGGACGATGTCCTCGAGCCCGGCGCGCGAGAGGCGCTGCGTTCCCTCCCCATGGAGCCACTACCCCGCGCCGCGAGGCGTCCGTGGCCGCTGCTGGGCGCGGGCATGGAGGCACCTCCCGCTCTGGTGCCGGTGCTGACGTGGCTGGATAGGGGCTGGCTGGATGAGGACGCGCCGCCGGTGGTGGTGGACGGCGCATCGCTGTTCGAGGCCGCGGCACCGTGGGCCGCCACGATGCCGGGCACGGCGCCGGACGCACGGGTCCGCGCGCTGGACGAGGCCGCAAGCGCACTGTCTCAAGCGACGGTGTTCCTCGGAGCGCTGCACGCGAAGCTGGAAGCGCGGACGGTGCGAGTGGCCGGAGTGTATGGCCGAGCCTCGGCGCAGCTCGCGTACCTGGACCCGGCCAGCTTCGAGCAGGGCGGCCCGGAGCCACGAGAGCGACTACAGCGATTGGCCGAACTGATGGGCGAGTTGGCGGTGCTGCTCCGCGCGCCGGTGCTGACGCCGGAGGGGCGGCTCGCGCCGGAATTGCCCGTCGAGCAGTAGCAGGAGCAACTCACCCCCGCGCAAGCCCAGGCATGAACCGCGACCGCATGAACGCGATGTACTCCGGCTCGGACGTCTCCCGGCGCGCCTGGACCAGGGGCTCGATGTCCTTCGTGGCCACGTAGCGCAGCTGGTCCGTGCCATCCGTGGCTGCGCGGAAGATGACCTCCGCGACCTCCTCCGACGTCGCCAGCCGGCCCGCTCGGAGCCCCGCGAAGACAGTCTCCGCGCCCGCGAGGAACTTCGCATAGTCCGCGGGCGGGGCAGCGCCGGCCGCCTCCGCGCCACTCCGCTTCCCGAAGTCGGTGCTGAGCACCCCGCCGGGCTCGACAATCTTCACGACGATGTTCTGCGAGGCCAGCTCGTAGGAGAGCGCCTCGGAGAACCCCTCCAGGGCGAACTTGCTCGCGCAGTACGCCGAGCTCATGGGCAGCGTGAAGACGCCGGCCCCCGAGCTGATGTTGATGACCAGCCCGCTCTGCTGCTTCCGGAAGTGCGGCAGCACGGCCCGGGTGACGTCCATGACGCCGAAGACGTTGACGTCGAACTGCTCCTGCAGCTTCTCGCGGGAGAGGCTCTCGAAGACGCCGAAGAGGCCGAAGCCGGCGTTGTTGACCAGCGCGTCGATTCTTCCGAAGCGGGCGAGGCCCGCCGCGAGGGCCTGCTCGATACTGGCGCGGTCCTGCACGTCGAGCCGGGTGACGAGCACGTCGTCCAGGCGGGCCAGCGCGTCCCCCGCGTCGGGCGAGCGCATCGTCGCGATGACATTCCACCCTTCGCGGGCGAACAGGAGGGCGGCGGACCTGCCGAAGCCGGTCGAGGTGCCGGTGATGAGGACGGTCTTCTTCATGGGGTGCGCTTCGCTTTCGTCGGTGGGACTTCGTGACGGAAGTGAAGGTAGCGTCCACGAATTGTTGAGACTATCAGGTCAAAAGTGGATGCCTTGATGCAGGACTTCGAACAATGCGCAGAGCCGGTCTCCTCGAACTGAATGCCGTGGTCGCGGTGGCGCAGCACCGGAGCTTCCGTGCGGCGGCGGCCGAGCTGGGCCTCTCTCCGTCGGCGCTGAGCCACGCCATCGCCACGTTGGAGCAGCGGATGGGCGTGCGGCTCTTCAACCGCACGACGCGGAGCGTGGCCCTGTCGGAAGCGGGCGAGCGGTTCCTCTCCCGCGTCCGGCCAGCGCTCCGCGAGATTTCCGACGCCATGGAGGTCATCAACGAGTTCAAGGACCGGCCCACCGGCACGCTCCGCCTCAACACGTCGGAGGGCGCGGCGCGCCTCGTGGTGATGCCGCTGGTGATGGAGTTCCTCCGGCGCTACCCGGAGATGCAGGTCGAGCTCGTCACCGAGGACCGGCTCATCGACATCGTCGCCGAGGGCTTCGACGCCGGGGCGAGGCTCGCGGAGGCCGTGCCCCAGGACATGGTCTCCATCCCGTGTAGCCCGAAAGTCAGCTTCGCCGTCGTCGGCGCTCCGCGCTACTTCAAGGGCCGCACGCCGCCGGCCACGCCGGGAGACCTCCTCGCCCACAACTGCATCCGCCATCGGAAGCGCAGCGGTGGCTACTTCCGGTGGGAGTTCGAGAAGCGCGGCAAGGAGGTCGTCGTCGACGTCAAAGGCTCGCTGGCGCTGGACAACGACACCCTCATGCTCCAGGCCGCGCTGAAGGGCGCGGGGCTGGCGTATGTGAGTGATTGGGCCGCGGCCTCGGATGTCGCGGCGGGGCGGCTGGTCCGCGTGCTGGAGGACTGGACGCCGCCCTATCCCGGCCTCTGTCTCTACTACCCCGGCCACCGCCATGTGCCGGCGGGCCTGAAGGCGTTCATCGGAGTCATCCGCGAGGCCCGCTCCCGGCGCGCGGAAGCGGACTGAAGGACTCGTGCTTCAGACGTACCGCTCCGCCAGTTGCGACACCTGCCCGGTGGCCTGGGTGACGGCGGTGGCGGCCTGCTGGGCGGCATCCAGGTGGCGCAGCGTGTCCGTCGTCAGCTCGTCCAATTCACGCACGGCGGCGAAGAGCTGGTCCACGCCCTGATGCTGCTGCGACACCGCCTCCGTAATCTGGCGCACCGCCGTCGCGGACTCCTGGGACAGCGACGCCAGCTCGCGCAGCCGCTCGCCGCTGGTGCGCAGCGGGCCCAGCGCCGTCTCCACGCCCGCCGCGCCCCGGTCCGACATCGCCGTGGCCTGGTGCGTGGCGGTGGCCATGGTCTCCAGCATGCCGCGCACCTGGTTGGTGGCCTGAATCGACTGGTCCGCCAGGTCGCGCATCTGCCGCGCCACCACGCCAAAGCCCTTGCCGTGCTCGCCCGCGCGCGTGGCTTCAATCGCCGCGTTGATGGCGAGCATGTGCGACTGGTCCGCCAGCGCCTTCACCATCTCGGACACGCGGCCCACCTCGCGGGCGCGCTGCTCCAAATCGAGCATCTGCTCGTGCAGGCCGGAGGCGATTTCGCGGATGGAGGTGAGCCCCTTCTCGGTGCCGGCCAGCGACTCCTCACCCAGCTTGCCCACGGCGGCGGCGCGCTCGGCCACGCGGAGGATGCTGGTGGCGCGCGACGCCGTGACGTGGGAGGCCTGCTGGATTTCCTGCGCGGTGGCGCGCGCCTGGTGCAGCGCCGCGGCCTGCCGCGACAGCGTCTGGTTCTGCTGGGTGCTGGCCTGCGACAGCCGGTGTCCCGCCACCGCCAGGTCCCCGGCGGAGGAGCGCAGCGACCGAGGCAACTCTTGCAGCCGCTGGTAGAGCTGCCACGTGTTGGCCGCGAGGTCCCCCAGCTCGTCCGAGGACACCCACTGCGGCGGCGCGGCGCGCCCGTCCACCAGCGCCTCCAGTGACGCGCCCACCGCGCTCGCGCCCTTCGCCAGCCGGCGGGCCGCCCAGGCGGCGGTGAGGATGGAGCCCAGCGCCGCGTAGCCGCCGAGCATCACCAGCGGCAGCACCAGGTCCTCCTGGAGCGGGCGGACGGTGGCCTTCACACGCTCCGCCGCGACCAGGTCACCGCGGGCCTTCATGTCGGACGCGAGCGCGCCCATCCCGCGCTCCAGCCGCAGGTTCAGCGTGACGATGCTGGTGAGGCAGGTGACGAGCAGCGCGGAGACGACGGTGGCCGGCAGCAGCCAGAGCTGGCGCGGCGCGAAGCCGTCACCCGCGGGCCTCGCGGTGGGCGCCTGCCGGTAGGCGTCCAGCACCGTGGGCATCATCACCCGCTCGAAGGCCATGAACATCAGCGGGCAGCTGAAGAGGCCCGCGCTGACCGCCACCGCCACGCCCACGAAGACCACCGAGGCCGGCCTGTCCAACAGCACCGCCACCCCGCCGTTGAAGAGGATGCCGCCCACCGTCCACGACACCATCGCCTCGCCGAAGGCCAGCGTCGCGGGGATGCGGATCAACCGCTGCACCCGGAGCGTGCCTTCCGAGCGCAGGGCACGCCGCAGCAGCCAGGGCGTCACCACCAGCGGTTGCGCCACCGCGCACAACCCCAGCACCAGCGGGGTGATGACGCCGAGGAAGATGCGCAGCTCGTGCTCTCCCTCCAGCGCGAGCAGCTGCATGTCCACGTAGAGGGCCGGGGTGAAGGCCACCGTGGTGATGACGGACCGGAGCAGATACAGCCGCCGCAGCAGCGCGCCAGGGGTCGGGAGCGAGGTGGTCGACATCGAAGCTGAGACTCCGGGGTTGCAGTGACCCCAGCGTGCGGCGCGAAACGCCCTGCGTCAATGTCCCGATTCACTCTCCATTAGACATGCTTCTGCCGGAAGGCCCGGGCCGCGTGGCCTCCTCACTGGGAGGGGACACGAATAAAACAAGTATTACCCGCCAGGCAGGCAGGCGTGCGGGCCACCGTCGCCTGCGCGGCGCCGCCTGGGTGCTCACTTTTCCGGAGCTGATGGCTTGAGCGAAAGGAGCCCGGACATGGGTGAGTGGACCGACAAGGCCAAGGGACGCGTCAAGGAAACCGTGGGCGTCGCGACTGGCGACCGTGAGCTGGAGGCCGAGGGCAAGAAGGACACGGCCAAGGGCCAGATCAAGGAGAAGGTCGAGGACGCGAAGCGCGTCATCAAGGATGCGCTGGACCCCGACAAGCCGCGCAGGGACGAGCCGTAGTCGCCTGACGCATTGAATTGAAACCGAAGTGTGTTGTTGGTGCGGGCCGCGGGGAGGACTTCCTCCCGCGGCCCGTGTCGCGTTCTAGCGCTTGGTCACCGGCGGGCAGGCCACTTCGAGAAACGTGGTGGACTTCCCGCTGAGCATGACCCACAGACAACGCAGAACGCAGCTGGCACCGAACTCCCGGTAGATGAGCCCCAGGTTGGCGACCACCTCTCGTCCGGTGATGACCCCGCGCATTGGTACTACCCCCTTCTTCCGCAACCCATCCGACCCGCCGCCCACTGCACCGAGCGCCGCCGCAGCACCTCCTCTGCAAACCTCCGGCCGTGCTTCGTGTGGCCGTCCGGAGTCGCTCTGTCGCCCTTCGGACGGGCCAAGCACGCCAACCGCCGTTCGCCGATGCACGGCCTGCTGCGCCCAGGTGTGATACGCGCGCCCCGGCGCTGGAGATTTTTCAGGGTGCCCGTCCACCGTAAGACGCACGTGGCAGACCGGCGGTGAATCCCCGCGTCGCGCCCGGACGCGAAGCGCCACGGTTTCCGCCCGGGCCGCGAAGTCATCCCGTGACGCGCGGGGCCAACCCGCCTGCTCGTGCTGTCGCCGGCTCGGCGGGTCTCGTGGCACATCCGCGAGGGGACCTGAATCTTCTGCCCACGGGGCCCTTCATGTCAGGGGTGCGGCGGCTGCTCGTGGAGCGGCGGCCCGCCCGAGGCCTCCCTCCGCGAGAACCGTTGTCACCCACGCGGGAGCGCGGACACTAAACAATTGAGGAAGGCGGAAGGAGGGACGTGAGATGAGGACCCAGGAGCTTTCACAGCGAGCCCTGCCCCTGCTGGCGGCGGGCCACTTTCGCGGCCAGCGCGGGGTGTCGCGGCTCATCGTCGGAACGGACTTCTCCCTGCGCTCCGAGTTCGCGCTCGCGCGAGCGCTGCGTCTGCCTTTGGGGCAGGGCGGCGTCTTCGCGGTGATGCACGCGGGGCCGCCATTGGATGGCCATGACGGGCCCGCGGGCGCGGTGTCGGGGGAGCGCTGCCTGCGCAAGGCGGTGTCCTCCGTGTGCCGGCGGCTGCGGCACCGGGTGGACGTGGAGGTGCAGGAGGTGCTGCGCCTGGGCGACCCGGTGGAGGCGGCGTCCGGCGTGTCGCGCGAGCTGGGGGCGGAGCTGGTGGTGCTGGGCCGGCCGCTGGTGACGTACCCGGTGCGGGAGCTGGCGGAGGACTCGATGGTGCGCCGCATGGTGCGGGGCCTGGGCGCGTCGGTCTTGGTCGTGGTGCCGCACCCGGTGAGACCGTACGCGCGGCCGCTGGTGGCGGTGGACTTCTCGCGCGAGTCGCGGCGGGCGCTGGAGCTGACGCTGCGGCTGTGCCCGTCGCCCACGCCGGTGGACGTGCTGCACGTGGTGGACACGCGCGAGGAGGAAGCGGCGCTGCGAGCCTCGGGCGCGCCCGCGGAGCGGTGGCTGCTGCTCCGGCAGGAAGCGGAGCACGGGGCGCGGGTGGCGCTCGGGCGGTTCCTCGCTCCCTACCGGGAGACGGGGCGCGAGCTGGCGGTGCGGGTGCGCAGCGGCGAGCCGGGGGAGGGCATCCTCGGAGAGGCGGCGGAGCGCGGCTCGGACGTGTTGGCGGTGGCCATGTCGGGCGCCCAGGCGCGCACGCCGCTGACGGAGCGGGTGCTGGCGCGGGCGGGCTGCGACGTATTGGTGGCGAGGCACACGACGTCCGCCTCTTGAGCGCGGAGGGAGGGTCCGCGTTATGAACGCGGACCGTGTCCCCTCGTCCGCCTGCTTCCCCCGTCCCGCCGTCCCTCCTGGCCCGCCTGAAGAGCACGGGCAGCCTCGTCCAGCAGCTCCCCGGCACGTTCCGCCTCTTCTGGCAGGCGAGCCCCCGCATGGCGGTGCTGCTGGGCGCGCTGACGCTTGTGGCGGCGGTGCTGCCCGCGGGCATCGCCTGGGTGGGGAAGCTGATTGTGGACTCGGTGGTGGCGGCGGCGCAGGGCTCGCTGGAGGCACGCGCTCGCGTCTACGGCCTGGTGGGGCTGGAGTTCGGGCTGATGCTGGGCTCGGCGGTGGTGGAGCGCGGGCTGAACCTGACGCGCGAGCTCTTGCGGGCCAACCTGGGCAACCTGCTCAACGAGCGGATTCTCCAGAAGGCGCTGGATTTGGAGTTGCGCCACTTCGAGGACTCCGAGACCTACGACAAGATGCAGAACGCGCGGCGCGAGGCGAACAGCCGGCCGCTGTCGCTGGTGATGGGCGCGTTCTCGATTGTGCGCAATGGCATCACGTTGAGCACCTTCGCGGCGCTGTTGGTGGCGCTGTCTCCGTGGAGCGTGGTGGTGCTGGTGGCGGCGTCGATTCCGGCGTTCATCGCCGAGGCGCGGCTGGCGGCGGAGGGCTTCCGGCTGTACTCGTGGCGGGCGCCGGAGGGGCGCAAGCTGAACTACCTGGAGTGGATTCTCACGCGGGACAACCACGTGAAGGAGGTGAAGCTGTTCGGGTTGGGGCCGCTGGTGTTGGGGCGCTACCGGACGCTCTTCCAGAAGTTCTTCAACGAGGACCGGGCGCTGGCCTTCAAGCGGATGGCGTGGGGCCTGGGGCTGGGGTTGTTGTCGCTGGCGGCGTTCTACGCCTGCTACCTGTACGTGGCGGGGCGCGCGGCGGGCGGGGCGATTACGGTGGGCGACATGGTGCTGTACCTGGGCGTGTTCCGTCAGGGGCAGGCGGCGTTCCAGGGCATCCTGACGAGCATCGGCTCCATGTACGAGGACGCGCTCTTCATGAGCAACCTCTTCACGTACCTGGACATCCCCACGGGCGGCGAGACGACGCGGGTGCTGCCGGCGAAGTCACCGCCGCGCGGGCACCGGAATGCGATTGAGCTGCGCGACGTGTCCTTCCGCTATCCGGGGAAGGAGGCGTGGGCGCTCAAGGGTGTGAATCTGACGTTGAAGCCGGGGCAGAAGCTGGCGCTGGTGGGGGAGAACGGGGCGGGGAAGAGCACGCTGGTGAAGCTGCTCCTGCGCCTGTACGAGCCGTCGGAGGGGGAGATTCTCTACGGCGGGGTGAACCTGAAGGACATGGACGTGGAGGATTTGCGCAGCCGCTTCGGGGCGGTGTTCCAGGACTTCGTGCGCTACCAGTTCAACGTGGCGGAGAACATCGGTCTGGGGCACGTGCCGGCGCTGGAGGACCGGACGCGGATTGTGAAGGCGGCGGAGGAGGGTGGGGCGAGCACGGTGATTGCGGCGCTGCCGAACCAGTACGACACGATGCTGGGGGGCTGGTTCGAGAAGGGGCAGGAGCTGTCGTCGGGGCAGTGGCAGAAGCTGGCGGTGGCGCGGGCGTTCATGCGGGACGACGCGGAGGTGCTGATTCTGGACGAGCCGACGGCGAGCATCGACGCGGAAGCGGAGCATGCGCTGTTCGAGCGCTTCCAGGCGCTGGCGGCGGACCGGATTGCGATTGTGATTTCGCACCGCTTCTCCACGGTGCGCATGGCGGACCAGATTGCCGTGCTCCACAACGGGCAGGTGGAGGAGCTGGGGAGCCATGACGAGCTGATGGCGAAGGACGGGCGCTACGCGCACCTGTTCCGGTTGCAGGCGCGGGGGTACAGGGACTGAGCAGCGCGTGGGCCGTGCTCCTTGCGCCGGCCCGCTCTCCAGTGCAGGTTGTGTCCATGCCGCGCCGCTTCAACATCGCGGGCCCCTGCCGCCCGGACTGGCACTACATGATTCCCGCCGAGCGCCGGCTGCCCGAGGCGCCCGGGCTGGTGGAGCAGCTCGGCTACTTCGTGGTCCACGCGCCCCGGCAGACGGGGAAGACGACGGCGCTCCGGGCCCTGGCCGAGCAACTGACGGCCTCGGGCCGCTACGCCGCGCTCTACTTCTCCTGCGAGGTCGGTGAGGCGGCCGGCGACGACTTCGGTGAGGCGCAGCGGGCCATCCTGGCGAACCTGCGCCTCGGTGCCGGGCACTCCCTCCCGCCCGAGCTCCAGCCGCCTCCGTTCCCTGAAGCCCCCGACAGCCTGCTCCTGGGCACCGCGCTGTCCGCCTGGGCGAGCGCCTGCCCACGTCCCCTGGTGCTCTTCCTGGATGAGATTGATGCCCTGCGGGGGCAGAGCCTCATCAGCGTGCTGCGCCAGCTCCGGAGTGGCTTCCCCAACAGGCCTCACGCCTTTCCCGCGTCCGTCGTCCTGTGCGGTCTGCGGGATGTGCGCGACTACAAGGCCGCCAGTGGAGGCGACGCCGACCGGCTCGGCACCGCGAGTCCCTTCAACATCAAGCTCGCCTCTCTCCGCCTGGGGGACTTCGACACGGAGGAGGTGGCGGAGCTGTATCGACAGCACACGGCCGATACCGGCCAGGTCTTCACCGAATCGGCAGCCGCGCGCGCCTTCGAGCTGACGGCCGGCCAGCCCTGGCTCGTCAATGCCCTCGCCCGAGAGGTCATCGAGGAGCTGAAGGTGCCGGTCGGTGAGCCCATCACCGCCGAGCATGTGGAGTCCGCCAAGGAGCGGCTCGTCTACGCGCGCGTCACGCATCTCGACTCGTTGGTTGCTCGGCTGCACGAGCCGCGCATCCGCAGGGTGCTGGAGCCCGTGCTCGCGGGCACGCTGACGTCCGGGGACAGCTACCAGGACGACGTGCAGTACGCGCGAGATTTGGGGCTGCTCGCGCCGGACAACCCGGTGCGAATCGCGAATCCCATCTACCGCGAGGTGATTGCCCGGGTGCTCGCGGGGGACGCCGAGCTTCAAGTTCAGGCCGAGCCGAGGAGCTTCGTCCTGCCGGACGGCCGGCTGGACTTCGACCGCCTGCTGCGCGAGTTCGCCGCCTTCTGGCGCGAGCACGGAGAGGTGCTGACCGCTGGGCTCTCGTACCACGAGGTCGCACCGCAACTGGTGCTCATGGCCTTCCTGCACCGGGTGGTGAACGGTGGCGGCTTCGTGGACCGTGAGTACGGCGTGGGCCGGGGTCGCATCGACCTGCTGGTGCGTTGGCCCCATAGCGAGGCCGGCCAGCGCCGCTGGCAGCGCCAGGCGATGGAGCTGAAGGTGTGGCGGGAAGGGGAGAAGGACCCGCTGCCAAAGGGGCTTGCCCAGCTCGACGAATACCTGGAGCGGTTGAGCCTCGACACGGGCGTGCTCGTCATCTTCGACCGGCGCCGGGAGGCCGGGGATGCGGACTCACGAACGCGCTTCGAGCAGGCGCAGGCTCCCTCGGGTCGCAAGGTCACCGTGCTGCGGGCATGAGCCGCGCCTCTGCCGCTCAGAACGGATGCAGGTTCGACAGGAAGGTCTGGAGCGTCGTGAAGGACTTGCCGTAGGGGTGGTACCACTCCCCTCCACGCTCGAGCCGGTAGACGGGGATGTTCGCCAGCGCCGTGTCGTCCTGCGTGGCGGGCACGTCCTCCAGGCACAGGTGGTAGTAGTAGCCACCGCAGCCATCCGTGGCCATCTGGACGTAGGGCCGCTTTGCGTACGCCTCGTAGTCGAGGAAGTGCGGCGTCCGGAAGCTCACGGAAACTTCGCCGTGGGCATCACCGCCAAACATCCAGGTGCTGCCCCGGAAGCTCCGAGCAGCCCACTTCACCGTGAAGAGGTCCCGGAAGGGCTGCGGGACTTCGACCTCACCGGCGGGCGTCTTCATGCGCGTCAGCTTGGGAGTGTGCGGGTGGAAGCTGCAGCCGAGGCGCTGGAGCTCCGCGATGACCGGCCAGCCCACGGCGGAGGACTCCCAGGGGGAGTGGGGCGCTGGCAGCCCGCGTGACTCCAGCTCGCGCCGGGCCAGGCTTCGCAGCGACGCGTCGGAGGAGTCGAGCAGTGGAGTGAGCGACCTGCGCAGGGTTTCCCTGGGCGCACCGCAGCCCAGGAGCGCCTCGGTCAGCCGCAGCAGGATGGGCGTCGTCTTCTGCGACGGGCGCCGCGCCCGCAGCGTCACGACGAGGTCCGCCATCGCATCCGCCGCATCCCGCGCCCCGGAGCCGAGCTGCTTCGCGAGGTCCGCCACGGTTTCGTAGCGCTTCTCCGTTGCATCCGGCTCGCGCAGGGCCGCGATGACACCGGGCGCCGCGAGCGCGCCGAAGTCTGCGAGCTGTTTCATCATTGTCCGGTCTTCCACGCGGACGAAGTACGCGAGCGCGTTGCTCGCTGCCGAGGGTGCGAGCTTCGCCAGCCGGTCGATGAACTTCCGTCGCTCGGCGGGCTTGAGCTTCTTCGCCGCCTCGAAGGTGTCCGCCAGCACCAGCAGCGGGGCCCGACCTTCTTCCACGCCCTGGACCCAACTGGCCGGTGCATCGCGCAGTCCCGGCGGCCAGCTCGCGAAACGGCTCGTGAGCGCGGGCACCCACTCCGCGGCGACGTCACCTGGCGCGAGGGCCCACGCCTGCTCCACCACTGCGACGAGCTCCTTCCACGCGGCCTCGCCCGGCGGCTGTGCGAACACCGCGTCCCGTGCTCCCTTCAGCGCATCCAGCTCTCCGGCCACGTGGTTCCCCTCGGGGCGGTGCCCAGGGGACTCTTCAGCCGAGGTCCCGTCCGCCCATCGAGAGGATACGCCCGGCTTTCGACGGAACACGAGGCGGGCCCTTGAGGGCCATGTCATGGCATCCGTCCGCAAGCACGTCACCCACGCCAGCATGACCCAGCCCCATCCTCGGCGTCATGGTGCGTGCGTGAGTCGCCCCTGACTTCAGCTCTGTCTGTCCAACGCTGGCGCAGCCTGCCTGTGCATTCTCGCGTTAGGCTGATGGGGGCATGTTGGTAGGGCACGTTGGTGCTGGCTTCATCGGGGGTGGAACGTGGGACCGCGAGTACCTGCATGGGAACAGGTCATTGCGATGGAGCAGTGGATCTCTCCGGAGGGAAGGTTGGAGCTTCCCGGAGAGGACCGTGCGCAGGTGCAGGCCGTCGCGCTGCAGATGACGATTGCCGAGGCGGAGGTCTACACCTCCTTGCTGACGCCCGAGGGAACAGCAGCGCTGGTGCGGGAAGTCCGCCGCCGGGTCAGGGAGGGCGGGAAGCGGTACTCCAGCACGCTCGCTGATGTGCATGACCTCCAGGAGGCGGAAGACACCGATGGCGCGCGCAAGGTGTTGGAGGAGTACATCGCGAGCGAGTCCATTCCTCGTTATCGGGAGTGGGCCGAGGAAGAGCTGAAGGATCTGGAGTGAGGGGGATGTCCATGTTCGACGCGCTCGGTTCCATCAAGGTCCTCAGCAAGCTGATGCAGATGGGGATGGCCGCATGGGATGCCTTCAAGGAAGAGGGCATCAGCAGCAAGGAAATCACCGCGATACGTCTGGCGACGGACCTGCTGGGAGACCTGGGAGGAAAGAGCTCCGGGCAGCTCTCGGACATGGCGGCCCTGCACTTCGGCGTCATCACGCAGTGCTTCGGTCATGCGCTCGGACGGCAGTGGGCATTCAACAAGCAGTTGGTTCCAGGTGGGCTCCGCATCTTGATGAGTAGGGAGCAGCTGGAACGGGCGAAGGAGATCGAGGTTCGGGTGAGGCTCGCCGTCAGCTCGCTTCCGAAGTTCGGGGGCCCCTCCCTGCTACAGCCGGGAGACCTGCCCGCGAGCGTGGAGGGAGTGAGGGAAGCGGCCGTCATCGACGAGCCCCTCGCGACTCCGTACTACCGGGCACTCTGGGAGGCCTTCTCCAACCCGAAGCTGGACGAGGGGGACGAAGGAATAATCCCGCTGCTCGACCTGGAGAAGGGACGGCTGGCGTTCGAGCGTGACTTCCTTCTCGCCCATCAGCAGATGCTGGCTTCTTCAGAAGGTCAGAAGCTTCAGCAGTATGTGGCCGGCGTGGCTGGCGACTACCGCGCACGCATGCTGCGCGAGCTGCTCCTGCGAGACATGGCCGAATGGGGCGAGCGCCACACCTTCGGCAACGTAGAGCGTCGCGACAGGCCCGCGGATGACCCCATTCCGTTCATGCCGCTCGCGAAGATGTACGTCGAGCCCAATGCCTGCCTCGCGGCGAAGGCGCGCCAGGAGGATGCGACAGGGGAGCCCGTGCTTGCCCTGATCGAGCAGTGGCTTGCTGCTTCGAAGACGAACGCCGTTGTTGTCCGTGCGGACTTTGGAATGGGGAAGTCGCTCACGGCGCGGTCGCTGGCGCAGCGGCTCGCTCGGCGGTTTCTGGATATGCGTACCCCGTCGCCAGAGGCGGAGCTACCTGTCTTCATCCGGTGCGCCGAGGATTTGACCGAGGAGGGGTTCGATCTCGACGCGTTCGTACGCAGAGCGTGGAAGCGCGAAGCGGGGGAACTGGACTTGAAGCTGAAGCTCGATGACCCGGTCCTCGAACCCCCGAAACGCACGCAGCGTGCCCTGTTCATTCTCGACGGGCTGGACGAGGTCATCCTCGGAGAGCGGCGGCTGGAATCGTTCTTCCAGCGCATCAAGGACGAGGCCTCGGATTGTCACCGTTTCATCATCTTCTCTCGTCCGGGTGCACTTCCTGCGGAGCAGGGGCTGGAAGGCATCCCGGTGCTCGAAATCCTGCCGTGGGCCGAACCCCAGATCTCCTCGTGGCTCAAAGCATGGCGCGGCTTGAACGGAGGTGAAGGGCCGACACCTCAAGAACTGGAGTCGAGGCAACTGGCCGAATTGGCCAGGACCCCCATTCTCCTCTTCATGGTCGCGCAAACCTGGAAGGGTCAGTCCCGCGAAGTTGGCGTCAGCCGCGCCGCCCTTTACGAGGAGTTCTTCTGGCAGATCGCGCGGGGAAAACATGAGGCGGACCGGAAGCATCATAAGAACGTTTACGATGCGTCTGCCGAGCTTCATCGGCACCTGATGCGTAGGGGGTTGGTGACGCAGGGGACCGAGCCGCCGGATGCCATGCTCTGGCTCATGAGCCGAGTGGCCTGGGAGGCAACGAAGCTCGACCAGCGTCAGATGATTGAGCCCTCGCGGAAGCCGGAAGTGCTCACGAAGCACGGCATCACGAGCCTTCTCGTCCATGAGTTGCAGGTGGATGGCAGTGCGTCCGAGACCATCGAAGCGATCCAGGTGGGCCTGCTCCTGACACTCCAGGCCCACCTGCGCTCCGGAGCCGCAAGCCAACTTCTCTTTGGCCACAAGTCCTTCCGCGAGTTCCTGGTAGCGCGCTACTGGGCGGACCGGCTGAAGGCAATTGCGTGCGCATCCTCGCGGGACTGGGAGGACATCGAGGCTCCGCTCCTTGGAGGAAGGCTGCTCAGTCGGGAGGATCGGACGTTTGAGTTTCTGCTGGAGATGCTCGACGGAGAGCCGCACCCAAAGCGTCAGGCAGCCCCATTCAGTTTGAGGGAGCCTGAGCGTCGTTCCCTGCTCGAATGGGCCCAGGCACGTTTCGAGTCGGAAGAGCCTGAGGTGCCGGCAGACTCTGCTCGCGGAGGGCGGAGTCGTCAGCCGTCGCTGCGCGAGGACAGACGCCCCTGGCTGCGCGAAGCGGCGCTTGCTATCGGAAGCGCACTCCGGGGCAGTCCCGGTCTGAGACAGCGTGACAAGCTGACCATGCGGTCGATGCTTGCATGGTTCTGGCTGATGAGAGTCGGCCCTATCGTCATCGCGCGCAAGGCTTACCTGCCAGGTGCGTCAATGCCAGACAATTCTCTTCGAGGTGCCGACTTCAGCGAGGCCAATCTTGAGGACTCGAACTTCTCACGGACCAGCTTGAGGTGGAGAGGTTCCAGTGCAGGCGAGCCCCCTACGACCTTTGATGGGGCATTGCTCGACCGTGCCTTGTTGATGAATGCAGACCTCTCAAGTTGCAGCTTTTATGGAGCGTCATTGAGAGGAGCGGATCTCACTGGCGCTTTACTGCGCAGCTCGTTCTTGCGCGAAGCGAATCTTGAAGGCGCGGAACTGCATGGCGCCTTTGCGGACCATGCTTTCTTCGATAGTGCAAAACTGAGAAGGGCCGTTCTGATGGAGACCGACTTCACCGGGGCATCGTTCGTTGGGGCCGACATGACGGACGCCTACTTGCAGGGCGCGAATCTTACCCGAGCCGTGCTCCACGATGCCGTTTTGAAGGGAGCCGCCTATGACGATACGACGCAATGGCCCGCCGGGTTCGATCCAGTCGCAGCAGGCGCCATACACTCACATGAATAAGGCTCGAAGTTACGCCTTCGGCAGATGGTCCCTCACCACGCCGAGCCAGTACTCCTTGCCATAGTACTGGCTCATCTTCCCGAGCAGCTTCCCGTCGCGGAACAGTAGGAACGTCGGAATCCCGAAGAGGCCGAAGCGCTTCGCCAGGTCCTCGTACTGGTACGCGTTCACCTTCACCACGCGCATCGGCGCGCCGTCGAGCTCCGACAGCAGCATGGGCTCGGCGGCCGCGTAGATGTCGCAGTTCGGGCAGCCGTCGCCCCAGAAGTCCACCACCACCAGCTCGCCCTTCGGCTCCATGACCAGCTGGTCGAAGTTCTCTGCCGTCCCCTCGTAGCTCACGGGATGTGCCATGGCCTCCTGCCTAACGGTCTCCCCCTCCGCCTTCAACCTGCTCACGGAGCGCGCCGCTCGAAGTCCTCGCTGGCTCCGCCGCCCTTGCGCCCGTACACCGTGCCAGCGGGCAGCGGCCCGTACCAGACGGCGTCCTCCGGCCCATGCAGCACCGGCCTCCCCGTCGCCGCCGAGCGCCGCGCCCCGTCGAACACTCCCACCTCGCCCCCGTCGCTCGACAGTGTGAAGGGCGGGTGCAGCCGCACCGTTTGCCCCGGCTCCAGCGTTCCCGCCTCCAGCCGGTACCGCGTCGTGGCCCGCAGGTCGTTCGTCACCTCGTAGCTCCCCAGCTCCAGTGCCTGGGTGCCACGGTTGTACAGCTCCACGTACCCCGAGCCTCCCGTCGTCACCTCGCGGATGACCAGCGGCCCACTCCCGTGCGCCCTCAGCGCCGCCAGCGCCTTCGCCAGGTACTCACGCCGTCCGCGCACGTAGTCCTGGAGGAACCGCCGCGCGCGCTCCACGTGCTCGGCGGAGGCGTACGGGTCGTTCCTCAGCTCCGGCTCCACCACCGTCCACAGCGCATCGATGTGGGCCAGTGCCTGCTCCTCGGAGAACGGCCCCGCGAGCGCCGCCTCCAGCTTCGCGAGCACCCGCGCTCGCAGCGCCGGCCGGTCCCACACCCGCGTGGCGAGCACGCTCCACGTGGGGCGCAGCTCGGGCCGCGCCGTCACGCGCGTCTCGAACAGGTCCTGCACCTCCGGGTCATACAGCGTGAAGGACCGCGGCCACCGGTCCACCACGGGCGCTGCCTCCGGACTCCGCGTGCGCCAGTAGAGCATCCGCGCGTTGTTCAAATCCCACGGCACGTACGTCCACCGGTCCGCGTGCAGCGCGTGCACCCAGTAGCCGCGTGAGTCCTCGATGAGTGTGTTCGAGATGAGCGCGTCCGCCGCGAGGTTGCCCAGGTACGCCTCCACATCCACCCGGCGCTCCAGCTCCTCCTCGAAGCGCGCGTCGTCGCTCCGGTTCACCCACTCGAGGAGCGCGGTCAGGTCCTCGCGGCCGGTGTCCTCGTTCGTCTTCTTCTCGAAGTTGCCCTGGTACGGGCCGGGCCCCAGCGTCAGCTCGCAGTTGCGGTGGCCGCAGCGGTAGATGGACGCGTCGCGCTCGTGGCCGTGGAGCTTCAACCAGTCCTTCCCCACGTGCTCCATGTCCAGGTAGAGCCCCTGGTGCTCGCCATTCACGTGGACCCGTGCGTAGCGGGCGCTCGGCACCGGCAGCCCGAGCGCCTGGTACAGGTCCACCGCGAACTTCTCCGTCAGCTTGCCGCCGTCGAGCCAGCTCGCGAGCAGCTCGAAGTGGTCGCGGTCCTCCAATTCCTGTCCCGGGTCCAGCTCGATTTTGTAGCTCTTCTGCGGCAAGTCTCGCGTGCTCGCACCTCGGTAGCGCACGCGCCCCGTCGCCCGCGCGCCCTCCAGCGTCACCACGCAGGGAACGGACGCGTCGGAGGTCGGATCCGCCTCCAGCTTCCGCAGGTCGGCTGGTGCCACCTCCAGCGCGAAGGTCGGCACGGCCGACTGTACCGGCGGGTACAGGTCCACGGGCCCGGGCGGTGGACTCGAGGGGGCTCCCGGCCCGCACGCCAGCAGGCCCACGAGCCCCGCCACCCACCATCCCGCTCCACGACCCATGTTTCCTCCGCGCAGGGCTGGCGGAGGCTATGCACTGTCCTGGAGATTGCTCGTCCCTCCTTCCAGGCTCGGAAGGAGGCAGGGCAGGCGGCCAGGAGAGGCCCCATTCCCCGGCGAAGTGGATCAGGTGTGTTGCGGGCCCACGGTGCGCCTGGCGGCATTCCGCGCCCGCGCCCGTTCCTGGGAGCCGGAAGATGGCCCTGTCCTCCGTGGGAGGTAGGGATGGAGAGGCCGCGCGCCAGGGGTTTTCCCAATATCTGCTCGGGAGGCCTCGCGATGTCAGCCCGTGGGGGTTGGATCATCCGTGGCGGGCTGTCATCAAAAGCCAACACCCGCACTGCGCAGGAGGGCACAGCCGCCGTAAGGTTGTGTCACTGCTGGATGTCGTGGAGGGGTTCATGCACGAGTGGTTGGAGGCACTGCGGAAGTCGGCGAAGGCTGCGTCACCCGGTGTCCCCGCGGAAGAGGTCCGCCGGGCGGAGACGGAGTGCGGCGTCCCATTCCCCGAGGAGCTGGGTGCCCTCTATCAGGCCCTCAATGGCGGGGAGCTCAACGGTGACGTGCACCTGTTCCAGCTGCACGGGCCGGAAGGGTCCGCGAGCGTCCTGGAGAAGTCCCGGCTCAAGCTGGTGGGCCTGCCCGCGGCGGGCGTGTGGCGCATCGGCTTGAAGGGGATCCACCGGCACCTGTTCACCGCGCGCAAGTCCGCGATGGTCGAGCAGGGGGACGGGGGCGGGCCGCTGCCCGGCTGGATGGACCCGCTCGGCGACGAGGACTGGGTCTACGGCACGTGGGACGGAGAGAAGCAGGAGCTGCGGCTGTACCGTTCGCTGAAGGACATGCTCGACGTGCTGGTGCCGCCCGCGGAGGTAGAGAGCTTCGGTGAGCGCACGTTCGCCCGCGCGATGAACGCCGTGCTGCAGGGGGCGCTGTCCGGCGCGCAGGCAGACGCGGAGGAGGGCAGCGAGGCCGACAGCGCCGCGATGGAGGCTGAAGCGACCGAGGCGGCCGAGGCGGAGGACCTGGGCGAGGTGCGCGAGCTCGCGTACGAGTACGACGATGACTCGCGCCGCAGGCGCGACGAGGAGCGGCCCTTCGGTGGGAAGAAGCCCAAGGCGGAGCCCAAGAAGCCGGTGCGCCCGGTGGGGATGGGTGCCGGCAAGGCGAAGGAGAAGCCCGTGGCGCGTGCGGAGCCCCGGTCCCCGGACACCGGAGGGGCGGGAGTCTCGCCTCCTCGCGCCGCGAGCGGGACGGGCGAGGCCACGGAGACCCCAGCGAGTGAAGCGGGGGCGCCTGGCGAGCCCGCTGCCGCACCCGCGGCTCCCGAGGTGAAGGGGGCCGAGGTGATTGCCGCCATGAAGAAGAAGGCGGCTGCCGGGAAGCCCATGGTCGCGAAGAAAGCGGCCGCTGCGCCCGCCACCGCACCGGCTGCGGCGAAGAAGGCCCCTGCTGCACCTGCCGCCGCGAAGACGGCGCCTGTGAGCAAGACCGCTGCTGCCCCTGCCTCCAAGCAGTCCGCTGCCGCGAAGAAGGCTCCTGTGAAGAAGGCGGCCGCGAAGAAGGCACCGGCGAAGAAGTCCGCCGCGAAGAAGTCCGCCGCGAAGAAGTCCGCCGCGAAGAAGTCCGCCGCGAAGAAGTCCGCCGCGAAGAAGGCACCGGCGAAGAAAGCCGCAGCGAAGAAGGCTCCTGCGAAGAAGGCACCGGCGAAGAAAGCCGCGGCGAAGAAGGCTCCTGTGAAGAAGTCCGCCGCGAAGAAGTCCGCCGCGAAGAAGTCCGCCGCGAAGAAGTCCGCCGCGAAGAAGGCGCCCGTCAGCAAGGGAGCCGCGAAGAAGGCCGCCGCGAAGAAGGGAGCGAAGGCTCGCGGTCGTTGAACGAAGGAGCGGAGGCCGGGCGAACCCGTGATGCCCGGCCTCGCTTCACAGCCGTTGAACGTCGGAGTAGCGGCCAGGCGAAGCCATGACGCCCGGCCTCGCTTCACTGCTCCCGAGCAGGACGCGAAAGAGGCCGGGCACCCCATCGGTGCTCGGCCTCACCCAAAGCCCTCACGTCAGCGCCGGACGCTCCACACCTCGCGCACCGGGACCTCCAGCGCACGGGCCCGGCGCGATACCCAGGCCCGGTCCACTCCCACGGAAGCCGCGCCCCCGCGCCGCTCCCTGGCACGGACGGCGAGCCCGTGCCCGCTACCCCTCCGGGAGCTGGTCGCGGCGGATGGGGCGGATGCGCTCGTCGGGCTGGGCGGTCAGCTCCGGCCCTTCCTCTTCCTCGTCGCCCCGGCGGAACTCGTGAATCTGGTCCGGTAGGATGTCGCGGAAGTCCGGCTCGTCTTCCAGCGGCGGAGTCGCCGCCATGTCCTGGTCGGAGATGTTGATCTCCTCCTCCCCGGTATCCGGGTTCATGTGACGTCGCGAGGTCGACTCGCCCACGTCCTCCGAACCGAGCTTCTTGAATCGCATGGCCTCTCCTTCGAGAAAGCGCGGTGGGTCGGCTGCCTTCGGGTCAACAATGAGAACCGGCCGGGTTCGCCGCAATTCTCGCCGCCCGCCTGCCTGCCCCCGCTCGCTCGGGACTCAGCGCTCCGGGAGCGCCGCGCGGCCCGCGGGGTAGACGGGCTCCACCTCCAGCAGCACCATGGCCAGCGCCAGCACGCGCGACAGCGTCTCGCGCACCGTGTACCGCCAGGGCGTCGAGCGCCCCTCGTCCGCCGCCACGCCCCACGCGTCGATGCCCACGGAATTGGCGATGAACAGCGCCCGCGACAGGTGGAAGCGCTGCGTGACGAGCAGCGCCCGCTTCGCCCCGAACACCGTGTACGCCCGCAGGCAGCTGTCGTACGTGGACAGCCCCGCCTCGTCTCCCTGCACCGCCGTCTCGGGCACCCCGCGCTCCAGCAGGTAGCGCCGCATGGCCCGCGTCTCGTGGTGGAAGGGCTTCGTCTGGTCCCCGCTCACCAGCACCGCCTGCACCTTCCCCTGCTTCCACAGCGCAATCGCCGCATCCAGGCGCTGGGCGAGCACCGGAGAAGGCACCGCCCCCGGCGCCAGCCCCGCGCCGAAGACGAGCGCCACCGGAGCCTCCGGCGCCGTCGAGAGAGGCACGATGCGGTCCTCGTAGCTCACCCGCACGAGGTGCGAGAGGGCAAGCAGCCCCAGGCCGACCACGACCAGCGCGAGGAGGCCCCTGCGCACCCACACCCTGCTCGCACCGCCTGGCTTCATGGACCCCGAGAACACCCGTGGAGGGGCCATTGTGTTCCGGCCGCCTGCCTCCGAAAAGGGCCGTGAAGGCCCACTGTGTCAGGGAGACGTGTCCGCCTGGGCTCCGGACGACTTCAGCGCGTGGCGCTCGATGACCTCCAGCAACCGCCGGGGCTCCACCGGCTTCTTCAGGAAGGCCGCCACGTCGTAGCTGGACGCGTACACGGCCCTGTCCCGCGGGTTCATCGCCGCCATGCCCGCGGACAGGATGACGACGGGCACCTCGGCCAGCACGCTGCTCGCCTTGCGCGTCGTCAGCACCCGGTGGCCGTCCATGACGGGCAGGGCCATGTCGAGCAGGATGAGCGCGGGGCGGGGCGGCGTACCCATGTACTCGAGCGCCTCCTTCCCGTTGCTCGCCGCGCGCACCGTGTAGCCCTGCAGCTCCAGGTAGCCCTGGAGGGCCTCACGGATGTCCGCATCGTCCTCGACGATGAGCAGGGGACCGTTGGCAGCTGTCATGGGTACTCCGCGCGGGGGATGAGCACCCTTCCAAGGTAAGTCGGCCACCCACCACGAGGAGGCCGCCCGGGATGCCCGCCCGCCTGCCCCACCCGGGTCCGCGCCGGGTCCAGACAGGCCGCCGTTGACCGGCCCCCGGCCCGCCTATATAGGGGGCCCGCCGCCGTCCCCTGGTCCCACATGGGCGACGCGGGCTGAACGTCCCACAGGAGCTTCCCGGTCCATGGCGTCCCTTCGTGACATTCGCAAGCGCATCCGCTCGGTGAAGAACACTCGGCAGATCACCAAGGCGATGAAGATGGTGTCCGCCGCGAAGCTCCGGAAGGCGCAGGACGCCATCCTCGCCGCGCGCCCCTACGCGACGATGCTGGACCAGATCATCGCGGACCTGTCGGCGCGCTCCGGCGATGCGAACCTCAGCCACCCGCTGCTCGCGGCCCGTCCGGTGAAGAAGGTGGAGCTGGTGCTCCTCACCTCGGACCGTGGCCTCGCCGGCGGCTTCAACTCCAACGTCATCCGCCGCGCCAACCGGTTCCTCTACGAGAACACCGCGCTGGAGAGCATCCGGCTCGCCACGGTGGGCCGCAAGGGCAACGACTTCTTCCGCAACCGCGGCCAGACCATCCGCAAGGACTTCGGCGGCCTGTACCAGCGCCTGAGCTACCGCGCCGCCGCGGACGTGGCCGGGGAGCTGGTCGCCAGCTACCTCAATGGCGAGGTGGACGCGGTCCACATCGTCTACAACGAGTTCGTCTCCGCCATCGCCCAGAAGGTCACCGTCACGCAGCTCTTGCCGCTGCAGACGCTCGGCGCCGAGGGCCAGGCCCCCGCCGAGGGCGCCCCCACCCTGGTGGACTTCAAGTACGAGCCGGACCGCCAGGCGGTGCTGGACAAGCTGGTGCCCCAGGCCGTCAACATCAAGCTCTACCGCGCGCTGCTGGAGAGCGTGGCCAGCGAGCACGGCGCCCGCATGAGCGCCATGGAGAACGCCACCTCCAACGCGTCGGACATGATCGGCAGCCTGACGCTGACCTACAACCGCACCCGCCAGGCGGTCATCACCAAGGAGCTGATGGAGATCGTCTCCGGCGCCGAGGCGCTCAAGTAATCCAGGCGCTCCTCGCGTGAGACTCCTCAGGGCCTGCTCCGTGTCATCGGAGTGGGCCCTTCGCTTTTTCCGGCAAGGGCCCTCCGGCAGCCTCCAGGGCGGCCTGCCAGGGGCGGGCGGACGGCGGGAAGCCAAGAGGGTGGCGTCCGGCGCTTGGGTCCGCTAAGCCCGCCTTACCCCAAAGTGCCCGGGAGGCTTGACCCTGCGGGATGGCCCCGGTAAAGGGGGCGCGCCCTCCCACCCGGGCCGAATTTTAAAAGGGGGCGGCGTCATGCCGCTCCCCCCGCGAGGCAGACGAATTCCATGAGCGCTCAAGTTCCGACGGCAGGCAAGGTCATCCAGGTCCTCGGCCCCGTGGTCGACGTCGAGTTCCCGCCCGGCGGGCTTCCCGAGGTCTACACGGCCCTGAAGGTCACCAACCCCAACCTGGGCGCCGAGGCGGACAACCTCACCCTCGAGGTGGCGCAGCACCTGGGCGAGAACACGGTGCGCACCATCGCCATGGACTCCACCGAGGGCCTCGGTCGCGGTATGGCCGTGCGCAACACGGGCACCCCCATCCAGGTGCCGGTGGGCAAGGCCACCCTGGGCCGCATCCTCAACGTCACCGGTGAGCCGGTGGACGAGATGGGCCCCGTGAAGGCGACCGAGTACTGGTCCATCCACCGCCCGCCCCCGCCCTTCACGGAGCAGGACGTGCGCGTGCAGATGTTCGAGACCGGCATCAAGGTCATCGACCTGCTCGCCCCCTACACCCGTGGCGGCAAGATTGGCCTCTTCGGCGGCGCCGGCGTGGGCAAGACGGTGCTCCTGCAGGAGCTCATCCGCAACGTGGCCGTGGAGCGCGGTGGCTTCTCCGTGTTCGCCGGCGTGGGCGAGCGCACCCGCGAGGGCAACGACCTGTACCACGAGATGCAGGAGACCAAGGTCATCCAGACGGACAACCTGGAGGCCTCGCAGGCCGTCCTCGTGTACGGCCAGATGAACGAGCCGCCCGGTGCCCGCGCCCGCGTGGCCCTCTCCGCGCTCACCATGGCCGAGTACTTCCGCGACGTGGAGGGCCGTGACGTGCTCCTCTTCGTGGACAACATCTTCCGCTTCACCCAGGCCGGCTCGGAAGTGTCCGCCCTCCTGGGCCGCATCCCCAGCGCCGTGGGTTACCAGCCCACGCTGTCCACGGAGATGGGCGGTCTGCAGGAGCGCATCACCTCCACCACGAAGGGCTCCATCACGTCCGTGCAGGCCATCTACGTGCCCGCCGACGACCTGACGGACCCGGCGCCCGCGACGGCCTTCGCCCACCTCGACGCGACGACGGTGCTCAACCGCTCCATCGCCGAGCTCGCCATCTTCCCGGCCGTGGACCCGCTGGACTCCACCAGCCGCATCCTGGACCCGGGCGTCATCGGCCAGGACCACTACGCGGTGGCCCGCAAGGTCCAGGGCGTGCTCCAGCGGTACAAGGAGCTGCAGGACATCATCGCCATCCTCGGCATGGACGAGCTCTCCGAGGAGGACAAGCTGGTGGTGGCCCGCGCCCGCAAGATCCAGCGCTTCCTGTCGCAGCCCTTCTTCGTGGCCAAGGTCTTCACGGGCAAGGATGGCCGCTACGTGAAGCTCGCGGACACCATCCAGGGCTTCAAGGAAATCGTCGACGGCAAGCACGACGACATCCCCGAGGGCGCCTTCTACATGACGGGCTCCATCGACGAGGTGGTGGAGAACGCCCGGAAGATGGCGGCCTCCTAGTCGTCCCGCTTCGCCTCACCTCCCGAGGTGACCATGCGTTGCCGTGCGTTTGCCCTGGCCCTGCTGTTCCTGGCGCTCCCCGCCCTGGCGGAGGAGCGCAAGGGGAGGACCCGGGTGAGCGCCAATGGGCTCTTCAGCGTGAGCCTGGTGGAAGTCGCACCGGGGCAGTGCCGGCTGGAGGTGACGAAGGAGAGCGGTCCCGTCTGGCAGCTTCCGCAGTGCCTGGGGAACGTGGACGACTTCTTCTTCGTCTCCAACGATGGCGAGCGCGTCTGGGTGCTGTGGCCGCTGGTGGAGAAGGGCAAGCCACCGCCTCCGCCGCCGAAGGTGAAGGGCAAGAAGCAGAAGCGGCCCAAGGGTCCGCCCGCGTGGGCCAACGTGGCGGTGGCGGCGCAGTACGACAGCAAGGGCAACCGGCTCCAGGAGAAGCGGCTGACGGAGCTGCTCAACACGCGGCAGCTCTCCGAGGTGCGCCAGCTCACCCACCACTTCAAGTGGCTGGAGGGCACGCTCGGCATCCCCGGCAAGGGGCCTCGGCTGACGGACGCCGGGGTGGTGGAGTTCGAGCCCGTGGGTGGAACCACCCAACGGCTCACGTTCTGATGCGGTAGTGCGAGGAGCCTCATGGCCAAGCTGACTGTGGAGATTGTCACCCCCGAGAAGCGCATCCTGTCGGTGCAGGCCGACGAGGCCATCGTCCCCGGCGGCCGGGGTCTGTTCGGCGTGCGCCCGGGCCACACCCCGTTCCTGTCGCTGATGGAGCCGGGCCCGCTGACGCTCATCGACGCCGGCCGGCGCGAGTCCTACTTCGTCGCGGGCGGCTTCGTGGAGGTGGGCAACGACAAGGTGCTGGTGCTCGCCGACGCGGCCGAGCCCGTGGCCGGCATCGACGTGGAGGGCGCCCGCCGCCGCATGGCCGAGGCCCAGGAGCGCATGAAGGGCCTGTCCGCCGAGGACGCGCGCTTCGAGCTGGAGCAGGCCACGGTGCGCCGCGAGGCAGCCCGCATCGGCGCCGCCGGCGTCGCGCGCGGCTAGCCCGCCCGCCTCACCTCACGGCCAGGACAGCCCCAGCTCCCGGTCGAAGCCGCGCCGGCCTTCCACGGTGAGCCGCACCCCGCGGCCCTCCGTGCGGCGCGCAATCCAGCGCAGCGCGAAGAGGCGCTCCGCCAGCGCCGCGCCCAGGGCCCCACCCACGTGGGCCCGGCGCTCGCTCCAGTCCAGGCAGCGGCGCGCGAAGGCCCTGCGTCCCCTGGACAGCGCTCCGGCTTCCACGCCCAGCCGCTCCAGGAAGTGCTCCCCCGCCGGGGTGAGCGCCCACGTCTCCTCGGACGCCTCCAGGTAGCCGCGCCGCTCCAGCGCGTCCGCCAGGTCCACGCCGAGCTTCCCCGCCAGGTGGTCGTAGCAGGTGCGCGCGAAGCGCAGCGGCGAGGGCACCTTCACCGGCGCGGCGCGCGAGGGGGCAAGCAGGCTCAACGCCTCCAGCGCGCGCGCCACGTCCGGCCCGGCGAGTCGGTAGTAGCGGTGACGGCCCTGCGCCTCCACGCGCACCAGTCCGCCCTCGAGCAGTTGCGACAGGTGGCCGCTCACCGTCTGCGGAGACAGGCCCACCTCGCGCGCCAGTTCGCCCGCGGTGCGCGCGGGGCCTTCGAGGAGGCGCGAGAGCATCCCCGCGCGGGCGGGCTCGCCGATGAGGTGGGCAATCAGCGCGAGGTCGAGCGGGTGGGCCATGGCTTCGAAGCGTGGGTGACGCGGGCGCGCGGACGTTTCGGCGCGCGCCGAACCATTCCTTGCGCGCGGGCCCTGGGGAAGGGGCATGTCGACGGCTCGCCCCACCGCTCGCCCCTCCGCCGGCACCGGGCCGGGCCTCGGGCGCAACTTCCGCGCGGAGACGTGACACGGCGCAACTTCTGCGCGCGGACAGCCTGCTCGCTCCGGGCGCACCGCTCGGGTTGACGGCGTGGCATTTAAGATGCATTCGAGATGCATCATTGTGCGCCCGAGCCGGGCGCGACGGAGTGAAGGACATGAACGCAGCGGCGATGAAGAGCGTCTACGAGCAGATTGGCGGGGAGCCGGCGATGGCGGCGGCGGTGGAGGTCTTCTACCGGAAGGTCCTCTCGGACGACCGCATCAGCCACTACTTCGAGGACGTGGACATGGAGCGCCAGGCGGCCAAGCAGAAGGCGTTCCTCACCATGGTGACGGGCGGGCCGTCGAGCTACTCGGGCCGGGACATGCGCGCGGGGCACGCGCACCTCGTGGCACGCGGGCTGAATGACACGCACTTCGACGCGGTGGCGGGCCACCTCAAGGAGACGCTGGAGGAGCTCGGCGTCGCAGCGCCACTGGTGGCGCGCGTGCTGGCCATCGCGGAGAGCGCCCGCGCGGACGTGCTCAACCGCTAGGACTGTCGAGGCTCGAAATGGCGAAGGTGAAACATGAGTCGCGGTGGTATCCGCTGGAGTCGGGGGAGAGCGTCCTGGACGGGCTGCTGCGCCAGGGCGTGTCCGTCCCCAACTCCTGCCGCGCGGGTGCCTGCCAGTCCTGCCTGATGAAGGCGGAGCGCGGCACGGTGCCGGAGGCCGCGCGCGTGGGGCTGAAGGACACGCTCGTGGCCCAGGGCTACTTCCTCGCGTGCACCTGCCGGCCTCCGGCGGGCACGGAGCTGGAGGTGGCGGGCGCGGAAGCGCTGCGGGTGCCGGCGCGAATCTCCTCGCTGACGCTGCTGTCCTCGGACGTGCTGCGCGTGCGGCTCGTCACCGACGTGCCCTTCGAGTACCGCGCCGGGCAGTACGTGTCACTGGTGCGCGCGGACGGGCTCACCCGCAGCTACTCCCTGGCGAGCCTGCCGCGCGAGGGCGAGCTGGAGCTGCACGTGCGCCTCCTCCCGGGCGGAGCGATGAGCTGCTGGCTGGCCGGCGTGGCGCGGCCGGGAGACGCCGTGCAGCTCCAGGGTCCCGCGGGGAGCTGCTTCTACGTCCCGGGCCGCCCCGAGCAACCGCTGCTGCTGGCCGGCACGGGCACCGGCCTGGCGCCGCTGTACGGCATCGTCCGCGACGCGCTGGAGGCGGGTCACTCCGGTCCCATCTGGCTCTTCCACGGGGCGCGCGGGCCGGAGGGGCTCTACCTTCGAGACGCACTGCGTGAGCTGGCCGAGCGCCACCCGCAGCTCCACTACCGGCCGGGCGTGCTGGCGGGCGGCAGCCGGGACGTCGCGGAAGGGCCGCTCGACGTGCTCATCCGCGCCGAGTGTCCGAAGCCGGTAGGCTTCCGGGCGTACCTCTGCGGAGACCCCCAGTTGGTGTTATCCCTTCGCAAGAAGCTCTTCCTGTCGGGGCTCTCGCTGAAGGACCTCCACGCGGACTCCTTCCTGCCGAGCGCTCCCAAGGCGGAGGTTGCTACAACCCCCGCCACCGGAGTCCGCTGACCGTGCACCTCACCCTCCACGCCGACTACTCGCTGCGCGTCCTGCTCTACCTGGCCACCCGTCGTGAGAAGCCCTCGTCCACGCAGGAGATTGCGGACGCGTACGGCATCTCCAAGCACCACCTGGTGCGGGTGGTGCAGACGCTGGCGGGGCAGGGCTTCGTGGACGCGCGCGCGGGGCGCTCGGGTGGGGTGACGCTGGGGCGCGAGCCGAAGGACATCAACGTGGGCAAGGTGCTGCGCGCGGCCGAGCCGGACTTCCACCTGGTGGAGTGCTTCGACCGCGAGCGCAACGGGTGCCCCATCACCCCCGCGTGCGGCCTCAAGGGCGTGCTGGCCGAGGCACGCGAGGCCTTCCTCGGCGTGCTGGACGGGTACACGCTCGCGGACCTGCTGGAGCGCTCGCGCCCGGACCTGGCGGACTTCTTCCTGCCCGCGCGCGCGGGGTGACATGACGTCCGGCACGCTGGAGTTGTTCCACCGCATCGCCGACCCGCCCTCCGCCGAGGCGCGGCGCTACGTCGTCGACTATGCACTCGAGGACCGCGTGGCCTTCCGCAACGTGGCGTTTCGCGAGGCGGAAGAGGACTGGCTCCGGCGGGGTGGCCACACCACGCCCGCGCTGTGGGACGGCACGCACCTGCACCAGGGCGCGCAGGCGGTGCTGGCGCGGCTGCAGGCCGTCGTCAACCTGGGGCGCGACGACGCGTGAGCGGAGCGGGGGCTGCGTGAGCGAGCCCCCTCGAAGGCTCACTGGACCTGGTACTGCTCCACCACGCGGGCGGCCGCGCGGGACACCTCGCTCACCACACTGGCGGCGCGCCGGGTGGACTCGAGGCGCGCCATCGACTCGTCCATCATCTTCTGCAGCTCGCCCAGGGCGAGGAAGGTCTGATGGACGCCCGCGCCCTGCTGCGAGACGACCGCGGAAATCTGCCGGGCGGCGACCGTGCTCTCCTTCACGATGCCGGAGAGCTGGCGCAGGCTGTCACCCGTGACGCGCACCTCGGCCAGGCCGGTCTCGATGCGCAGCATCCCGCTCGCATTCATTCCGACCGCCTCGTGGATGGCGGCGCTGATGTCGTCGAGCACGTCGCGCACGCGCTGCGTCGCCTGGATGGACTGGTCCGCGAGCGAGCGGATTTCCCGCGCCACCACGCCAAAGCCCTTGCCGTGCTCGCCGGAGCGCGCGGCCTCGATGGCGGCGTTGAGGGCCAGCATGTTGGACTGGTCCGCCAGGTCCTTCACCGTGCCGGTGATGGTGGCGATCTGCCGGGTGCGCTCGGACAGCCGGGTGATGCGGCCGGTCATCTGCTCCACCTGCTCGCGAATCTCGCCCAGCCGCTGGATGCCGTTGTCGACGGCGGACGCGCCCTCGCGGGAGGCCTGGTCCGCGTGCTCCATCACCTCGAGCACGTCCCGGGCCTTCTGCGCCGCGAGCGTGGACGTCTGCTGAATCTCGTTGGCGGTGGTGTGGGTCTGCTGCAGGGCGCTGGCCTGGCGCGACAGCGTCTCGCCCTGGTCGTGGGTGGCGGCGGTGAGCTGGGTGGCGGACTCGTCCAGCCGGCGTGAGGACGTCTGGAGGTTGCTCAGGGCCTCGCGCATCTTCGCTATCATCTCGGCGAACGCGGCGGAGAGCCGGCCGATTTCATCCACCGAGTCCACGCGGATGTCCTGACGGAGGTCGCCGGTGCTCACCACCTCCTCGGCCACGCGCGTCAGCTCGCGCACCGGCCGCAGCAGGTGCCGGATGAGCAGCGCGATGCCGAGGCCCGCGGCCACCAGGGTGGCGAGCACGCAGCCCAGCACGAGGACGAGGCCCCTCCGGGTGCTCTGCTCAATCGCCTCGCGGGTGAAGTACATGCGCAGCGTCCCCAGCGGGCGGCCGTCCGCGTCCTGGAGGGCGCGCTCGTAGCGCAGCAGCGCCGCATTCGCGACGGGCTCGGTGGGCGGCGACTCCTGCTGGGTGAGGAGCTTGCCCGACTCGTCATGGAAGGCCGCGAAGACGACCTCCGGCGCCCGGGTCACCTGCGTGGTGAGCAGGTCCAGGTTGCGCAGGTTGTAATAGGAGACGGAGTCCCGGCCGATGTTCGCGAGGAGGTCCGCCATGGCCTGCCCCCGGTGCTCCAGCGCGGTCTCGTTCATCTCGCGCATGCCATGCACCAGGTACACGCCCTGCCCGCCGAGCAGCGCCGTCAGCAGGGCGAAGGTGGGCAGCAGGAGCTTCCATCCAACGCTCCGAAGTCTCAGCTTCATCGTACTCCCGTCCCTTCGTCCGCGAGCTTCTCGAGGGTGGGCGGCTTCTTCGCCGCGCGGCGCTCGGCCTCCCACTCCCCGCGCGTCTGCGCCGCCTCCTGGCCCGTCATCTGGTCCAGCACGTCGAAGTAGCGGAGCCGGTACTTGTCCGCGCGCACCACGTCCGGAGGGTTGCCGCGCACCACGTACACCGTCTGCAGCGACTGGTGGTCGAAGGCGCGCCACTCCTGCGCGTCCTTGAGGCGCGTGTACCGGTGGCCCTCGAGCGCCCGCACCACGGCACTCCCGCCGAAGGTGCCCGCGCGCTCCACGGCCGCCTTGTATTCGTGGACGATGGTGTACGCGGACGCGCCCGCGGTGGACGGGTAGCGCCCGTAGCGCCGAGCGAATGCCTCGACGAACTGGATGCCGCCCTCGAAGCGGAACTGCCAGGCAATCTCCCAGCTCCACGGAACCGTGCCGACGACTCCGGCCATGTTCTCCGGGCCAGCGCCCTCGGCCATGGCCAGCGTCAGGTTGGGGACCACCAGCTGCATGCGCTGCTTGAGGCCCCAGCCCGAGGCGATGTTGATGGCGTTCACCATGTCCTGGCCGAACAGCACCAGCACCAGCACGTCGGGCTTCGCCGCCTGGGCGGCGCGCAGGGCCCGCTTGAAGTCCTCGGCGGTGGAGACCGGGAAGGGCGTGCGCACGCCCTGGTGGACGGCCGTGTCCGCGGTGCCGGTGAAGCGCCGCAGGGACTCCTCGGTGCTCCAGCCCCAGGTGTAGTCCGCGGTGATGTAGAAGTACTTCTTGCCGTCGAAGCGGGCGTTGAGGTGCTTGGAGAGCACCTTCGCCGCCATCCACGCGTTGTTGCACTCGCGGAAGGTGTGCCGGTGCCCGTCGCCGCCGGTGGTGGCGTTGGAGTACGTCAGCGTCCCGAAGAAGGGCACGCCCTTCTCCTCGGCGACCTCCCCCATGGCGACGGCGACGCTGGACGACGAGCCGCCGAAGAGCATCACCGCGCCTTCCTTCTCGACGAGCTCCACCGCATTGGCCCGCGCCACCCTGGCGTCGCCGCGGGTGTCACGGATGGCGAGCTCCACCCGCCGGCCCAGGATTCCGCCCGCGGCGTTGACCTCGTCCAGGGCCAGTTGCGCGGCGCGCAGCTGGTCCAGCCCTTCCGCGAAATAGGGGCCGGTGCGGGGGTAGTTGAAGCCGAGCTTGACGGTCTCCGCCGAGGCCGCCGCGGCCCACGGGGTGACGAGCAACAGCAGCAGCAGGACGGCGCGCACCGGAGTGGGTCGTGGAGGGGGCATGACGGGGGCGCGTAGTATTCCCGGCGCAGACGCGGCGTCTATGACGGGGCGGTGGACATGGGCACCGCTTCCGGGTCGTGCAGCGGGAGAGCCACCAGGCGATGCACACCCGCCTGCTCGTGCCATTCCCGGTCCATGGCGGCCGTCTCTCGAGTCAGGCCCGGGGCGGACCGGGCCGTGACCTGGCAGGCGCTCGGAGTGCTCCGCACCGTCCGACCTGGATGTGACGGCGCGTGTCGTGACGCGACGACGCAGGTGCCGACACCCGCGCGCCGCTGCGACCCGTGCGTTCCTTGTGCGCCATGTGTGGCGCGCGTGGAACTTCCGGAGTTGGACACGTGTGCAGGTGCGCGCATGCGTGCATGGGTCCGGGCTTGCCGCGCGCGTGCTGGTTGCGGTAGTCAGCCCCTCCGCGCACGCACCCGGCAGGTGGTGGCGAGGGATGGAGGGTGGACGGTGATGACCGCGCGTCAGTTGGTGTATGGGGACGGACCGCCGCGCACGCGGCGCACCACCTCAACTGACGTGTGCGCGTCAAGTCCCCGCGCGATTTCTCCCTTCATCGCGTGCGCGCGTTTCGCGCGCTTCTCGCTGGCCGTCCGGCCCTGAGCCTCGGTTAATCTCCACGACCCCATGCCGCTGACTCCCGCCGAGCGCCAGGACAGGTTCCATGCGGCGTTCGTGGGGCTCGCCATCGGTGATGCGCTCGGCTTCCCGCTGCGCGGCATCCCGCCCGCGAGTCTCGCGCGGCTGCCCAACCTGGCGGATGACTTCGCGCCCCGTCCGCGCGGCAAGTTCGCCAAGGGCCAGTTCAGCGACGACACGCAGCTGCTGCTCGCCGCGGCGGAGAGCGTCATCCGCGAGGGCAAGGTGGACGGGCGCAGCGCGGCGGCGCACCTGGCGTGGCTGTGGCAGGAGGGCATCATCCTCCAGCCGCCCAGGAGCCTGGCGGACGCGCTGCAGCGGCTGGCCGGTGGCACGCCGTGGATGAGCGCGGGCGCGTCGCTGGGCACGAAGTGCCCGTCGGTGCTCAGCCGCGCGCTGGTGGTGGGCCTCCTGGAGAGTGGCCACCGCGCGCGCCTGCCGCACGACGCGGGCGTGCTCACCGTCATCACCCACAAGGACCCCATCTGTGCCGCCGCCGCGGCCGCCTTCGCGCAGGCCGCCGCGCTGGGCATGGAGGAGGAGGCGTTGACCCCCGCCGCCTTCTGCGAGGAGCTGGCGCTGGCGGCGGCGGTGCACGACAAGGGGCTGGCCGAGGAGGTGCGCCACCTGCCACGCCTGCTGACCTGGGACACCGTGCGCGCGCTGGGGCAGTTGCGCAAGGTGGGCGTGCCCCCCAGTGAGCTGAAGGGCGTGGACGGGCTGCCGGCGCACGTGGTGCCGGTGCTGCTCACCTCGCTGTACGCGGCGCTCAAGGTGCCGCACGACTTCCGCGAGGCCGTGGCCCTCACGCTGCGCTGTGGCGGCGAGGCGGACGTGGCCGCGGCCCTCACCGGCGCCCTCATTGGCGCGCACCTGGGCACGCGCGCGATTCCGGCGCGCCTGCGCAAGCAGGTGCTGTACTCGGAGAACCTCGTGGACACCGCGGACCGCCTCTTCCGCGCCCGCCAGGTGCGCGAGACGCTGGCCACCGCGCTGGCCCACCACCGCCGTCGCTGAGCTCCGTCCGGTTCCGGTAGGGGTGCCGGCTGGAGGGCAGGCAGGCGGCCATGCCTCCCCCCAGGGCTGGGACTTCTCCCATGAGCGACTGCTGCCCACCTTGTGCGAAGGAGCGGGGCCGCATGGGTGCCGGCCAGGCCTGCGAGCGCACGGCGAACCCGCGAAGTCATCGCAGGAGGCACACGTCGTGGACCTCGAATCGGAACGCCTGGAGCGCAGTCAACTGGAGTCGCTCTCCACGGCGGAGCTCATCCGGCATGCCCTGGCGGAGTCCCGCCTGCTGGTGAAGGCCGAGCTGTTGCACGCGAAGAAGGAGCTGCGTGACGAGCTGAAGGCCGCGCGCACCGCGGGCATCTTCATCGGGGTGGGCGCGGTGCTGTCGCTCATCGCCCTGTCCTGCCTCGTCGTGGGCGCCGGGCTGGCCATTCCGATGGCCGAGCCCTGGAACGTGCTGGTGATGGGCGTGGCGGTGCTGGCGATTGCGGGCCTCCTGCTGTTCCTGGGTGTCAAACGGCTGCCCAAGAAGCCGCTGGCGCACACGCAGGATCGGCTGAAGATGGACTACCAGCTCACGCGGGAGACGCTGCAATGAACGGCAACGGCCGCGACAAGGAGGCTGGCGGGCCGGTGGAGATTGAACGGCACGTCGACCACCACATCACCCGGGGCATGGATGACCGGAAGCAGGTGGAGCAGACGGCGGACCGCATCCGCGACGAGCTGCTGCTGACGCTGGAGGAACTGGACCGCCGCCGCGAGCGCGCGCTCAGCGTGCGCTACCAGGCGGCACAGCACAAAGACGTCCTCATCGGCGTGGGCGCCGTGGCGATGATTGGCGTGGGGCTGGGCGTGGGCTACGCCATCTACCGCTCGAGCCACCGCGAGGAGAAGCTGCGCCGCGAGCGCCGCATTGCCCTCAAGCGCGCCTGGGCGCACCCGGAGACGGTGGCCTACGCCGCGAAGCAGCGCCCGCTCGGCGTGGAGCTGGGGCGCAAGCTCGTGCTCATCTTCGCCACCGCGCTCGCCACCCGCATCGCCCAGAACTCCGTGCGCTCACTGGTGCCCGTGGGGCAGAAGCCCAACTCCGCTGGAGGGTAGAAGTAGAATACGTAATTGCGACAAAACCGCGCATAAAGCAGACTGATTTCCATGACGGACCTGCTCTATGCGCGGGCGCAGATGGGCCTGTCGCTCGCGTTCCACATCGTCTTCGCGGCGGCGGGTGTGGCGCTGCCGGTCCTCATGGTGCTGAGTGACTTGAAGGCGCGGCGCACGGGGGACGGCGACTACCGGCTGCTCAGCCAGAAGCTGGCGAAGGGGACGGCCATCCTCTTCGCGGTGGGTGCGGTGAGCGGCACGGTGCTGTCCTTCGAATTGGGCCTGTTGTGGCCCGAGTTCATGGGGCAGTACGGCGAGGTGATTGGGCTGCCCTTCAGCCTGGAGGGCGTGGCCTTCTTCACCGAGGCCATCTTCCTGGGCATCTACCTGTACGGGCGCGAGCGGGTGTCGCCGGGGCTGCACCTGTTCTCCGGCGTCATGGTGGCGGTGAGCGGCGCGGCCAGCGCGTTCTTCGTCACGCTGGTCAACACGTTCATGAACAACCCGTCGGGCTTCACGCCTGGCCCGGGTGGGCCCACGGACGTGCAGCCGCTGGTGGCCATGTTCAGCCCCGGCTGGCAGTACCAGACGACGCACGTGCTGCTCTCCTGCTACCAGGCGAGCGCCTTCGCCATGGCGGGCATCCACGCCTTCGTGCTGCTGCGCCACCCGGGCGCGGACTTCCACCGCAAGGCGCTCACCGTGGCGTTGCCGCTCGCGTGCCTCACCGCGCTGCTCCAGCCGGTGGTGGGAGACTTCTCCGCGAAGCACGTGGCGAAGGCGCAGCCGGTGAAGCTGGCCGCCATGGAGGGCCACTTCGAGACGGAGCGCGGCGCGCCGCTGCTCGTGGGCGGGCTGCCCGACGTGGAGACGGGGACGGTGCCCTGGGGCATCGAGATTCCGAAGGGGCTGTCCATCCTCGCCTTCGCGGACCCGGACGCGGAGGTGAAGGGGCTCAACGACTTCCCCCGCGACGAGTGGCCACCGGTGGCGAAGGTGCACCTGGCCTTCCAGATGATGGTGGGCACGGGCAGCCTGATGGCGCTGCTCGCGCTGGTGACGCTGGCGTACCGGTGGCGCAAGAAGGCGTGGCCTTCCGGGCGGCGGATGACGTGGGCGTGGCTGTTGTCGGGGCCGCTCGGGGTGGTGGCGCTGGAGGCGGGGTGGCTCGTCACCGAGTGGGGACGGCAGCCGTGGATTCTCCGGGGCGTCATGCGCACGGCGGAGGCGGTGACGCCGGTGCCGCACCTGGCGGCGCCCTTCTGGACCTTCACCGCCGTGTACCTCTTCCTCGGCGTCACCGTGGTGTTCCTGATGGTGCGGCAGGTGGCGGGCACACTGCCGGGTCGGTCCGTGGGAGGCGCGCATGGGCACTGAGCTGCCAGGCTTCGCGGTGGCGCGGACGTTCGTCCTCCAGGTCCGCTTCGGAGGCGCGCATGGGCACTGAGCTGCTGCTGGGCTTCACGGTGGCGGGGACGTTCGTGCTCTATGCCCTCTTCGGCGGCGCGGACTTCGGCGGCGGCGTCTGGGATTTGCTCGCCTCCGGTCCGCGCAAGCAGGAGCAGCGGGCGCTCATCGCCCACGCGCTGGGCCCGGTGTGGGAGGTGAATCACATCTGGCTCATCGTCGGCGTGGTGCTGCTGTTCGCCGGCTTCCCGCGCGCCTTCGCGGTGCTCAGCGTGGCGCTGCACGTGCCGTTGACGCTGCTCCTGCTGGGCATCGTCTTCCGGGGCGCCGCCTTCACCTTCCGCACGTACGACACGCGCGGGGACGCGGTGCAGCGGCAGTGGGGACTCGTCTTCAGCATCGCCAGCGTCATCGCGCCGCTGCTCCTTGGGATGTGCGTGGCCGCGGTGGTGGGCGGTGACATCCGCGTGGAGGGCCGCGCGGTGGTGAGCGGCTTCTTCGGGCCGTGGCTCACCCCCTTCGCGTGGGTGGTGGGCGCGCTGGCGCTGTGCCTCTTCGCCTTCCTGGCGGCGGTGTACCTCACGCACGAGGCACCCACGCCGGAGCTGCGCGAGGACTTCCGCCTGCGTGCGCTGGGCGCGGGTGGGGCCGTCTTCCTCGCGGCGCTGGCGGTGCTCGTCTTCGCTCGCGAGGGCGCGCCCCGGGTGTGGCAGGGCCTGCTGCACTCGCCCTTCGCGCTGGCGCTGCACGCGGGCACCGCGCTGTCCGCGGTGGCGGCCTTCGCCCTGCTGTGGACGCGGCGCTTCAAGTGGGCCCGCGTGGCGGCGGCCACGCAGGCGGGCCTCATCGTCCTCGGGTGGGCCGCGTCGCAGCACCCGTACCTCGTGGTGCCGGACGTCACGCTGAGCAGCGCCGCGTCGGGTCCCACCGCGCAGCGCATGCTGCTGGTGGCGCTGGTCGTGGGCGCGCTCACCGTGCTGCCCTCGCTCGCGCTCCTCTTCCGCGTCTTCCGGCCGGGGCCCGCGCCCTCCGCTCGCGCGGGGAAGTGAACTGTTTCACAGGCTCTGATTGTCTTTCGTGCTACTCGTGGAAAGCCCGCGAGCTTTGGCCAGACATGGATTGTCTGGTTTGAAGTCGCGGGTGTTCTCCCGGCGTCTCGTTTTCTCATTCCGAGTCAAGTGCCGTAAAAGTTCCGTCCTGCTGGACGCCGTGCGCAGGGATTTTCGCGCCGTGCGTCCGGGGCTTCGCACCACGCGCCGCGCCGCGACAGCCCACCGCGTGAGGATGGGCTGGCTGTAGCTTTGCCGTGTCTGGATTTGCTCGGGGTGTGACGGGCCGTGACGGCGTCCAGGCCGCGCGTAGCTCTGGCTTACGAGTGAAACAAACCCATGGCGGCGGATGTGGTTCTGCGTTTGCTTCACGCAAGGACTTGCACTCATTGCGTTGATAAAGGCAGACAATGGAGAAGCACCGCTGCTCCTGACTCGGAGGTCGCCGCATGGGTGTCATCACTCGCGCCGTCGTACTGTTGAGTCTCCTCGCGGTCCTGGCTCCGGGGGCCTCACAGGCCTCGAGCTCCTTCGTCAACTGGGAGGACCCGCACGTCCACCCGCTGGACCTGACGCCGGACGGCTCGCGCCTGCTGGCGGTCAACACCGCTGACAACCGGCTCATGGTGTTCGACCTGACGTCGAAGCGCGGGCCGGAGCTGGTGGCCTCCATCCCCGTGGGCCTGGACCCGGTGTCGGTGCGTGCGCGCAGCAACTCCGAGGCCTGGGTGGTGAATCACATCTCCGACAGCGTGAGCATCGTCGATCTGCGCAAGGGCTACGTGCGCGCCACCGTCCAGACGGACGACGAGCCCGCGGACGTCATCTTCGCGGGCCGCCCGGAGCGCGCCTTCATCACCTGCTCGCAGGTCAACCGCGTGCTGGTGGTGGACCCGCACCGCCCGGACAAGGAGCCCCGGCGCATCACCCTGAAGGGCGAGGACCCGCGCGCCCTCGCCGCGAGCGCCGACGGCCGCTTCGTCTACGCCGCCATCTTCGAGTCCGGCAACGGCAGCACCCTCATCGGCGGCGGCTCGCTGATTCCGGAGGCCTTCCCTCCCAACGGCGTGGGCGACGCGCGCGGCCCCTATGGCGGCATCAACCCGCCGCCCAACGCGGGCACGGCCTTCGTGCCGGCGCTCAACCCGGCCAACCCGCCGCCGCCCGCCGTGGGCCTCATCGTGAAGAAGGACGCCCGGGGCCGGTGGATGGACGACAACCGGGGCGACTGGACGGACCTGGTGAGCGGCGCGCACGCCTCGGCGTCGGGGCGCGTCACGGGGTGGGACATGCCGGACCGGGACCTGGCCATCATCGACACCGACACCCTGGGCGTCACCTACGCCACGCGGCTGATGAACCTCAACATGGCGCTGGCCGTGCACCCCTCGGGCTCCGTCACGGTGGTGGGCACGGACGCCACCAACGAGGTGCGCTTCGAGCCCAACGTCAACGGCCGCTTCCTCCGCGTGCTGATGGCGGTGGTGGACCCGCGCCGGCCCGGCGCCCGCGCGGTGCATGACCTCAACCCGCACCTGGACTACTCCACGCCCACGGTGCCGCAGGCGGTGCGCAACCTGTCCGTCGGCGACCCGCGCGGCGTCACGTGGGACTCCAGCGGCGCCCGCGCCTACGTGACGGGCATGGGCTCCAACAACGTGGTGGCCATGAGCCCGGGCGGCTCGCGCCTGGCGCAGGTGACGGTGGGCGAGGGCCCCACGGGCATCGTCTTCGACGCGGACCGGCAGCGGCTCTACGTGCTCAACCGCTTCGGTGCCAGCCTCTCCGTGCTGAGCACGGACCGCCTCCGTGAAGTCTCCCGGGTGCCGTTCTTCGACCCGTCGCCCGCCGCAATCAAAGCGGGCCGCAAGCACCTGTACGACACGCACAAGACGTCCGGCCTGGGGCACCTGTCCTGCGCGTCGTGCCACGTGGACGCGCGCATGGACCGGCTGGCGTGGGACCTCGGCGACCCTTCGGGCACGGTGAAGGCGCTGGACGGGCAGAACCTGGGCATGGGCCTGGGGATGCCGCCCTTCGAGTCGTGGCACCCGATGAAGGGCCCCATGACGACGCAGACGCTCCAGGACATCATCGGCAAGGAGCCGCTGCACTGGCGTGGAGACCGCGCGAGCCTGGAGGAGTTCAACCCCGCGTTCCAGCACCTGCAGGGCGACGACACCCAGCTCACCCCGAAGGAGATGGCGGAGCTGCGCTCCTACCTCGCGACGCTGACCTTCCCGCCCAACCCGTTCCGCGAGCTGGACAACTCGCTGCCGCGCAACCTGCCGCTGCCGGGCCACTTCACCACCGGCCGCTTCGGCCCCGCGGGCCAGCAGCTGCCCAACGGCAACGCGGCCAACGGCATGGCCATCTTCCGCCCGCCGCGCCTGCTCGCGCAGGGGATTTTCGCGTGCAACACGTGCCACACCTTCCCCTCGGGCGTCGCCACCAACATGCAGTTCAACGGCGCCATGTGGATGGACCTGCCGCGCGGGGAGAAGGGCGAGTTCCACCACGCGCTCGTGTCCACCGACGGCAGCACCAACGTCACGCTCAAGGTGCCGCAGCTGCGCAACCTCTACGAGAAGGTGGGCCTGGAGCTGACGCAGAAGGAGAGCCTCGCGGGCTTCAGCTTCATCCACGACGGCAGCGTGGACTCGCTGGCGCGCTTCGTCACCGAGCCCACCTTCTTCCCGAACAATGACCAGGAGGTCGCCGACCTGGTGGCGCTGCTCCTGTCCTTCTCGGGCTCGGACCTGCCGAAGGGCTCGGCCACGGAGTTCTTCCTGCCGCCGGGGCCGGACAGCCAGGACACGCACGCGGCGGTGGGCCAGCAGGTGACGCTGGGCTCCACCGGGTCCACTCCCGCGCAGCTGGGCCGCGTGATGCTCTTCATGTCCCTGGCGGAGAAGGGCCGGGTGGGCCTGGTGGTGAGCGGTCGCCAGAAGGGCCAGGTGCGCGGCTTCGCCTACGCGGGCAAGGGCATGTTCCAGTCGGACCGGGCGTCGGAGAAGGTGAACGCCTACGTGCTGATGGCCCGCGCCCGCGAGGGCAGTGAGCTGACGTACACCGTCGTCCCCGCCGGCACCGAGTGGCGCATCGGCGTGGACCATGACGAGAACGGCCTGCTCGACCGCGATGAGGAGGACCGGGTGGCACGCGCGGAGCTGTCCTCCGACGACGTGGCCGAGCTGGCGGTGAACACCATGGACATGACGCGGTAGGGCTCTGGCTTCTGTGTCCGTGTCGCACCCCGCCATCCGCTCCCCGCCCTGAAGGAGGGCAGGGGAGCGGAGGTCCGAGGGCCTCGTGCAGCCTGGGCAGGCCGTCCTGGAAGTCAGTGTTTACGCGCCCTTGTCCACTCTCGGGCCTTCCGCGAGCGGAGGCCTGGAGTCACCCCTCCCGGACGCGCGGTGCGGGTGCCGGGTCGACATGCCGTCGCGCCTTTCCACGCGAGGGGTTGCGCGCGCAATCCCAGGGCGATACGTCACCCATGGGTTTCATCCGAGGGTGGAAGACACGTGAACTGCCGCTTCACCATGGCCGCGCACATGCTGGGAATGCTGGCCTGCGCCGAGCGTGAGGCGAAAGGCTCGCTGACGTCCGAGAGCATGGCGCGCAGCATCCAGACGAATCCCGTCGTGGTGCGGCGGCTGCTGCGAGACCTGGCGCGCGCGGGCCTGGTGGAGACGAAGCGCGGCGTGGGCGGCGGTGTGTCCCTGGCGCGCGGCCCGGAGGAAATCACCCTCCGCGACGTGTACGAGGCGGTGGAGGAGGACGCGGAGCTGCTTGGCCGCTACCCCACCGGGCCCAGCCAGTCCTGCGACATGGCCCCCATGGTGGCCGAGTACCTGGAGGGCGTGGTGGGCCGCGCGGAGTCCGCCTTCAAGCAGAGCCTGGAGACCACCACGCTGGCCATGATGTCCCGCGACCTGGCCGCGCGCGCCCGCCGCAAGAGCAGCCCCCGCCGCCGCGCGGCCGGGGCCTGAGTCGCACGCGTCAGGACGCCGGTGGAGGCCAGACGGCCTTCGGCTCCTCGTCCCCGAGGGCCACGAGGATGCTGGCCCCTTCGAGCAGGTCTTCTGAGTCCAGTGCCTCCACCGTGGTGCGCACGCCCGCGTCCGGGTCCATGACGCGGCAGTGCACGCTGAGGCGCTGCTCCTTCATCTCGCCGCCTTCGACTTCGCCATTGCCCGTCCAGCCGAGTGCATCCGTGAGCAATTCCTCCACGGCGACGCGCTTCTCCAGGTCATGGCCGGAGCCCTTGCCCTCCACGACGTACTGGACGACGAGGGTGTGCATGGAGTCCGGGTCGGGCTCGTCATAGCCCTCGTCCACCAGCGGGCCGGCGGCCTCGGCGATGGCCATGTCCGGGTCCTCGTCGGCGGGCACGGGCTGCTGCCGCTCCTCGCCCACCTGACCCACCTGGCCCTGGTGCACGGTGAGCACGCCCTCGTGCACCCACGCCTCCCAGTAGCGGAGCGAGTCGCCTTCCTTCTTGTAGAGCTTCAGCACGCGTGCGGCCTCATGCGAGGGGCCCTGCATAACACGACAGCGCGCCAACGCTCGCCGTCAGAAGGCACGGCCCTGTCCTCCATCCACCGGGAGGGTGGCCCCCGTCACCCAGCGTGCCCGCTCGGAGCACAGGAAGGCGACCACGTCCGCCACCTCCTCCGGCGCGCCGAAGCGGCCCCAGGGCAGCTCGTCGCGGACGAGCTTCGCCACCTTCTCCGGGTCCGCCTGCCGGCGTTTGTCCCAGCTGCCGCCGGGGAAGAGGATGGAGCCCGGCGCCACGCCGTTGACGCGGATGCGGTGGCGGGCGAGGTCCACCGCCATCTCCTTGGTGAGCGCGGTGAGGCCCGCCTTGGCGGTGGTGTAGGGCGCGCTGGTGGCGTACTCGCGGCCGTAGATGGAGTTGATGTGGATGATGCAGCCGCCGCCCCGCTCGCGCATGACCTCCACCGCGCGCTGGCTGCACCACACGGCGGACATGAGGTTGCGGTCCATGACGGAGGCCCACTGCGCCACCGTCGCGGAGTCGAACGCGCCCGCGCCGCCGCTGCCGCCCACGTTGTTGACGAGGATGTCCAGCGTGCCGAAGGCCCGCACCGCCGCGTCCACCGCCGCCACCGCGCCGGCCTGCGTGGCCACGTCGGTCACCACGGGGGTGACGTCCGCGCCCGAGGCACGCAGTTCCGCCGCGGTGGCCTCCAGCGCCTCCGCGCCGCGCGCGGTGAGGCACACCCGCGCGCCCTCCCGCGCCAGCGCGGTGGCGATGGCCCGGCCAATGCCCCGGCTGCTGCCGGTGACGAGGGCCGCCCTTCCTCTGAGCTCCAGGTCCATGGGCCCGGGTTCTACCGCTTCGGCCGGTGGCCGGGTTGTCACATGGAGGCCCGAACGTCCGGGCGAGCACGCCCAGGGCTCTACCTGCTCCCAGGCGTGCCGCGGGTGTCGCGCGCCACGCGGTGAGCGCGGGGCGCTTCAGGCTCCCCGCGCGTACCTCGGGGACAGCGCCTTGTCCGCGAGCCAGTCGGCGGCGTCCGCCCAGAGCGAGCCGCGGAAGGGCTCGCGGAAGAAGCCGAAGTGGCCAATGGGCCTGCCCAGCTCCTTCGGGGACAGCAGCCGGTGGTCCACGAGCGCATCCGCGTAGAAGGACAGCAGCGCGCGCACCGCCTCGGGCGAGGCGAAGGGGTCATCCGTGAAGCTGTAGGCCCGCAGCGGCAGGTACAGCGAGGCGTAGGCCTCGCGGCGCGGCTCGCCGCCTTCGCTCAACAGATAGTCCGGGGCCAGGCACCAACGTGCCCACTGTGCGGCCACGCCCGCGGGCAGGTCCTCCGCGGTGCCGGCCCAGCCGGGCAGCTTCCCGAAGGACTTCACCAGCAGGGGCGCCATGACGCGCCAGTTGAACTCCATGCGCAGCCGCTGGGGGAACAGCCGGTAGTAGCCGGAGCCCGACGCCACGTGGAGCAGCGCCGTCACCTCGCGCGCGTTGTCCGCCAGCCCGAGCAACTGTCCGCCCGCGCTGTGCCCCACCAGCAGGATGCGGCGGCCCGGGAAGCGCTCGCGCACGGTGTCGATGGCGCCCGCCAGGTCCAGCGCTCCCCAGTCCTCCATCCGCGCCCCGAAGCCCGCGAGCGACGCCGGCCGCGAGCCGCCGATGCCCCGGTTGTCATAGGTGACGGTGGGCAGGCCCCGCCCGGCGAGGTACGCGGCGAAGCGCGAGTAGTACCGCTGCCGCACCCCCATGGCGGAGCCGATGAGCACCACGGCCCCCAGCTCCGCGCCCGCGTGGGGGAAACACGTCCCGGAGAGCGCGTAACCGTCGCGCGCCCGGATGGGGAAGGGAACTCCCGGGCCGGTGTCCAGCGTGAGGCCTGCCTCGTCCTCCGCCGTGTTCCGCACTGCCGGGCCCACCGACTGCTCCAGCGTCGCCGCGTGAGACATGTCCGTCCTCCTGTCCGCGTGGGGCCGCCGTGCGTGCCCCCGCATCGCGGGGATAACTCCGGCAGGGCTGCATGGATGCAGCACTTTGCTGCATCATTGCAGGCATGGATTTGCGATGGGATGACCTGCGGTACCTGCTGGCGGTGGCGCGCCAGGGCTCGCTCGCGGGCGCGGCGCGCGAGCTTCGCGTGGACGCCACCACGGTGGGGCGGCGGCTGGACGCGCTGGAGAAGTCGCTGGGCACGCGGCTGGTGCTGCGCGGCGCCCGGGCGCTCGCCCTCACGGAGGCCGCGGAGGCGGTGGTGGTCCGGGCGCGGGAGATGGAGGACGGGCTGCGCCTCCTGCACGATGCGGTGGCCACGGAGGCCCGCGCCGTGGGCACCGTGCGCCTCACCGCCACCGAATACCTTGCCCAGGCCCTGCTTGCTCCGCGCCTGGGAGAGTTGCACACGCTGCACCCCGGGTTGGATTTGGAGCTGGTGTCGGGCAGCGAGCTGGTGGACCTCCAGCGCGGCGACGCGGACCTCGCGCTGCGACTGGCGCCGCCCCGAGGAGATGCGCTGGTGGTGCGCAAGGTAGGGGAGGTGGCCTTCGCCATGTATGCGGCGCGCGGCTATCTGCGCCGCCACGGCGCGCCCCGGCCCGGGGACTTCCACGGGCACTGCGTGCTCGTCTACCGCGCCTCCCTCACCTCCGGTGCCGAGTCCGAGGAGCTGAAGCGACTGACGGCGGGCGCGCGACGGCTGCTCCAGAGCAACAGCTCGGTCGTCCTGCGCGAGGCAGCCGCGGCAGGGCTCGGCGTGGCGCTGTTGCCATGCCTCAGTGGGGAGCGGGACTCACGGCTGACGCGCGTGGGCGCGGGAGTCCTGGCGAAGCGGCCGCTGTGGCTGGTGTTCCACAAGGACTTGCAGAAGAGCCCCCGCGTGCGCGCCGCCTCCGACTGGGTGGTGGAGCTGTGCCGGAAGGAGCGGGCGGGGCTCGCGGGCCAGGAGTCCGGCGCGCGGTAGTCCGAGGGCGGCGTGGGCTCCCGCGCACGGACGGGCCCTTCCCGAAGCCGCGAGCCCTCGGGAACGGGCGGGCTTGCGGGGACGGAGGGCGGGGCCTGGGGCGCCCGAGGACGCGGGCCCCCTCACTTCGCGGAGCCGCGAGCCCTCGGGAACAGGCGGGCTCGCGGGGACGGAGGACGCCCGGGGGGACCCGGGCTCCCCTCACTTCACTTCACGCGGAACCGTGCCTCCGCCGGGCTCGCTCCGCCGGAGCGCTGCACGCCCCGGTCCGGATTGGCGGCCAGGTGCTCCAACACCTTGAACACCGTCTCCACCTCGTTCGGCATGCCGATGTCGGCGGCGAGCTGCTCGGCGGAGCGGGCCTCCGCGCGGGCCTCGCCCAGACGGGCCGTCAGCTTGCGCTGCAGCTCCAGCACCACACCCGCGGCCTTCTTGCCCGCCTCCACGCCCGGCTGGTGGTAGGCATTGATGTGCACGAGGCTGGCGTAGAAGCCCACCGCGCGCTCATACAGCGCAATCAGCGCGCCCACCGTGCGCGGGCTCACGTCCGGCACGGTGAGGGTGAGCGACTCGCGGCCCTTCTCGAACAGCGCGCGGCGCGTGCCCAGCAGGAAGCCCAGCAGGTAGTCCCCGCTGGTGACGCCGGGCTCCACCTCGAAGGTGGGCCCCTGGCGGTCCTTCAGCACCTCGATGAAGGTGGCGAAGAAGTTGTGCACGCCCTCGCGCAGTTGCTGCACGTACGCGTGCTGGTCCGTGGAGCCCTTGTTCCCGTAGACGGCGATGCCCTGGTTCACCACCTTGCCGTCCAGGTCCAGCTCCTTGCCCAGCGACTCCATGACGAGCTGCTGGAGGTAGCGCGACATCAGGAGCAGCCGGTCCTTGTACGGCAGGATGACCATGTCCTTCGCGCCGCGCCCTTCGCCCGCCTGGTGCCACATCAATGCCAGCAGCGCGGCCGGGTTCTTCTGCACGTCCCGCTGCCGCGTCGCCGTGTCCATCTCCCGCGCGCCCGCGAGCATCCCGTCGATGTCCAGCCCCTGCAGCCTTGCCGGCAACAGGCCCACCGCCGACAGCACCGACGTGCGCCCGCCAACCCAGTCCCACATGGGGAAGGTGCGCAGCCAGCCCTGCTTCTTCGCGGTGCCGTCCAGCTCGCTGCCCGCGCCCGTGACGGCCACCGCGTGCTTGCTGAAGTCGAGCCCCTTCGCCTGGTACGCGTGCCCGGCCTCCAGCATGCCGTTGCGCGTCTCCTTGGTGCCGCCCGACTTGCTGACGACCAGCGTCAGCGTCTCGGCCAGTCCGTCACCGAGCTGCGCCACCACCCGGTCCATGCCGTCCGGGTCCGTGTTGTCGAAGAAGGACACCTTCATCGTGTCCCGCGCCGTGCCCAGCGCGTCCGCCACCAGCTGCGGCCCCAGCGCCGAGCCGCCGATGCCCACCACCAGCAGGTGCGTGAAGCGCTGCGCCTTCTGCGGCTTCACCGTGCCGGCGTGCACGTCGCGCGCGAAGGCGTGGATGGCCGCCACCGTGTCGGTGATTTCCTTCTTCAGCCCCGCATCCGGCGCCAGTTCCGGCGCGCGCAGCCAGTAGTGGCCCACCTTGCGCTTCTCGTCCGGGTTGGCAATGGCGCCCTTCTCCAGCGCCTCCATCTCCGTGAAGGCCTCTTCCATGCGCGGGCGCATCCGCTCCAGGAAGTCCGCGGGGAACTGCATGCGCGAGATGTCGAGCGAGAACCCCACGGACGGCACGACGCACAGGTAACGCTGGTACCGCTCCCACAGCTCTCGCTCGGTCATGACTCCTCTTTCGCGCGCAAAGGTGCCACGTGGCTTAGCGCCTCCGCATGCGGGTGGGAAGCCGCTCGCGGGGGCAGCGAGACTCGAGGGCACCCCCGGAAGGCCAGTGCTCAACACCTCATGGTGGCATGGGGGGCAACGCCCCCAGCGCGACGGCCTACGCTGACGGGGGGGCGGCCTCCGGTGACGGGCGGGCGGCCTCCGGTGGCGGCACGGACGCCGCCGGCTTCCAGGCGGGGTTGCGGAAGATGTAGCCCAGCCGCTGGCTCAGCGGGCCGGGCTTCTTCGCGTCGCGGATGATGGCCGCCACCTCGTGGGTGGCGATGCGCAGCGGGTTGTATGTCTCGAGGTTCTTCGTCAGCCCGTACACCGGCTTCTCCGTCTCCGGCTCGAAGGTGCCGAAGAGCCTGTCCCACAGCATCAGGATGCCCGCGTAGTTCTTGTCGAGGTAGCGCGGGTTGGAGCCGTGGTGCACGCGGTGGTGCGAGGGCGTGTTGAAGAGCCACTCGAACGGACGCGGCAGCTTCACGATGGCCTCGGTGTGAATCCAGTACTGGTAGAGCAGGTTGAGCCCCTGCTGGATGAAGATCATCGCCGGGTGGAAGCCCAGCAGCGCGAGTGGTGCCCAGAACGGCCAGCTCGTGGGGACCAGCCACGGCTGCCGCAGCGCAGTGGAGAGGTTGTAGTGCTCGCTGGAGTGGTGCACCACGTGCGACGCCCAGAAGAAGCGGCTCTCGTGGTGGATGCGGTGGTACCAGTAGTAGCAGAGGTCCTCCGCGAAGAAGAGCAGCACCCAGGCCACCACGCCCGAGCCCATGCGCAAGGGCGTCCACTCGTAGAGCGCGAGGTAGCCGGCGAAGGCGACGAACTTCCACCCCAGCGACAGGGCCGAGTAGCCCAGGCCCATGGTGAGGCTGGCAATGGTGTCCTTCCAGGTGTGGCCCACCACGGGGCGGCCCGCGTCCTTCAGCTTCTTCACCCAGAACGCCTCGGCGATGACCGTGAGGACGAAGACGGGGATGACGGGGGTGAGCACATCGGGGATGTGAGCCGCGTCCATGACGGGCCTCCTATGGACGGGAGCGGCGGCGAGGCCGCTCCGGGGTGGGTGAGAACGCGGCGCGCAGGAAGCGCGTCAGGGTGTCCAGCATGCGGCGGTGCGCCGGGTCATTCGGGCGCGCGCTGCCGCCGACGACGGCGCCCTGCACCGCGTCCAGCGCCAGCTCCACCACGTCGTCGAACTCCGGCTGTGTGGCGGCCACCTCGGGGAACAGCTCGCGCGCCACGCGGTGCAGGTTCTCCCGGTGCGGCCCGTCCACCGCCTCCAGCGCCGAGCGCAGCTCCGGGTCCGTGCGCGCCGCCACGTACAGCTCCACCGCCGCCTGCAGCTCCGGCCGCTGGTACGCGGCCCACAACATGTCTACCGCCGACGCGACGCGGTCTCTTCCCGCCGGCCGCGCCCCCACGCCCGCCAGGTAGTCCTGGATGATGCGCGGGAAGAGGTGCTCCACCGCCGCGGCGAGCAGCTCCTCCTTGGTGTCGAAGTGCGTGAAGAGCGCCCCCTGCGACAGGCCCGCCCGCTTCGCCACCTCCACCGTCGTCAGCCGCGCATGCCCCAGCTCCACCAGCGCGGAGATGGTGGCGTCCAGCAGCTTGCGCCGCGTCGTCTCGCGGCGCTCCTGCTGTGTGCGGCGAGGTGGACGCGGCATCTCCGGCGCGGAGTTCTTCGAAGCCATTTCACGGAGAGGATAACTCCGAACTTAACGAGTGACCAGTCACTAAGTGCGATGCAGGCGAGGGAGCCAGGGCCGCGCCGGTTGGGTGTACGCTCCGGCTTCCCCCCCTTCTTCCGTGATTACAGGACTGAGACCCTGCTCATGCGGTGGCTGACAAAACCCTTCCTGATGTGTCTGTCCGTGGTGGTGGTCATCTCCGGCTTCGTCCTCAACACGAGCCGCAAGCTGCGTGAGATGATCCGCTTCCATACGGGGTTCCGCCCCCGGCCCGACGACATCTTCATCGCGACCTTCCCGAAGTCAGGCACCACCTGGATGCAGATGATCCTGGTGCAATTGCTCTCCAGCGGTGACGCGGAGTTCGACCACATCCTCCAGAAGTCGCCGTACCTCGAGGAGCTCATCCGCCACGAGAACTTCGGCTACATGGAGAAGATGCCGTCGCCGCGCATGTTCAAGACCCACCTGCCGTACAAGGAGCTGCGGCCGTCGAAGGACTCGCGCATCATCTTCGTCACCCGCGACGCTCGGGACACCTTCGTCTCCTGCTACCACCACTACGAGATGCTGCGCCGATTCCGCTCGCCGTTCGACCGCTTCATGAAGGGCATGGTGAGCGGGCGCGGCTTCTTCGGAAGCTGGTTCGGCTACATGCGCTCGTGGATGCCCCACCGGAACGACGCCAACGTGCTGTGGATCCGCTACGAGGACCTGAGCGCGGACCTGGAGGGGCAGGTGCGGCGCATCGCCGCCTTCCTCAAGGTCTCCGTGCCGGAGGAGCGCATGGCGGACCTCCTGCGGAAGTGCAGCTTCGAGTACATGAAGCAGCACAACCACAAATTCGACTTCCGCATGGGGCTGTACGAGGAGAACCCGGGCACCTTCATCCGCCAGGGTGGCACGAAGTCCCGCCAGCCCATCCGTGAGGAGCACGTCGCCGAGCTGGAGGCGAACCTGTCGAAGCTCCGCGGCGAGCTGAAGCTGAAGGAGACGGAGACCTTCTAGGCGCGCCGGATGGAGTGGGGCGGTCCTCCCCTGACGGCGGCCGCTCACCGGGGGTTTCCGACTGTTCAGCCATGGAGGCGCCGCCCGGCCCGCGCGGGCCGGCATGCTCGGCGCCATGGCTTCTTCTTCCTCCCTTTCCGTGACGCACGCCGCGGCGCCGCGGCGCGGGGGCGGGCTCGCTTTCCTTCCGGGGCTCGTCGTCGCGCCGGTGGCCGTGTTGCTGATGGCCGCCGCGGCCTTCATCGGCGCCTCGCCTTCGGGCTGGGGCTACGCCGTGGGCTTCGCGCTCGTGTCCGTCGGACTGCTCGCTCCACCCGGGCGGCGGGGGCTGGCGCGGGCGGGGCTCGGGCTCATGGTGCTCGTGGCGCTGGGGCGGCTGGTCTTCGCGGGGGGCACGCAGGTGGAGACCCTGCGGCTGCCGGACGCCGGCCACCGGTGGGTGAACCGGCTCGTCGCCGAGCGGGATGGGACGCTGTTCGCGGGGCACGTGCTGGTGCGCTCCGGCCGCCTGCCGCGCTCGGACGCGCGCGACTTCATCCCCGCGCTGGAGTCGGCGTTCGACCGGATGGACGCCGCCGAGGGCGAGCTCGCCACGCCCGCCATCGCCACGTACCTGGGCCTCCAGTCGCCGGAGTCCTTCGACACGCTGGTCATTCCTCCGAAGGGTGACGCCACGCCGCGCACGGCCGTCGTCTTCCTCCACGGCTTCGCTGGCAACTTCGCGGTGTACTGCTGGGAGATGGCGCGGTCCGTCCAGGCCATCTCCGCGCTCACCGTCTGCCCGTCGGTGGGGCCCGCCGGGGACTGGTGGTCCCCCCGGGGCGAGCGCACGTTGAAGGCGACGCTCGAGTGGCTCGCGGGCCGGGGCGTCCGCCGCGTCTACCTGGGCGGGCTCTCGAATGGAGGCGTGGGCGCCAGCATCCTCGCGGGCCGTGTCTCCCATCCGCGCCTCGAGCTGCGCGGCCTGGTGCTGGTGTCCGGTGCCGACTCGCGGGCTCCCGCGCCGTCCGTGCCCACGTTGATGGTGCAGGGGCGGCATGACTCCATGATGCCCACCCGCTCCATGCGCGCCTACGCCGAGCGCCTGGGCCGGCGCGCGACGTACGTGGAGGTGGACAGCGGGCACTTCGCCTTCCTCGACCGCCATGAAGAGTGCGAGCGCGCCATCTCCACGTGGCTCGTCCAGCGCGAGCGGGAGTGAGCGGCGCGGGGGCTACGGCGCCGGCACCTTCACCGCCGCCTCCACCTCTGCCAGCATCGCGTCCAGCTCCGCGCGCGGCAGCCACCGGCCGCGCAGCACCACGCCGTGCGGCGCTCGAGTGTGGCGCACGTCCTCACGTGGGTCCGCGTCCAGCAGCAGCAGGTCCGCGCGCTGGCCGACCGCCACCGTGCCCCATTCGGCGGACTCGCCCAGGTACTCCGCCGCGTTGCGCGTGGCGGCCTCCAGCACCGTGCGCGTCGGCAGGCCCGCCGCGGCCAGGGCCTCCATCTCCCGGTGCACCGCGAAGCCCGTCACCATGAAGAACTGCGGCGAGTCCGAGCCCACCAGCAGCCCCGCTCCCGCCGCGTGCAGCCCGCGCACCACCTGCCGCCGCAGCTCCACGAAGCGCTGCCTCCGCGCGGCGGGAGCGCCCGCCAGCTCCGGGTCCGACAGGTCCTTCGTCCACGCCTCCACCGCGGCGGAGGGTACGTAGCGCAGCTCCGGCCTCGCGCGCAGCGTGTCCACCTGGTCCGCGTTGGAGAGCAGCTCGAAGAGCTCCATCGTGGGCGAGCTCCACACGCCCGCCTTGCGCGTCGCCTCCGCCAGCGCGGGGATGCGCGCCGCGTCCATCCGCTCCACCGCGTCGGTGAAGTCGAGCTGGTCCACGACGGCCTTGTCGCCCGGCGGGAGCAGCGCGGACAGCCAGCCGTCGAGGTGCTCCACCTGCTGTCCCGACTCCAGCGCGTGCGCGAGCCCCACGTCCTGCGTCACATGGCCGCTCACGGGCAGCCCCTGGGCCTTCGCCTCGGCCATCATCGCGTCGTACGTCTCGCGCCCCAGCCCGCCGTGCGTCTTGAGCAAATCGAAGCCGGCGGCCTTCTGCTCGCGCACGCGCTGCCGGGCCTGCTCCGGTCCCTGCACGGACTTGCCATGGAAGGACGGGCCGGCCACCAGCAGCCGGGGCCCGAGCACCTCGCCCTTCGTCACCCGGGCCCGCAGCTCCAGTCCCGTCGGCGCGGCTCCCAGCGCCCGCGCGGTGGTGATGCCATTGGCGAGCAGCAGCCGCAGTTGCCGGCCCGCCGCGTCTTGCGCCTGCCCGGTGCCCGGCTGGAGGTGCAGGTGCATGTCCACCAGCCCGGGCATGAGCCAGCGCCCGCGCCCGTCCACCCGCGTCGCGCCTTCCGGCACCGGCGTGTGGGCCGAGGGGCCCACCGCGACGATGCGCTCGCCGTCCATGAGCACCGTCTGCTCTCGCAGCGCGTCAGTACCGGTGGTCATCGGGAGCACCGTCACCCCCACCACGGCCAGGGTGGCGTTCGGTGCGGCTGACGTCCCTTCCGGCGCGGAAGTCCCCCGCGTTTCCGGCCCGCCACGGCAGGCTGCCAGGCAGACGAGCAGACAGAGGCTCCAACCCCACCGCTGTGATTTTCCCTCGGAAGCCATGCGCGCAGCCCTCCATGGAGGAGAACGGAGCATAGGCCCCCCGGTCGCGAAGCACGCGGGCTTCTGGGAAAATGCACCAGGAAATATCGGGGGCACTTGCCTCCGTTTCCAGCCCGCCCCGATATGAACCTTTCCGCCCTCCTCCTTGGTTCTCTCCTGGCTTCGGCCCCCGCGGTTCCCCCCTCGACTGCTTCCCTGCAGGGCGACATGCCCGAGGTCGGCGTCCCCTTCGCCTGTGGTCGCATCTACACGGTGAGCCAGGGTCACGACACCGGTAGCCACCAGCACAACGACACCTACGCCTGGGACTTCCGCATGCCGGACGGCACCCCCATCGTCGCCGCGCGCGACGGGGTGGTGCGGCTGGCGCGTGGTGACAGCTCCACGGGTGGCTGCGACGAGAAGTTCGCGCCGCAGGCGAACTACGTCGTCATCTCCCACGGGGATGGCCTGGAGACGCAGTACCTCCACTTCAGCGCGGTGGTGGTGAAGCCTGGAGAGCGCGTGCGCGAGGGCCAGCTCATCGGCTTCTCCGGTTCCACCGGCTGGGCCTGCGGTGCGCACCTGCACTTCAAGGTGGCGCGCGAGGTGGGCAAGGGCTGGAACAACCCGTCCGTCCCGGCGCGCCTCGCGGGCTTTGGCGACCCGGTGCGCGACACGCGCGTCTCCGCGCCCATCTGCAAGGACGCGGGCCAGCAGACGCTCATGGCCCACAACGAGGGCACGCACGCGCCGGGCCAGGCCGTGGACTCGATGTCACCTGAGCGCCAGCAGGCGCTTCGCGGCCTCCCGCCCGGGGCGCAGTCCATCATCGACGGCCTCAATCAGCCTCCCGCCCAGGGCGGCCAGGGCCTCGACGAAGCGGGCGCGGCCCGCCGCACCCGCACGGCGAGCGGCCCCAGCGAGACTCGCTGACGCCAGCAGCGCGCCTGCTCCAGAGAGCAGCGCGAAGAAGGCCCCCGCGTTGATGAAGTAATCCAACGGCAGCAGGGGGCCTTCCACGTAGGCCCGCACCACGCGGTAGCCCACGTGTCCCAGCAGGCCGAGCAGCGGCAGGTTGATGAGGGGCAGCACCAGCCAGCGCGCGGTGCGCCACCAGCCTGCCACCGCCTCGCCCACGCCGGTGGTCGCCGTGTAGCGCCACGCTCCGGCGCGTGCCGCGCGCACGGCGTCCAGCAGGGCGTCCACGTCCGGCACGCCCAGCAGCGCCGGCTCCAGGCCTCCGGCCCGCACCACGCTGCGCGCCTCCGCCAGCGCCGTGCGCGCGGCGGACTCCACGCCGAAGTCGTCCTCGAAGGGCTCCACCACCGCCGTCTCCGCGGCACGGGCGCGCGTGCGTCCGCGCACCGCGTCCAGCGCGGTGGAGGCGGCCGCGACGGCCAGGCCCGCGGGCAGGCTGGCCCGTCCCACGAGGGCCGCCGCGCCCAGCCCGCTCGCTCCCCACAGTGACAGCCGCAGCCCCCAGGCCGCGGGTCCCCAGAAACGGCCTCCCGCCTGACGCCGCACCTCCGCCGCGAGGTGTCCGTGGGCGAGCCGCAGCCGCGCGTCGAAGTCCGCGCGCAGGCCCTCTGAGGCCTTCTCCAGGCCAGAGCCCAGCGCGTCGCGGGTGCGTGCGAGCAGCGCGTCCGTCTCCTTCAGCGCGGCCTCCACGCGCGTGTGTACCTCTTCCAGGGCGCCCATGGCGTTGGTGCGCCGCACGCGCGCGGCCACGGCCTGGGTGGCGAGCCCGCGCAGGTGGAAGAGGAGGGCTCCGAATTCTCCGGACACGTCGCGGCCGTCCTTCGCGGCGAGCGCGCTGATGGCGAAGATGGGCACGTCCTGCTGCGGCAGGCCGTACTGCTCGGAGGCCACTCGGCGGACCTGGGCCTTGAGGGACTCTCGCGACTCGGGGGACAGCTCGTCCGCGAAGTTGAGGATGAAGACGAGCGCGCGGCGGTGGGCGAACTCCGCGAGGAACTCCACCTGTGACGCTTCGGCCACGCTGCCACGATGCATGACGACGAGTGCGACGTCCGCGCGCTCGAGCGCGGCGCGTGCGACGTCGCGGTGGGTGGTGGCCACGCTGTTGAGGTCCGGCGTGTCGATGAACACCTGGCCGCCCCAGAGGCCCTGCGGCCCGGGCGAATAGCGCACCACGCGCGCGCCTGTCTGGGCCAGTGCGTCCGCGGCTGCGCCTTCCGGTGCGAACACGGTGGCGGCGGTGCTGGTGGGCCGGTCCACTCCTTCGCGCGACAGGGCCTGTCCGGCCAGCGCGTTGAGGAGGGTGGACTTGCCGGCGCCGGTGGCCCCGACGAGCGCCACGACGAGCGGTGCGTCCTTGCGGGCGACGCCGCGCGCGTAGTCGTCCACGAGCCGCTCCAGGCGTGCCGCGTGCGGTTGCAGCGCGGGCAGCTCCAGGGCGGCCTTCAAGAGGGGGCGAAGGGCTTCGGGGTCGGGGAGGCTCGTCTCGTCCACGTGGGGTGGGAGCCTGTCCCGGCCACGCCCGGGTGACTACGAAGAAGATGCGCCGAGGGTGCGCCAGCGTGCACTTTGCCGGGCGGATTCAGGCGTGGGTGTGGCTTGCACGGAATCGGGTGACAGGGTCACCCGCCCGGCGGAAGGCGGAAGGCGGAAGGCGGAAGGCGGAAGGCGGAAGGCGGAAGGCGGAAGGCGGAAGGCGGAAGGCGGAAGGAAGGTTCATTCCGCGAGCGCGCCGGCCGGAGGGGTGGAGCGGAAGGAAGGTTCATTCCGCGAGCGCGTCGCTCGGAAGGGTGGAGTGGAAGGAAGGTTCATTCCGCGAGCGCGTCGCTCGGAAGGGTGGAGTGGAAGGAAGGTTCATTCCGCGAGCGCGTCGCTCGGAAGGGTGGAGTGGAAGGAAGGTTCATTCCGCGAGCGCGCCGGCCGGAGGGGTGGAGCGGAAGGAAGGCTCATTCAGCGAGCCCGCCGCCCGGAGGGGTGGAGTGGAAGGAAGGTTCATTCCGCGAGCGCGCCGCTCGGAAGGGTGGAGTGGAAGGAAGGTTCATTCCGCGAGCGCGCCGGCCGGAGGGGTGGAGCGGAAGGAAGGCTCATTCCGCGAGCGCGCCGGCCGGAGGGGTGGAGCGGAAGGAAGGCTCATTCAGCGAGCCCGCCGCCCGGAGGAGTGGGGCGGAAGGAAGGCTCATTCCGCGCGTCCGCCGCCTGGAGGAGTGGGGCGGAAGGAAGGTTCATTCCGCGCGTCCGCCGCCTTGAGGGGTGGAGCGGAAGGAAGGCTCATTCCGCGAGCCCGCCGCCCGGAGGAGTGGGGCGGAAGGAAGGCTCATTCCGCGCGTCCGCCGCCTGGAGGGGTGGAGTGGAAGGAAGGTTCATTCCGCGAGCGCGTCGCTCGGAGGAGTGGGGCGGAAGGAAGGCTCATTCCGCGCGTCCGCCGCCTGGAGGGGTGGAGTGGAAGGAAGGTTCATTCCGCGCGTCCTGCGCCCGCAAAGACGGAAGCGGAAGGAAGGTTCATTCCGCGCGTCCTCTGCTCGGAATGTGGAGCGGGGGAAGACTCATTCCGTGCGTCCGCCGCTCAGTGGAGTGGAGCGGAAGGAAGGTTCATTCCGCATGCAAGTCCGCCGCTCGGAGTGGGACGGATTCCTGGGAACTGTCGCGTCCTGAAGGGGGCCGGATGCAGATGGCCCGGCGGGAGCCGATGCGAGGCTCCCGCCGGAGTGGAGGACTCAGCGCTCAGCAACCGGAGCAGCCATCGGGCTCCTCGCCGCAGGCGAGGGTGGTGAACTCCGGGCACTTCGGCGCCTTGTCCTTCTGCGGTTGGCCCGCGCCTCCGTGGATGCGGGCCAGGTCCTGCACGAACAGCTCCTTCACCTTCTTCACCTTCTTGTCGGTGCTCATGCGGGTGCTCTCCGTGTTGTGGGGGCGCGTGGGGTGTCGGCCCGTGCGTGCGCCCCGTGTTGTCGCCTCGGGCCGCTTCGACACGAGGGAGAACGGTGGGCGTCCGCGAGCCTTTTCCGGCGGAAGCCTTTACAGGCCGGTGCGCCCGGGCAGGCGCCCTGCGTGGAGGGCTCGTTCGGAAGGCCGCTTCGGGGAATGCGCGCGGGTGGCGGTGCGCGAGGCGGCGGGAGTAGAAGCGAAAGCACCATGGACCTCTTCCTCATGTCGCCCCCGGGGCGCGCGTGGGCCCTGCGCGGGCGCAACAACTTCCGCAGCCGCGAGGCTCCGCAGGTGGACGCGCGCCAGGCCCGGCTCGAGTGGCTGGCCCTCGCGCGAGAAATCGAAGCGCGCGGCGGCACGGTGGTGGCGCTGCCGTCGCCTTCCGAAGTGCTCACCGGCATGCCCTACGCCGCGGAGTGCGGGCAGGTGGTGCCGCGCGACGGTGCTCCGCCGTTGTTCCTGCTGCCGCGGATGATGAGCGCGCACCGGCAGGCCGAGCGTGAGCACTGGGCCCCGCTGGCCCGCCGCATGGGCATGGAGGTGGTGGACCCGGGCGTGGGCATCTGGGAAGCACACGGCGACGTGGCCACGTTCGACGGCGTCACGCTGCTGTTCTGGGGCGGGCGCACCACGCTGGACGGGCTGGAGGCCGCGGCGTCGCACTTCCCCGGCGAGGTGCTGCGCGTGCAGGTCCGCGAGCCCGCCTTCCACGGCAACATGGCCGTGCTCCCGCTGTCCGCCGTGGACCGGCTGATGGTGTGCCCGGACGTCATCGCCCCGGACTCGTACGCGCGCCTGCGTGAGCGGTTCGGTGCGCAGCGGCTGCTCGTGGTGACGGAGGACGAAATCAAGCACTACGCCACCAACGGGCTGCCGGTGGGGAGGGACCTGCTCGCGCCCTCGGTGGTGCAGGACGCGGTGCGCGCGCGGCTGGCCCTGCTGGGCATGCGCGTGGTGCCGCTCACCATGCGCGAATTGTGTGAGAAGGGCGGTGGCTCGTCGCGCTGCCTCGTGTCTCGCGCGGAGGTGGACGCGTCGGCGGTGCGCATTCCGGATGAGTACCGGCTGGCGGCAGTGGCGCGAGACATCGAAGCCGATGCGTGATTCGGGCGAACGGGTGGGGCAGGCGCAGGCGTCATGCCCACTGGCGGTACTGACAAAGGGCGAGGAACCCGATGCGTGACGCGAGCGCACTGACGAGGCAGGCGGAGGCGTTCTTCTCCCAGCACCCGGGCGTGTCGATGATGGCCCTGGGCTCGGGCGAGCACGCGGACTCGATGGACCTGTCACCCCTCGGCGTGCCCGTGCGGTACCTGCCCGCCGAGCGGAACCTGGACCTGGCGACGCAGTACCTCGCGCTGAACCAACTCGCCTTCGGTGGCATTGGCGTGCCGCGCTGGGTGCTGTCGGATTTGTACCTGCTGCCGGGAGCCATCGGCCTGCTGCGGTGCCCGGCGCGGATGGTGAAGCCCGAGGTGCGGGAGCGGCTGGGACTGGCCGACGAGGACCCGACCATCGGCGCGGCGTACTACGCGGCGCCCTCGGTGACGCCGGGCCTGTTCATCGGCGTGTCGCTGCTGAGCTTCCTGCCCGGCACCGGCGCCGCGCCGTGGGTGAAGGTGCTCACGCTGAGCATGCTGCGCGCGAAGCGGCTGCGCGGAGTGACCCAGTGGGACAACCCGAGCGTCCGCGCCCACGCGCGGCTCGGCCCGCTGCGCCTCGTGGGCCGCGTGCCCGGAGGCCATGAGTACGGCGAGCGCACCTTCGTCTACGAGACGGACGTGTCCGACGGCGCGCGCGTGGCGGAGGCCATGGAGCGGAAGTCGTCCCTGTCTCCCACGCGGCGGGTGTCCGTCACAGACCTGCCCACCCTGAGCGGACTGCTGGACCGCGCGGAGGCGGGCGAGGTGCTGCACCTCGTCCCGCCCGGCCAGGACGCGGGGCACGTGCTGGTGCGCGAGGGCGCGCTCTGACTCAGGGCGCCGGCGCGGTGGGGGACTCCGAGTCCTCCTCCAGCGCGCGGCGCAGCGCGGCGGCGCCCTCACCGACGATGGGTGCGCCGTGCGCGAAGCACACTGTCTGCACCGGCAGGTGGTCGAGGATGCGCCGCACGCTGTGCCGCGTGCGGACGGGGTCGTCCTGGTACTCGCCGGGAACGAACTCCGGCGTGCCCCGGCCCGCGTGCGACAGCAGGTCCGAGATGAAGGCCACGCTGCGCGGGTGCTGCTGAATCCACAGCGTGTACATGGCCTCCGTGGGCCCCGGCGTGTGGAAGGAGACGATGCCCGCCGGCAGCGTTTCGCCCGCCACGTAGAAGAAGTCCGGTGCCTCCTCCAGTCCCTGCGCGCCCTCCGGCGCCCACACCGGAGCGCCGAAGGCCTTGCGGAAGCGCCACGCCGAGCGCTGATGGTTGCCCGCCGTCAGGACGATGGCGGTCACCTTGCCCAGCCGGCGCAGCGGCTCCTCGTCGATGGGCAGCGGGTCGATGAGGACGACGGCGCCGTCTTCATCCACCACCGCGTACGCGTCACTGCGCGCGCCGCCGATGCGCTCGTCGGAGAGGGTCCAGTGATGGACTCCGGGGACCACCTCGACCAGTCGCTTTGCCTTCCCCTTGGGCTCGCTCATGCCGAGAAACGTAGGCACCCCTGTCGTGTGTCACCTGGACCAACGGACGGTGGGGCCGCGGGCTCGTCGGGCCTCCTGCTCCGGGGGCGGCCAGTCCGGGAGGGGAGGGGCAGCCATCGCCCCATCGTGCACACCACCTTTCCTCATGGTGGAGCGACTCCCGCGTGGGACGGCCTCACGGCCGCTCGTACTCTTCGATGGGGACTGTGGCTTCTGCCGCCGCTGGGTGGCGCGGTGGCAATTGAGCACGCGGGGGCGCGTGCGCTTCGAGCCGGGCCACTGGTGGCTCCGCTGGCCGCTCGGCATCCCCAAGGCGAACCTGCGGCGGGCCATGCAGTTGGTGGAGCCGTCCGGCCGCGTGTCGCAGGGCGCCGAGGCGGTCTTCCGGATGCTCGCCTGGTCGCCCCGGAGGGGAACGCGCGCGGTGGCGAGGCTGGGGCTGCTGCCCGGCGTGCTGCACGCGGCGCGCGGCGTCTACGCCGTCATCTCCCGCAACCGGCGCACGGCCGCGAAGGTGGACTCCTGGCTCTTCGGCCGCACGGTGGTGCCGCATGAGTACCGGCTGGTGCGCTGGGCCTTCCTCCGGCTGATGGGCGGCACGTTCTTCATCGCTTTCACGTCGCTGGGGCGGCAGGTGCTCGGGCTCTACGGCGCGCGCGGCATCCGCCCGGTGCGCGAGCGATTGGACGCGCACCTGAAAGGAGAACCCGGCTGGCAGCGGTGGCGGCTGACGCCTTCCGTGTTCTGGCTGGACGCGTCCGATGAGGCGCTGGTGCGTGGGTGCCGCGCGGGACAGTTGTTGTCGCTGGCACTCACCTTCAACCTCGCGCCGAGGCGCAGCGCGATGCTGCTGTGGGCGCTGTACCTCTCCTACGTGGCCGTGGGCCGCGAGTTCCTCTCCTTCCAGTGGGACGTGCTGCTGCTGGAGATGGGCCTGCTCTCCGCGCTCACCGCGCCCGGTGGCCTGAGGCCGGGCCTGGGCCGCGACGCGCCCTCCGCGCTGGACGTGTTCCTCTTCCGGATGCTCGTGTTCCGCCTCTACTTCGGCTCCGGCGTCAGCAAGCTCCAGTCGGGAGACCGGACGTGGCGCGAGCTGACGGCGATGGACCACTATTACGAGACGGCGCCGCTGCCCACGCGCGGCGGCTGGTACGCGCACCACCTGCCGCAATGGTTCCACCGCGCCACCACGGCGGCCACGCTCGGTCTGGAGACGGGGCTGCCGTTCCTCACCTTCGCGCCCCGGAAGGTGCGGCAGCTCGCCTTCTGGGTCTTCGCCGGGCTGCAGGGCACCATCGCGGCCACGGGCAACTACGGCTTCTTCAACGTCCAGGCCCTGGCGCTGGGACTGTGGCTGCTGGACGACGCGGCACTGAAGCGCGTGCTGCCGCTCGAGGCCGACGCGCCCGCCCGGCCCCGCCGCTGGTGGCGCACGGCGTTGTCCGCGGTGGTGGCCGCGCCGGTGGTGGCGCTCGGCGCGTCCGAGGTGCTCCGCCGCTTCGACTGGTGGCCGCGCCGCTCGGAGCGCGTCCTGGGCGCGCTGGGGTGGCTGGAGTCCCAGGCACGTCCGCTGCGCTCCGTGAATCCGTATGGCCTGTTCAGCGTGATGACGGTGGAGCGGCCGGAAATCCTCATCGAGGGCTCCGACGACGGGGCGCACTGGAAGGAATATCCCTTCCGTTACAAGGTCAGCGACCTGGAGCGTCCGCCCCGGTGGGTGGCGCCCCATCAGCCACGGCTGGACTGGCAGATGTGGTTCGCGGCGCTCGGCGCGCCGTCGGGTTGGTTCCTCGCATTGATGGGCCGGCTGCTGGAGGGCTCGCCCGAGGTGCTGAAGCTGCTCGAGGCCAATCCCTTCCCGGACACGCCGCCGCGCATGGTCCGCGCGGTGCTCTACGACTACAAGATGGCGGACCTGGAGGAGCGGCGCCGCACCGGCACGTGGTGGAAGCGCGAGCGGCTGGGCCTCTACGTCCCACCGCTGGCCCTGGCCCCGGGACCCCGTCCGACGGACCGCGTGCCCCGGTTGCAAAGGAATGCACAGGCGTAATCGTGGTGCGATAGCAAGTCGCGCCGCGGTGGGATGTGCAATGCCTTACATGGCGCGGTGCTCCATGAAGGCCAGACGTGCTCTCTCCGGTGGTGGAGTGGCTTTCCGGGTGGGGCAGCTAATAGCGTGCACGCGCGATGTCATCCGCGAGAGATTCCGCGTCGCTCATCTTTGGCAGATATGCCGTGCTGCGCCGGCTCGCCGTGGGCGGCATGGGGGAAATCTTCCTGGCCCGCCAGGTGGGGGTGAGCGGCTTCGAGCGCCCCGTCATCCTCAAGAGCCTGCTGCCGGACATGCTGGACCACGAGGGGTCGGTGGAGATGTTCCTCGACGAGGCGCGCGTGGCCGGCCGCCTCAACCACCCCAACGTGGTGTCTCTCTTCGAGGTGGGGGAGTGGCAGGGCACCTTCTACATCGCGATGGAATACATCGAAGGCGAGGACCTGGGCCGGCTGGCCCGTCATGCCCGCCGGGTGGGCACGCCCCTGTCGCCGCGCGTGTCCGCCGAAATCATCCGTGACGCCGCGCTGGGGCTGGACCACGCGCACCATGCGATGGATTCGCAGGGCGCCTTGTTGGAATTGGTCCACCGAGACATCAGCCCGCAGAACATCATGGTGCGGCTGGATGGGCTGACCAAGGTGGTGGACTTCGGCGTGGCGAAGGCGGCCAACCGCGCCACCCGCACGCGCACCGGCGTGCTCAAGGGCAAGCTGCGCTACATGTCGCCCGAGCAGGTTCGCAACGAGCCGCTCGATGGCAGGAGCGACCAGTTCGCGCTGGGCGTGGTGCTGTGGGAGTTGTGCACGCAGCGGCCGCTCGTCGAGGCGGAGAACCCCGCGCAGGCCATGCAGCAGATTGTCCTGCGGTCGGCGCCCCGGCCCTCGTCCCTCGTGGAAGGCATCTCGCCGTTGCTGGACTCCATCATCCTGCGGATGCTGGCCCTGCCGAGGGAGCAGCGCTTCAACCGGTGTGCGGACGTGGCGCGCGCCCTCCAGGCCTACCTGGACGACGTGCCCGCGCCTCCCGCCGGTGAGGTCTCCGCGGTGGTGACGCGCCTGGTGGGGGAGACCGTGCGCGCGCGGATGCGCGACGCCGCCGACGGCGTGGAGGCGCTGCTGGCGCGTGGCCCCGGCTCCAACGTCTCCTGCCCCAACTGCGGTCAGGCGACGAGCGGCATGGCGCGCTTCTGCCCTCACTGTGGCAGTGCGCTCTCTCCCCAGGCGGCGGCCGCCCGGCCCGAGGTTCCGGCCCCGCCCGAGCCACGCCTCCGCCCGCCTCCGCCTCCGTCCGAAGCCCTGGGCACCGACGTGCTGACCACGCCCGGTGGTGGCGCGCGCGCCACCGCGCTCGGTAATGGCGCGCGCGCCACCGCGCTCGGTAATGGCGCGCACGCCACCGCGCTCGGTAATGGCGCGCGCGCCCTCCCGCCACCTCCCCCCGAAGCCCTGGGCGCCGACGCGCCGACCACGCCCGGTGGCGGCGCGCGCCTCCTCCCGCCTCCTCCGCCGCTCCAGGCCCAGGGGACTGCTCCACCTCGGGCCGCCACGCCTCCGCCCCTCGACGGAGCACGCACGGCTCCTCCCGCCGGAGCACGGGCCCTCACACCTCCCCCGCTGCTCGCCGTGGCCCCGCCCGAGCCGACGACGCTGCAGGTGCAGGCCTCGCGCACGCATCCGGCCGAGGTCTCTCCCACCGAGACGCTCACCCAGCCCCTGGAGGCCGCGAACCTGGAGCACTCCGCGCAGCGGCCCACCGTCAACCTGCGTCCCGTGCCGATGGAGGCTGGCGCCCTCAAGCGCAAGCTGACCGTGGTGGTGGTGGGCGTCGAGGGCGCGGAGGCCCTGCGCCGGAGCCTGGGCCCGGAGGAGGGACTGGAAGCCGTCGGGCGGCTGCTGGACACCGCCGCCGCCGCCGCGGAGCGCCACGAGGCCGAGGTGGTGCAGCTCACCGAGGAGCGCTGGTGCTTCGTCTTCGGCCTGCCCTCGGCGAGCCGGGATGACCCCCTGCGCGCCGTCAGGTGCGCGCTCGACGTGCAGCGAGAGGTGGCGGGCCTGGGGCTGTCGCCACCGCCCGTGCTCCGGGTGGGCATGGAGTTCGACGTCGCCCTGGTGAGCAGCGGCCGTGGCCGCATGCCGTGGCGGGTGACGGGCGCGAGCCTCGACAGGGCGGCCTCGCTCGCCACCACGGCCGAGCCGGGCGAGGTGCTCGCCACCACCGCCGTCAAGGCGCTCCTGGAAGAGGAGGTGCGCTTCTCTCCCGCCGCGCTGCTGGAGGACGGGCCGGTCTGGCGCGTCGAGGGGCTCGGCGGGATGGCGCGCGCCACGCCCTTCGTCGGGCGCGCGGAGGCGTTGGTGGAGGCCGCGCGTTCCATGACGGGAGGCGCAAGGCTCTTCACCGGGGCCTCCGGCATGGGGAAGAGCCGCTTCCTGGAGGCGGTGGCCGAGCGCGCCGCGAAGGCCGCGCCCCTGCGCGTCGTGCACGCCCGGGCCGCGGACCCCCGCGCCGCCGGAGCCATGGGGCTGGTGCGCGCGGTGCTCGTCGGCGTGGCCCGGGAGCTGGGGCCCTCGCCCGAGAAGTCGCCGCTCCAGCCGCTCACCGCGCTGGGCTTCACGGAGGCGGAGACCGCGGCCCTCTGGAAGCGCCTCTCCCAGGGCGGCCTCTCGGGGCAGGCGCAGGTGGGGGACGCGACGGTGGCGGAGGCCCTCCAGCGCGCCGCGCGCCCCGCCGGGTTGCTGCTCTTGCTGGACGACCTTCACCGCGCGGATGGGGCCTCGCTGGAGCTGCTGGCCTCCGCGGTGTCCGGGCCCGGCGCGCGCGTGGGCCTGGTGGGCACGTGCACTCCGGACGCCATCCCCGCGCCGCTCGCGCCGCTGCCCTCGACGACGCTGCCCGGCCTGTCCCGGGTGGAGCTGCGCGCGCTGCTCACCGGGGCCCTGGGCGCGGCCTGCGGGGCGGAGGTGGAGCGGCTCGTCTCCGAGCGCTCCCAGGGCAGTCCCTCCTTCGCACTGGAGCTCGTTCGCGCGCTCGTCGAGCGCGGCACGGTGCAGCGGCTCGGCGGCACCTGGCAGCTGGCCGTGTCCCTCTCGGAGACGGTGCTGCCCGACAGCCTCGCGCTCGCGCTGGGCGCCAGGCTGGACCGGCTCCCGTCCGTGTCGCAGCGCTTCCTCACCCGCGCCGCCGTCGAGGGGAGCACCTTCTCCGTGGCCCTGGTCCACGCGTCGCTGAGGGCCGAGGACGGTGGCTTCGATGTCCTGGAGACGCTCGCCGCGGAGGGCTGGCTGGTGGCCGTCCCGGAGCGGCCCGGCACGTTCCGCTTCGCGCTGGAGCTGGGGCGGCAGGTGCTGCTGGAGCGGCTCACCCAGAGCGCGCTGCGCAAGGCGCACCAGGAGCTGGCCGACACCCTGGAGCGGGCGTCCTTCGCGTCGGAGCCCGCCCGGGAGGTGCGCATCGCGGAGCACCTGCTCGCCGCGGGCTCACCCGAGGCGGCCGCCGCATGCGAGCGGGCCGGTGAGTGGCTCTCCGCGCGCGGGGAGTGGCGCGCCGCCGCGGAGTACCTCCGGCGGGCCGTGGGAGAGGCACCCGGCGTCACCGCCTCCGTGCGTGCGTGGCAGCTCGGCGTGCTCGCGCGCGCGGCGGGGTGCCTGACGCACGTGGCCCCGGCCGCGGTGGAGGCCCTGGTGGCGCCGTGGCTGGAGCGCATCTCCCCCGACGAGGCGCCCGCGGCCTGGGCGGAGCTGGCGCGCCGTCAGGCCGTCGCGGAGTGCAAGCTGGGGCGGGTGGCGGACGCCGAGGTGCGCCTCACGCTGGCCCAGGGCCTGGCCTCCGTGGACCCGGAGGCCGAGGCCTGGGTGTTGGGCGACAGGGCCCGGGCGCGCGAGGTGCGCGGTGATGCCACGGGCGCGGTGGAGTTGCTCTTCCAGGCCTTCCAGCGCATGGGCGCGCGTCCCGCCCGCGCGCCGGACTTCTACTGGGAGCACCTCAACATGCTGGGGCGGCTGCAGCACCGGCTGGGGCAGACGGACCGGGCGCGCACCGCCTTCTCCCGCGCCTGTGAGCAGGCGCGCGCGGTGGGCAGCACGGCGGGGCAGGCGCGGGCGCTCTCCAACCTCGCCGGGCTGCGCATGCTGGCGGGCGAGCCCGCCGCCGCGATGGTCGACCTGGAGCGCGCGCTCGTCCTCGCGGAGCAGGCCGGCGACATCCAGGAGGTGGCCCGCATCCACTACAACGTCGGCCGGTTGCTGGGGGCCGGAGGGCGCGCGCCCGAGGCCCGCGAGCGCCTGGAGCGGGCGCGAGAGCGCGCACGCGTCGCCGGGTGGCGCGAGGGCGAGGCGCTGACGGCCCAGGCCCTGGGCGTCCTGGAGCAGCGGGCCCCGCGCCGTTGAGGGCCCAACACCGCCATTGCCCACGGGGCTCCCGTGGTTTGCGGTGATGAAAGGGAAGGAAGTAACTCCGGACCCATGGACTCCCCACGAACCCATCCACCTCACCGCCCGGCGGTGGGGAGTGAGCCTCCCGCCACGCCGGAGCAGGTGGCGGCGGCGGAAGTCGGGGTCGCCCTGCTGCGCGCGCTCAACGCGCACCGCTTCTACGCGGAGGGCAACGTCCGCGTCACCGAGTTCCAGCAGAAGCTGTGGGCCACGCTCCAGCACTACCACGGCGTGTCGGGCGGGGCGGCCGTGCTGCACGTGCGCTCCACCGGGTTGCTGGTGGGCGACGTCCCCGTCGCCGAGTTCGACTCGGCGCGCGACTCGCTCACCCGGCCCCTGTTCCTGGAGGGCGTGCGGGAGATTCTGCTCCAGCCCGGACTGGAGCAGGAGCCGCTGGGGGCCTTCGTCCTCATGTGGCACCGCGCCCTGCAGCGCTCGCTCCCGGACGAGCACGACTTCTATACGAGCTTCTGGGAGTACGGCTTCGAGGACCTCGAGCTCGTCGTCGCGGAGGTGCCGCCCCCGCTGGAGGCGGGCGTGGACCTGGCGGGCCACGAGGAGCAGCTCTTCTCCCAGTTCACCCCGCGCCACGCCCCCAGCCTCGGCGCCCCGAGCAAGTCCCTCGGACGCGACGAGTGGCTGGCGCACCTGGAGGCCGAGGTGCTCGCGCCGGTGAGCATGCAGGACCTCGCGCGCTCCGCGGCCCCGTCCTTCACGGGCATTCCCGACGTGGAGCTCGCCGAGCTGCGCGTGGGGCTGGAGCGGCCCGAGGGCGGATTGCTGGGGCGCGGCCTGCGTGTGGTGTGGGATCTGCTCGCCGTGTGCCGCGAGGACGAGCGCATGGAGCTGCTCGGCTGGGCGGAGGAAGTCCTGTCCGCGCTCATCTCACGCGGCCTGTGGGTGGAGCTGCAGCAGGGGGTGCAGGAGATGATTCGCGACGCGCGCGCCACCAGCGCGCGCGCGCCGGACCTGTACGCGCTCATGCGCCTGTTCATGAAGCAGCAGGTCCGTGGCGCGCTCGCCGTGGCGGCGGCCCGGCCTGGAGAGCTGCCCCGCCTGCTGGGGCTGCTGGACTCGCTGCCGCGTGACGCGTTGCTGGAGGGCCCGGAGCTGCTCTTCGCGCTGTCCTCGCCAGAGGCCCGGGCCGCGCTCGCGAAGCTCCTCGCCCGCCGGGGCGTGCCGCTGGGCGCGCTGGTGGCGCGGGTGGCGTCGCTGGGCGAGGTGGACGTGGAGTGGCTGAGGGCCCTGCTCGACGCGCCACCGCTGACCGCGGCGCTGCTGGGCCACCCCCTGCCGGCGGTGCGCCTGGCCGTGCTGGGCAGACTGGGCGCGAGGGAGGTGGAGGTCCACCGCGTCATCCTGCTGAAGCTCCTGGGGGATGCGACGTTGCCGGTGCGCCAGGCGGCGCTCGGGTTGCTCGTGCAGCACCAGGTGGAGGCGGCGGTGGGGCCGCTGGTGAGCCGGCTCCAGGCGCCACTGGAGGCCGAGGAGCGCAAGGCCGTGTTGCGCGCGCTGGCGGAGCTGGGGGGCGCGGCCGCCGCCGCCGCGCTCCGGCAGGCCTTCGAGCGTGAGCAGGATTTGGAGCTGAAGGCGCACTGCGCGCGCTGCATCGGCCTGCTGGGAGACCCGCGCGCCCGGCCCCTGCTGGAGGCGGTGGCGCAGAAGCCCTTCGCTCCGAAGGTGCTGCGGGATGCCTGCCGCAGGGCGCTCACCCAGCTCGCGCCGGTGGGCTGAAGCCGCTTCGAGGTTCCGGGGGGAACGGACATGACGACGACACAGGTGGGGCTCCGGCTCCTGGGCGCGCTGGTGCGGTGTCTGCACACGGTGACGCTGCACGAGGTGGACAACGCCGCGACGCGGGAGGCCATCGACGCGCTGGCGGTGCTCCTGGAAGGGGAGCTGCGCAACCGCATGGCGGTGGAGCTGCAGCTCGTGGGGGGCATTCCCTTCGTCGCCGGGGCCCGGCTGCGGCTGGGGGAGGAGCACCTGGAGACCGTCGTCGCGCTCCGCCGCTACCTGGAGCCGTTGCAGATACAGGAGCTCTCCTTCGGCGCCGGGGTGGGGCGCGAGGACCTGGGGCGCTTCCTGCACGCCTTCCAGAAACACCGCCGGAGCCGCAGGCCCCAGGCCATCCTCCAGGAGTCGTTGCACCCCATCCGCCTGGACTCCAAGGTCTCCACGCCGAGGATGGCGACGGCGCCGGAGGTGCTGGTGCGCTACTACGCGCGCCTGGTCGTCATGCTCAAGCACGTCATCACCTCCCAGGTGCCCGTGCGAATCGAGCGCTTCCGCCGCGTGCTGCAGCAACTGGCCGATGCCTCCGTGGGACAGGAAGCGCTGCTGGTCGGCCTCACCCGGTTCCGTCGCGCGGAGCTGGATGGAGGTCAGCACGGCGCCGCCGTGGCGGTGCTCACCCTGCTGATGGCGCGCCGGCTGGGCGTCGCACGCGCACCGCAGATGGAGCTGGCGCTGAATGGCCTGTTCCACGACCTGGGACGCGGGGCGGCGGTGCTCGGGCCCGAGCAGGAGCTGGACCGCGCCGCGCACGAGCTGCTGGCCCGCCGTGGCCCCTTGAAGACGGCGCTGCGGCTGCTCCAGCGTCCGCTCCTGCCCGGCCAGCTGGAGCGGATGGTGGCCGCGCATGACTGCATCCAGCACGTGAAGGGGGACGCCCACCAGCGGCCGGTGGGCATGGCGGGGAGGCTGCTGGCCGTGCCGTGCGCGTTCGACTTGCTGACCTTCCCCGCGGGCTCGCACCCGGGGCTTCCGCCAGACCAGGCGCTGCGGCTCATCACCCACCGCGCGGGGACGCGGTTCGACCCGCGGGTGGTGCGACTCTTCACCTCCGTGGCGGGCTTCTACCCGGTGGGGACGCTGGTGCGGCTGTCGGGAGGGCAGCTGGGCGTGGTGATGGACGTGCCCGCGTCTCCCGCCATGTCCGCCCGGCCCCGGATTCGCGTCATCCAGGACGCGAACCGGCTGGAGGCGGACTACATGGTCGACCTCGCCGAACCGGGCCAGCGCCTGGCCATCCTCGCGTCGCTCGACTCCACCGAGCATGACCTCAACGTGCCCCACTTCCTGTTCTCGTAGGGGACGCCTGCCCGGACGGTGGGGCTCCGGGCGGCACCCGGTGCGTGGAGCAGGCGTGCGGTCATGGACGGAGCGGGCCCCTTTTCCCACCGGGGTTCGCCCACGGCGTTAGGATGGTCGCTGCTCTCCGTCCCCTTCGTGCCGTGAAGACGCGCCTTCCTCTCCCTTCCGTCCTCGTTCTCGTCCTCGGGCTCCTGAGTGCCTGCGGGCCGTCCCCCGCCTCCATCACCGTCGAGCCGCTGCCGTCGAAGTACCTGCGGACGCCAGGGCAGAATGTGAAGCTGGAGTACGTGGTCCTCGACACGGAGGGCCAGCGGATGTCCGAGCCGAAGCTGCGGTGGACGAGCTCCGCCACGGACGTGGCCCTCGTGCAGGAGGGCGTGGTGACGGTGCGCAAGTCCGGGAAGACGACCATCGGCGTCACCGGCGGCAAGATTCGCACGGCGATTCCGTTGGACCTCACCATCCTCAACTCGCTCGACGTGAAGGCGCCGGGCGCGGACTTCATGGAGGTGAGTCGCATCATCAAGCTGCGCGTGGTGGCGAGGAACGAGCAGGGTGAGTTGCTCGCCGACGCGGCGCCCGAGTTCCGCTCGTCCGACGAGACGGTGGTGCGCGTGGAGGACGGGCAGCTCGTGGCCGTGCGTCCGGGCACCGCCACCGTCACCGCGGCGCTGGGGCACCTGAACCGCGCCATCGCGGTGCAGGTGGTGCCCCCGGACTTCGCGCGCCTGGGCCTCAACCTCACGCACCACGCCTTCCAGCGGCCGGGCCAGTCCGTGATGCTCCAGGCCAAGGCCTACAACCGCAACGGCGCCGTGCTGGAGAGCGTGCCGCTGGAGTGGTTCACCTCGGACGCCGCGGTGGTGACGGTGGCGCCCGATGGCCGCGTGACGGCGGTGGGGACCGGCCGCGCCGTCGTCTCCGTGGTCGCGGGCCGGCGGCGCTCGGCGGCGGAGTTCGTCGTCCCGTAGCGGGCTGTCGTGACGGCGGAGCGCGCCGCGGCTTCCGCCGTGGAAGGAGCGCGGGCCACACGTCCACTTCACGCGTGAGAGGCGCCTCTCCTCCTCGCGAGAGGAGAGGCGCTCGCCCTGCTACTTCTTCGGCGCCGGGGCGGGAGCCTTCTCCTTGGGCGTCAGCAGCTTCGGACGGGAGCGCTTGAGCTTCTTGTCGAGCGCCTCGTCCGGGCACGGCGGGCGGGGCCCTTCGCTCGGCGGCTGAATCGTGAACTCGACGCGGCGGTTGAGCGCCATGCCCTCTTCCGTCGCGTTGTCCGCCAGCGGCTTGCTCCGGCCGAAGCCCTGCGAGCACAGGCGCTCCGCCGCCACGCCGCTCTCGATGAGGAAGCGCACGACGCTGGCCGCGCGGCGCTTGGACAGGTCCAGGTTGTACGCGTCGCTCGCGCGCGCGTCGGTGTGGCCTTCCACGAGGATGCGGTCCACCTCCGGGTTCTCGTTCATCACCCGGGCCACCTCCTCCAGGATGGGGAAGGACTCGGAGAGGATGACGTCCTGGTCCGTGGCGAAGTTCACCTGCTCCAGGATGACAATCTTGTTCCCGTCGCGCCGGGCCAGCGGGCACCCGTCGCGTCCGCGGCTGCCGGCCGGCTGGTCCGGGCACTTGTCGAGCCGGTCCACCACGGCGTCGCCGTCCCTGTCCGTGTCCGGGCAGCCCGAGTTCCCCACGGGGCCGGCCACGTCAGGGCAGAGGTCTCCCCCGCCAATCACGGAGTCGCCATCCGGGTCCACCGGCGGCGGGGGCGGAGGCGTCGGCTCCGGCGGGTCCTTGAAGCGCTCCAGTGCCTCCCACTCGCGCGTCTTCGCCGGGACCCAGATGATGGACGTGAAGAGGCTGAGCGTGGGCGACGCGAGCGAGCACCCGCAGCCCGCACCGCCGCCGAACGTGAAGGTGAGGCCGGTGGAGCTGTACCAGCGCAGGCCGAGGAGCAGCTCCGCGGGCACCTGGCGGGGCTCGTCCGGCAGCTTCTCCAGGCCCACCGCGCCGTGCACCATGCCAACGGCGGTGATGCCGCTGCCGCGGAGCAGGGGCACCTCGGTGCCCACGCCGAAGGGCATCATGTCGCCCACCGACGCGCCGTTGAAGACATGGTCCGGCCGCTTCCAGAAGCCGCCGTTGAGCGCGAGGAGGATTCCGTTGCCGAAGCGGTAGTCGAGCACCAGGCCCGGCGCCCACGTCATCTCTCCGTCGCCGGCGAACGCGTCCTGCGCGCCGGTGGGGAAGCTCACGTTGAGCGTCAGCGCGGCGCCGAAGCCCTTGCCCTCGGCGGGCCGGCGCAGGCCGGGGATGGCCACCTTGCCGGTGAGTCGCAGGTCGCCGAGGACGAAGCTCTCCACGCTTCCCTCGGTGCCGATGACCTCCAGGTTCTGCCCGCCCTGCGCGAGGATGAGCGGCATGTCCACGCCCACCTCGGCCCAGTCGAACAGGCCCACGCTGGCCATGGCGTCCAACTGGAGGCGGTTGCCGACGAGGGAAATCTTCCCCAGGTCGCCGCCCTCGGGGACGAGCGTCAGCGGGTTGAGCGAGTAGCTGAAGTACGGGCCACCGGCCACGGACAGGTGCGACAGCGGGCGTGACTGCATCACGACCACCAGGTCCTGGGGAGCGCCGGAGGGGCGGAAGAGCTGGACGTTGAAGCGCGTGTCCGGCTGGGCGCTGGCGGTGGTGGACAGCCCCAGCGCCAGGAGGAGGAGCGGAAGGTGCGAGGGCTTCATCGGGCGCGGCGCTGGTTCCGGAGGAGCATGAAGCCCGCGGCGAGCAGCACCAGGAAGGTGGTGCTTCCCGCGGGAGTGGCGTCGGCGGTGGTGCCACAGCAGAAGGCGCCACCCTGGGGCTCGGTGCCGGGCTTGCGACGCCCGCGCTCGCACTCCTGCGTCTTGGCCGAGCAGTACTCCATGCCGAGGCAGTCTCCGCTGTCCTCGCAGGAGGTGGAGCAGCTGTTGGTGGAAGTGTCGCAGGTGCCACCGCAGGGGCAGTGCGCGTCGGCGAAGCACTCCACGCAGGTGCTGCCGTTGCAGACGAGCCCCTGCTGGCACGTCACGGCGCAGGCGCCGGCGTTGTCACAGGTGCGGGTGGTGGGGTTGCACACGCCGCTGCCGCAGTCCGAGTCCTCGCGGCAGCCCACGCAGGCGCTGCCCTGCACGGAGCCGTCGGAGAGGCAGAAGGGCGTGTCACCCTCGCAGGCGCCGCAGCGCTCGCCGCAGTGCCGGTCGGTGGTGCAGGCGCTGCACTCGCCGCTGAGGCAGAAGCTGCCGTCGCCGCACTCCATGTCGTTGCGGCACTGGACGCAGACCTCTCCGTCCAGACAGAAGGGGCGCTCGCCGGGGCACTTCGCGCAGCCTGGGCCGCAGCTGTCGGCGGTGTTGCACTCGGGCACCGCGTCCACGCAGCGGCCGTTGAGCGCGTCGCACTGCTGGCCGGGGGAGCACTGGCTGTTGCTGGTGCACTCCACGCAGGACGGAGAGGCGCCGGGCGTCAGTGCCGCGCACTGGGTGCCGTTGGGGCAGCAGTTGCAGGAGTTGCCCGCGCACGAGTCATTGGTGGCGCAGGTGGAGCACTGGTGGTTGGAGCAGATCTCACCGCGCGGGCACTGCGAGTCGTCGTTGCACTCGTTGCACGTGTGGGTGTTGGGGTCGCAGACCTCGTCGCCGGGGCAGTGGTCGTCGGTGGTGCACTCCACGCAGGTGGAGTTCGGCACGTCGCATTTGGCGCCGGGGCAGTCGCTGTCGTCGTTGCAGCCGGTGCACTGGTTGGTCGCCGTATCGCAGCGGCCGTTGTCGGGGCAGTCCGCGTCGTCGTTGCAGCCCCGGCAGACGTTGTCGGACAGGTCGCAGCGGCCGTTGAGGGGACAGTCCGCGTCGTCGTTGCAGCCGCGACAGGTGTTGTCCGAAAGGTCGCAGCGGCCGTTTTCCGGACAGTCACCGTCATCGTTGCAGCCGCGGCAGGTGTTGTCCGTCAGGTCGCAGCGGCCGTTGGCGCACTGGCTGTCGTCCGTGCACTGCACGCACTGGGTTCGGCTGTTGAGGTTGGCGCAGTAGGGCGTGGACTGGCCGCAGGGAGAGCAGGAGTCGCCGCACCTGAGCGACGAGTTGCACGGTGCGCATAGCGCAGCGGCGTTGCAGTAGTAGAGCGAACCACAGCCGCCGTTATTGGGGGCGTTGGCGTTGGCGCGGCTGCACTGCTCGCAGCGGTCGAGATTCTCCGGGTAGGACGGAAGCCCGTTCTCGGTCTGGAAGAACTGCGCGGGCTGCAGCAGCTGGAATCCCGAGTCGAACAGGTTGACGATGGGAGGCTGGTTCGCGGCGCGCTCGAAGTCCGTGAACGCACCCGATCGCATGCCCATCTCCAGCGCGGCATGCTCCGTCACCTGGACATAGAGCATTTCCACGGCGTAGATGCCGGGCTGGGTGAACGTGACGGCGTTGGTCGTTCGCCAGGTCGCGGCGCCCAGCTGGGGCGGGCGGTTGATGACCGTATACGACTGGCCCCGGTCGTAGATGACGAGGCTGATGGCGTCGTCCGTGTAGAAGCTGAAGTGCAGTGCTTGGCCTTCGAGCCCAGCGGGGATGTTCAGGTAGCCGCGGAAGCGCGAGACGAACGAAGTGAACGCGTCGTTGTCGTTGATGATGTTGTAGCTGCAGCCGCCCGTGGAGCAGCGTGGCGCAGTGACCTGACCGACGAAGTCGCCGTAGCTCAGCGTGCGTCCGTCATTGAGGTTGTTCGACAAGTCGAACGGCGTGCGCATCACCGTGGTGACACGGCTCTGCTTGCTGGTGGGCTCCTCGATGTATCCGTTGATGCCATCGAGATACGTGCCGCGTGTCTGCGGGAACTCGTTCAGGGTCCGTGTCCACACGTTGGACGCGACGCACAGGCCGTGGCCACTGCTGCTCAGCGCGGGCGCTATCGGAGGACCTTGAACAGTGATGTCCGGCAGCTTCTGGCCCAGAGCAGGGGAAGCCGTGAGACACACCGTCACCACTGCGAGCGCGAGACGCGCGATGCGGAACAGGGGGGATTTCAAAGCGGCGCTAGAATGCTGGATTCCTCTGACAAGAGCAAATTCAAGCGCTTACTCCATGGGTGTGGGTGTGCCGGGCTGGTGACACAACGTAGCAGGTCTTCTTCAATTCTCACGACCTGGGGGTGTTCGAAGCAGGTCGATGAACTCCTCCACGATGCGTTCGGTGGAAAACCGCTCCCGGACGAAGCGCATCCCCGCCTCGCCCATGGCCCGTCGGCGCTCGGGGGGCATGTCGGCGACGGTGACGAGCGCGTCACGCCACGCCGCCTCGTCCCCGGGTGGAAGCAGCAGTCCGGTTTCCCCTTCGAGGAGTGTCTCCGGCAGCCCACCAATCCGGCTCGCGAGGACGGGGACTCCGCTGGCCTGGGCCTCGATCGAGACCCGTCCGAAGGGCTCCAGCCACTCCGAGGGGACGACCGCTACGTCCATGGCTGCGTAGAGCGGCCGCATGTCCCCCGTCCAACCCTTCAGGACATGTCGCTCCTGGAGCTCGGGGGAAATCGCCTCTCGCAGCCTCGGGTGCGAGGCTTCTTCACCCACCCAGAGGGCACGGAGCCTCGGACTTCGAGGCATGGCCTGGTTGAAGGCCGCCGCCAGCCGGAAGACCCCCTTCTCGGGCTTCAACGCTCCGACGAAGCCGACGAGCAGTGCATCCTCATTCACGCCCAGTGCCCGGCGAGACGCGTCTCGGAGCCCGGCGTCCGGACGGAAGTACTCCACGTCCAGTGGGTTGTAGAGCAGGCTCACCCGCTCGGACGCAACCCCCTGCTCCGCCAGGTTGGAGCGCATGGACTCGGAGACGGCGATGAAGCGGTCCGCCCACCGGGGCAGCAGCGCGCGAGACATCGGCTTGAGCCGGCTGTTGAGGTGACGGAACAGCGCCACGGGCGTCCCGGTGAGCTTGCCCAGTGTGAGCAGTGGCCAGTACTCATGGCCGAAGCTGCCGACCAGCCAGTCCGCCTTCACCTTCCGGAGGGCGCGCAGGACGCCCCGGGCGCCGCGGACATCCGCCGCATTGCGGAAGATGCCGGGCTCGATGGCAAGGCCGCTCGCCGCCAGCTCGCGGGCGATGTAGCCCTCCGGGCGGGCCACGGTGAGCACCTCGTGCCCCGCGCGGGCCAGGGCTCGCACCATGCACACGAGGTGGGTCTCCGTGCCTCGCGCGCCCAGGCTGGTGCCGACAAATACGAAGTTCATGGCCTCCAACACACCATGGGTTCCCCTCGCGGACGAGGGGAACCCGGCACTCCAGGCGGCGGATTTCACGCTCCGCCGCGCTCACGTCTCACTCGTTGATGTAGAGACGCGTGACCTGCATGCGGTGGTCCGACAGGTACGGCGTCAGGTGAGGGAGCCTGTCGTAGGCCGTGTAGGAGTCCACGAACCCGAAGCCCGGCGTGCTCACCCAGACCCAGAGCTGGTCGAGATTGTAGCGCGGCGGCGTCTCCGGCGTGACATGGCAGCCGGTGCTCGGGGGCAGGCAGAAGTGCTTGTAGGGAGGCGTGTAATAGAAGAACTCGAATTCGTAGCGGACGTAGGTGAAGAGCGGGTCCATGTCCGTTCGGAAGACGTCCGCGTTCATGTCGCCGCCGATGATGGCCGGCATGCCGGGGTTGCGCATGTGGGCCATCACCTCGTCCACTTCCTGTCGCCGATAGGGCACCTCGGGAATGCCGCGGTTTTCCGCCACGCTCCCCGCGATGAGGTGGAGGTTGGCCACCTTGACCGGGAAGCCCCCCAGGTCCAGGACGACGTAGTGCCACCGGTGGTTGTAGCCCTCGAGCGGCTGTGAGAACTGGACCGGCACGTTCTCGCTGATGGGGAACTTGCTCATGACGGTCAGGTCATCATTGCCCGAGAACCGGACCTGTCTGCTCAGCTCCTTGATGTACGGGCTCGCGGTGATGCCCCACACCGTGTTCTCGCGCGACTCCTGGAGCATGACGACGTCGATGTCGTTCCTGTCATTCATGTGCTGGGCGAGGCGGTCGGCGCTGCCCACACCCGCGACGTCGACACCGTTGAGGATGTTGAAGGTCGCCACCTTGAAGGACTGCACGAACACGTAGCGCTTCAGCGGCGTCTTCAGCACGCCACCGTTCCCATCCGTTGACTCGGCCACCAGGGAGAAGTCCTGCCGGTAGGGCAGGTAGTCGGTCGGGCACCGCGTCTCCTCGGCATACGACTTGAAGTTGATGGAGAGGGAGGTGGTGCGCGAGGAGGCCGTGGTCGTAGCGCTGTTCTGGTTGGAGAAGGTGAAGGTCTGGGTCGAGAAGCCCTCACGCAACAGCACGTCGCTTCGCCGTTGCATGCAGATGACGTTGAGCGTCCCCTGGAGCTTGACGGACGTGACGCCCCGGGCCGGGTCCGCCGCCGTCGCGGTGAAGGTGAGGGACTTCTGGGCCTGCCGGAAGAGGTAGGTCGGGAGGTTGTCCGTCGTGGGCGCGCCGGTGACGCCATCCACCTGGCGTTCACGGCCCGCGCCGATGCCGCTGGTCACATAGCGGAGCGTCATGGGAGGCGGCTCGTTGCAGGTGCTCGAGCCACCGCAGTCGCTCCAGTCGGAGCCGTCGCATACCGACGTTCCCGGGCAGCCCCATTCATTGGTGCACGCCTTCTTGGTGCCCGCGACGCATGCGGCGCTGGCGGCTCCCCCCACGAGTACGAGCATCAGCGCGGCCCAGGTCGCGAGGTTCTCCTTCAAAAAGGAGCGCGCGCGCCCGTGGAATCCGTAGGTCGATGATGGCATTGCAATCAAGTGCGGCAAGGTTCCCCCTCTTGTGTGTGGTCGTGCCACGCCCCAGGCCCGCGTGGCGGCTGCGTTCCGCCCGCGACGAGACGTTTGATGGGGATACGCGCTGACGGCGACGGGCTGGTTGCTCCACGTGGCCGGGCCCTTCAAGAAGGCCCGTCGCTCACGCCCTGCGGCAGCTCACGTCGCCATCCTGCGAGCGGATGAGCGCGGCGGTCAGCTCATGGCCCAGGGCCGCGCAGAGCACCTCGAAGGTCCTCCGCCTCGCGCCTCCGACGACGACGGAGGGCTGGCTGGTGAGCGTCTCCGGGTGTCTCACGAAGATGTTGTAGCCGACGATGCACCCATCCGCGCGCAGCACCGTGATGCCGTCCGTGGCCATCATCCCCCGGAGCAGCTGCGCCGTGGCGCGCACCGCGGTGGCGGAGGCGTCGGTGGGGTCCGCGTGGTAGCGCTCCAGCAGGGCGACGATGTCCAGCGGGCGCGGCAGGATGATGCCGTCCACGAACAGCATCGAGCCCGCGCGCTCCCGGGGCAGCACGGCCACCAGCGTGCCGTGCGAGCCCTGCATCACCTCGAAGAGGACGCGGCGGAAGAAGCCCCGGGCGCGCTCGCGGCTGGTGGTGGCCACGCCGTCCGTGACGGCCTCGGCCAGCTCGTCCAGCACCTCCGGCGGGGACGCCGCCTCCACGCGCGCGCCTGACAGGTACACGTGCCGGCACAGCCCGCCGCACGCGCGCAGCTCCAGGATGTTGTCCGCGAGCTGGAGCACCCCCACCACGCCCGAGGCTCCGTCGTCCGACCTGCGCAGCCGCTCCAGCGGCGTCTCCGCCAGGGGGAACGGGTCCGTGCGGAAGACGCCGTACGCGAAGCCCTCCGGCACCCGCAGCAGGTACAGCGCCCACCAGCGGCCCTGGCCCAGCGGCGCGCACTGCTTCAGCGCCCGCTGAATCGTGGCCCGCGAGCGGGGACCGATGCCGATACCGATGGGGTCGTGCCCGCCGAGCTGCGCCAGCATCTGCCCCAGGTCGTCACAGACGAAGGCCATGGGGAACAGCGGCGCGCCTTCCTCGCGGTAGCGCGACAGCGTGACGATGAGCTCGCCAATGGAGTCCGCCGTCTGCGGACACGTCATGCGGGCTTCGTCCAGGAACGTGCTGACCGCGTCGGTCAGCAGGTGGCGGAAGGAGAGGACGAGAGGTGGCGACCCCGGGGCGGCCGGGTCCGAGCCGTTCATGACGCCCCCAGCATGGCGCATTGCCGCCGCTCACGCACGGACGGAGTGCGTCCGCGCCCGCCTGCCTGCCCCTCTCGTCAGCGCTCCTGCCGCTTGAGGCTCACCAGGAACTTGCGCAGGGCCCGCCACTCGTCGGGCTCGAAGCCCTGGAGGGTGCGGATGAGGCGGCGCAGCTCGGGCGGGTGCTCGGCGTGGGGCGGGGGCGGCTCGGCCACCTGCCAGGGGCCGGGAGGCAGCGTGCCCGCGGGGAGCCCCAGCATCCGGTCCGCGGACTCCTGAAGCACATGGCATAGCCGCCAGAAGGTGGGGATGCTGGGGAAGGCGCGCCCCCGCTCGATGCGGCCGTAGACCTCGGTGGCCAGGTCGATGCGCTCGGCCACGTCCGCCTGGGTGAGCTCCTGGCGCACGCGTGCCGCCTGAGCGTTCCTGCCCAGCGTCTTCTTCAGTGACGACTTCTCGCGCTCACCGAGCATACCTGCCAACCCATCCTGTAAAGTCCTGGGCCGTAGATACGACTTAATGGATTGGGGGCACAGGACATGCGGAGTGGGGCCGGCGGCAGGACCCGGCAGGTTGCGGTTCCGACCCGATTCCTCCCATCGGAATGCCAGACCCTACCCGTCCAGGAGGCCCGGCCCTGCGCGGGGATGGACCGCTCAGGCCAGCCCGGTCCGGGCCTCGTCCAGCTTCGCCGCCGTGCGCGTCCAGTCGTTGGACAGCCCGTCCAGGTGCGCCAGCACGCCGGAGAAGAACCGCGCCTCCAGCGCCTTCGCCAGGGTGGCGCCGTGCGAGTCCGCCCACTTCCGGGTGACGCGGGCCCGCACCTGTGCGCCCAGCAGGTCCACGAAGCGCTCCATCAGCGGCGTGGACAGCAGCGTGCCCGCCCACACCACCGCGTCATGGCCGAAGCCGCCCGTGGCCACCGTCACCACCGCCGCCGCGCCCGACGGCACCGAGTACACCAGCGTCGTCAGCGTCTGGAGCATCTCCTCCCGCATGCCCCCCTGGAGCTCCATGGCCACCAGGTCGCGGCAGTAGGCGTACAGCGTGGCCCGGTCCGCCGCGTGCGCGTGCAGCGGCTCGAAGCCCAGCGGCTCCTCCAGCTTCGCCAGCGTCACCGGGCCGAAGGCCTCCGCCAGCTTCGCCTTCGTCTCCGCGTCCCCGTGCCACGCGGCCACCTCGGAGGCCAGGGCGTCCACCAGCCTGCGCACGCCGTCCTTCATGGACTCGTCCACCGCGTGCGTGGGCGTCTCCGCGCCTTCCGGCTCCGGGCCGGTGAAGGACTGGCGCACCTTGCGGCTGACGAAGGTGAGCGCCGTGGCCAGCCCGCGGAAGGGCAGCCGCACCCACTTGTGGAACTGGCTGCGCGCGTCCAGCTCGTCCCGGAAGGCGTCGATGAGCACGTCCGCCGGCACCGCCTTCAGCGCCGCGCTCGCGCCCACGCCATTCAGCTCGTGCCGCAGTCGCTGCCGCAGCCGCTCGGGCTCCTGCGCCGCGCGTGACGCCGCGCGCGCCACCACGTCCAGTTCCGCGCGTGCGTCCGCGAGCGACGCCTCCAGCGCCCGGGCCTTCAGCTCGCGCGCGTGCTCGGCCTGGCCCAGCAGCGCGGACAGCGGCGGGCGCCCGTCCAGCGGCGCGGTGGCCAGCGGCTTCAGGCCCGCCTCCACCTCTGGCTGGTGCGGCGCCAGATAGCGCGCCATCGGCGGGTGGCCCACGTCCGCTGCCAGCTTGTCCATGTGTCCGCGCGCCACCTCCTCGCGCGTGGCCTCGTTGTAGACGAGGAGGTACGGCCGCCCATGCCCCACCGCCGCGCGCAGGAAGTCCACCAGCGCGGCGTTCTGGTACGTCTGCCGGCTCACCACGAAGACGAGCACGTCCACGGTGACGAGCAGCGCCTCCGCGCGCTCGCGGTTGTCGCGGTACACGCTGTCGAAGTCCGGCGTGTCCATGACGAGCAGTCCGCGCGGCACCGCGTCCGACAGCACCAGGTACAGCCGCCCCGCCGGGCCCGGCTGGTCCACCGGCGCCACGTCGCCCGACGCCACCGGCACCGTGTCGTAGCGCCGGGTGAGGAAGTCCTTCAGTGCGCCCGTCCACGTCTCCGGGTGCGCCGCCGCGAGGCACTGCTTGGTGAGGCCGCCCTCGGGCCGCGCCGGGGACAGTGCCGCGCCGACCAGCGCGTTGAAGAGGGTGGACTTGCCCACGTTGTTGGGGCCGGCGATGGCCACGAGCAGCAGCGGCGCGTCCGCGGAGCCCAGCCGGGGGAGCAAATCCCGGCGCAGCCGCTCGGCGAGGCGGCGCGCGGCGTCCGCGTCCGGGGCCTCCGGGAAGCGCTCGGGGGCGGGCAGGGCGTCGAGTGCCGACGCGAGGAAGGTGCGCAGGGTGTACGGGTCTCTCATCACCGGAAGTCCGCGCGCACCAGAGCATGCACACGGCGTCCTGCCCAGGAGACTGCACTCGAGGTGTCGGCCGAGGACAGAGGCTGCCATTGGCGCTAGGGTCGCCCCCATGCGCCTTCCCGCCGCCTGCCTGCTCCTCATGGGGCTCGTTGCCTGCACCGCCGCCAACACCAACGCGCCCGCGGACGAGTCCCATGCCGGCTCCCCGCTGCCCTTCATCGACGACGACTACGGCCGCGCGCTCGCCGAGGCGAAGGCGAAGGGGCTGCCCCTGTTCGTCGACGTCTGGGCGCCGTGGTGCCACACCTGTCGCTCCATGAAGGCGTACGTCATGTCCGACAAGGCGCTGGCGAAGCACTCCGGCCGCTACGTCTGGCTGGAGGTGAACACCGACCTGACGACGAACGCGGCCTTCCAGGAGAAGTACCCGGTGGAGTTCTGGCCCACGCTGTACGTCATCGACCCGCGCCAGGAGAAGCCGCTGCTGCGCTACGCCGGCAGCGCCACGGTGGACCAGTTGGTGAAGCTCTTCGACGACGGTGAGCGCGCATATAAAGGAGGCGTCACCGGCGCCGAGGCGCTGCTGGCGCGCGGCGACGCGCTGTACGCGGAGGGCCGCGCCGCGGAGTCGGCCGACACGCTGGCCGAGGCCCTGGCCGAGGCGCCCGCCGACTGGTCCCGCCGGGGCCGCGCGGTGGCGTCGATGCTGACGGCGAAGTACGGCGCGAAGCAGTACGAGTCGTGCGCGCGCACGGCGTTGGAGGAGCTGCCGAAGACGCCGCGCTCGCTGTTCTGGGCCAGCGGCGCGTCGCTGGGGCTGTCCTGCTCCCTGGCGCTGGAGGAGGGGTCCGCGGCGGCGAAGGAGCTGCGGCCCGCCCTGGAGGCGAAGGTGACCGAGGCCCTGGCGCCTCCGGCCATCGAGATGGCCGCGGATGACCGCTCCGACCTGTACGGCGTGCTCGTGGAGGCGCGCGAGGCGGCGAAGGACGAGGCCGGTGCGAAGGCCCTCGCCAGGGAGTGGCTGACGTACCTGGAGGGCGAGGCCGCGAAGGCGCCCAACCCCGAGGCGCGCACCGTCTTCGACTCGCACCGCATGGGGGCGGCGATGAAGCTGGGCGCGCCCGAGCGCGTGATTCCGGCGCTCGAGCAGAGCGAGAAGGACTTGCCCCAGGACTACAACCCGCCCGCGCGGCTGGCCACGCTGTACCGCATGCAGGGGCGGCTGGACGACGCGCTCGCCGCGAGCGACCGCGCGCTGGCCCGGGTGCAGGGCGCGCGCCGCCTCACGGTGCTCTCCAGCCGCGCGGACATCTTCGTCGCGCGCAAGGACCCGGCCGGCGCCGCGAAGACGCTGGAGGAGGCCATTGCCTTCGCGAAGACGCTGCCCGCCTCGCAGGTGTCTCCGCGCGCGGTGGCGGGCCTGGAGAAGAAGCTCGCCGGTCTCCAGCCGGCGGCCCAGCCGGCGCCGAAGTAGCGCTCAGCGCGCGGCGGCGCGGGTGTCCAGGTCGAACAGCTCGTAGTCCCTGGGCGGGCACTCGCGCATGCCGCCGTCGGTGAACACGAGCATCGCCGCCTCCGGCGTCGGTGGTGGCGGTGCGCCGTGCGCGTAGTCCACGCGCGTCCCATCCGTGACGAGGTGGCGCACCACGCCGTCGCGCGCCTGGGCGGTGGAGACGCCCAGCAGCTCGCGGTTGCGCTTGTCGCGCGTGTGCCCCACCACCTGTGTCAGTCCGGCGGGGAGCCGCCTCGGGTCGAAGCGCCGGCGAGGCGTCCCCCGCACGCGCTCGGCGTCCTCCGGCTTCAGGCTGGGGCGGTGGTAGAAGATGCCCACGCCCTCGCCGGTGGCCGCGTCGCCGGGATGGTGCAGGCCCGGCACGGACAGGGGCCCTCCCGTCCACGCCGCCACCGCCGCATCCACCGTCCCGTTCAGCGCGTCCGCCACCGCGCCCGCGTCCGCCCGTCGCGCTTGCGGCAGGCCCGTCACGTCCAGGTCCTCGTGGGTGACGCCCGCGTGCAGCACCAGCAGTCCCGGCCCGGCCGCGTACGCCGTGCGGAAGCGCCGCACGCGCAGCAGGTGCTCCACCCACGCGCGCTGCGCCTCGCGGAAGTTGCCGAAGTCGCGAGCCACCAGTTCGGCCGTGGGCACTCGCGGCCAGCGGGCGAGGAACGCGCGCTCCGCCGTCTCGTCGGTGTGGCCGCCCTGGTAGGCCCGGTCCGCCTCCTCCTGCGCGGCGGCGAAGGTGGCGTCCGTGAAGCCCGCCAGCTCGCCCACGCGGCCGAGGTCATGGTTGCCCAGAATCATCACCGCCTGGTCCGCCGGGTGCGTGGCCAGCCACGCCAGCAGGGACAGGGCGCTGATGGCCCCTGCCTCGCGCTCATACGGCTTGCCCCAGTCGAAGTGGTCGCCCACCGACACGAGCAACACGTCGGGCCGCAGCCGGCCGTCGTCTCCCAGCACGTCGTGGTGCGCGAGGATGGCCAGCACGCGGTCCAGGTCCGCCTGCGGGTCCCCCATGACGAGCCTCCGCCTCCGGGGCCGTCCGTCCGCGGGAGTGGAGTGGGGGCCCTTCGCCACGGCCTCCGCGGCTCTGGCGAAGGCTGCGTGGATGCGGGCGTCGCGCGTGTCGTTCACGGCGCCCATCCTACGGCATGGGGACGGCGACTCAGGAGGACTGGAAGAAGCGGGCGATGAGCGCCGAACGGCTTTCCACCTGCGCCTTGCTCAGCAGGTGGGTGACGTGGACCTCCACCGTGCGCTCCGCGCAGCCCAGCCGCGCGGCGATGGACTTGTTCGTCTCGCCCTGGACGATGTGGGTGAGCACCTCCGACTCGCGCGCCGTGAGCGACCAGCGCGCGGACAGCGCATGCACGCGCGCGGCGGCGCTGGACGCGGTGCCGGTGTCGATGGCCAGGTAGTGCGACGGCAGGCCCGGAGTGCGCAGCGGGGTGAGCGTCAGCGGGCCGGAGCAGGGAACGCCCTGGGCGCCGTGCTTGAGCTGCTCCATCAACTCCGGCTCGCCGCGCTCCAGCCGGATGCGCCCGGCGGCGTTGGCGTGCACCACGCGGCCGCTGGAGCTGACCACCCAGGCCGCGCGCCCGAGCGCCTCCATCGCCACCTCCAGCGCGGTGGACATCAGCCCCGACTCGCGCAGCCGGGCCTCCATCGTCAGCCGCCGCTGCAGGGCCGGCGTCAGCGCCTGGAGCAGCCGCTGCTCGCGCTCCGTGAAGGGCTCCTCGCGGCCCAGGCCCACCCAGCCGAGCAGGGCCGGGCCCTCGCACACCAGCGTGCGCAGCCAGGCCATGTTCTCCACGCCGAGCTGCCGGAACACCGCGCCGGAGCGGGTGAGCGCGCGCTCACGCACCGCCTCCAGCTCGCCTTCGCTCAGGCCCAGCCGGCGCCCCACCTCACCCGCGGGCAGGTCGGGCAGCGGCATCCGCTGCGCCTCCGTCTGCGCCAGCGAGCGGAAGTGCAGCGCGCGGTTGCGCTGCGCCGGCTCGGGGCGGGCCGGATCGAACCAACCCCACGGGTCACCCACCGCGGAGATGGAGCCGTCGAGCAGCCCGTGGACGGTCGCCGCCGACAGGGAGAACCCCTGGCTGTGCGAGTAGCTGGCGTTGTTGCGGTCGGGGCCTACGTCCACCCCGTACGCAATCGCGCGCTCGGCCTTCATCACCTCGCGCAGGGCTCCCAGCACCGACGGGAGAGACTCCGCGCTGGGTTCGGCCTCCGCGACCAGGACCTCAAGGTCCGCCAGCAGGCCCTGCTCCTCGGAATTCAAACGGATCAAGATTTGCGGAGTATACGCCCAAGGACAGGGTGGCCGTCACGGGCGACCCCGGCGGGCCCCCCAAGCGTCCGGGTCCTGACGTCTGATGGGCCCACACCCCGGGGTTGATTTCGACCCGACGGGTTTCCCTTATGGAACTGTGAACAGAATACCGTGACACTCATGGGGTCGGCTCCCGGGGGGGAGGGCCGGTACCGTGGTGCGTGAGCGCGCGCCGGGTGCTCGACCTCCGGGTGCCCGGCGCGCTGTTCCGTGACTCCGCCGAGCAGTGGAGCGCCCTTCCGGTGAGCCGCGTCAGGCGACCGGACGCAGGAAGCGCGGAAGGCGCCCGGTTGGCACCACCCTCTGGAGGAAGTGCAGCGAGCCGAGCCCCAGGTACGCGAGGCCGAACACGAGCGTCGCCCAGCCAATCCACGCGCTGACGTCCCGGGTCCCCAGGCCGACCAGCCCCCAGATGCAGAGCGCCGCTCCGACGGCCCATGGCGCGGCGGTGCGCAGGTGGGGACGGCTGAAGGCGGCGCCGAGCGAGAAGAGGGCCGCCGCCAGCACCCCGAAGCCGAACCAGGCCGGCTCGTCGGGAGGGAAGAGCACGGCCAGGGCCAGCAGCGCGCTGAAGAGTCCGAGGATGGAGAGTCCCAGGGTCATGACATGGCTCCACGAAGTACCTGGAGGAAGGGTGGAGGCGCACCCCCCGGAATCCAAGCCCCTGGCGCGTAGCCGGCAACGCACTTCCGGCAAGCGGGCTTCGCGCCTTGCCGCGCGGCGTCGTGGGCCAAGGCCGCGAAACCGCTCCTCCTCGGCCTCCGGCACGCGGCTGGCTACGGGAGGCGATCCGCAACGACTGAACAAACGCAATCAAGGAGGAAGTGCTTTCGAAGGGAGGCTGGATGGGGAGTGATTGGAATTCCGCCGTCACCGGAGTGGCTCCCCACCTGGTTCGCGCCGCGCGTCTGTCGCATGAGTACCTGCGCATCCACCTCGGTCGGTTCCGCGAGGACGTGATGCGGGGCATGGGCCCCACGGTGGAGGCGCTGGCCTCGGTGGTGATGCTGCGTCGGGAGCACGTGCCGCTCTTCGGGATGCTGCTGCAATCCCATCGGCACGAGCTACTGGAGCTAGCGGATGCTCGCACGCTCACTCCCGCGCGCTCGCTGGAGTTGATACAGCGATTGGGCTCGCTGGTGCGCGAGGACCCGCTGCTGCGCAAGGACCTCGAGGCCGCGCTGGAGGCGCACGCGACGCATTGAGCACGCGCCAGGCATGACCGTGCGCCGGCCGGGCCGCGCGGAAACGAACGGACATCCAAAAGGGGTGCGGGATGAAGACGAAGAGTTCCGCGAAGTGCGCGCTGTGCATGGCCGTGGTGATGGCGGTCTCCGGCTGCAGGACGCCCGCGGCCATGGGCTCACGGGGATTGAGCGCGTCGGACACGGGCGCCTCGGCTGCCGGCGACTCCAGCCAGGGGTCGGACTCGGGCTCGGGGGACTCCAGCCAGGGGGACTCCAGCAAGTCGGGCTCGGGCGACTCCAGCCAGGGGGACTCCAGCAAGTCGGAGTCGGGAGACTCCAGCCAGGGCAACAGCTCGGAGGAGGGAGGCTCCAGCGACTCGGGCGGCAGCTCGGAGTCGAAGAGCTCGGAGTCGGATGGCTCCAGTGACAGTCACAGTGGCTCCAGTGAGCGGACCTCGCGCAGCTCCGAGGAGGGCGGCTCCAGCGAGGGCTCCAGCGGGACGGAGAAGGCGGAGGGCGAAGCGTCGCGCTCGAACTCCGACAACAGCAGCCACAGCAACAACGACAACGTGGTGTCGGCGGTGACGGTGGGCGTGGTGGTGGTGGGGCTCGGCGTGGTCATCTGGCAGGCGTACGCGGCGGTGGAGCGTCGTCGGGGCGTGGCGCCGAAGGAGCTGGGACGCTCGGCGCAGGTGTACCTGCGCTCGCGCACGCACCAGCTCCGCGAGGACCTGGCGCTGGGGGCGGGCCCGACGGTGGAGGACCTGGCGGCGGCGGCGCACATCCGCCGGGAGAACCTGGGGACCTTCGGCCGCGTGCTGCGGGCGCACCGGCAGGAGCTGCTGGCGATGGCGGACGCGCGCACCCTCACGCCCGCGCGAGCGCTCGCGTGGATGGAGCGCGTGGGCGAGCTGGCCAGCGCCGACCCTCGCCTGGACGAGGACCGCCGTGCGTTCCTCCTCTCCGCGCCGGGAGGAGCGGAGACGGCGGAGGTGGCGCATTGAGGCGCCATTCGGCCTGGGTGCTCGGCCTGGTCTGCGCGCTGCCGGTGACGGCGGTGGGCACGTCTTCCGGACGCCTGGAGCAGATGGACGGCTCCGGCATGGTCCTGGAGCGTCCGAGCCCGGTACCGCCGGAGCTGCCCGTCAATGCGGAGGAGAACCTCTCCACGCGGGTGCGCGCCCTGGAGCTCGCCGGCGTGGTGCTGCGAGGCGCGGCGGCGCGGGACGCGGCGCTGGTGGCCGAGGTGGAGGCGGGACTCCAGGCACTGCCGCCCGCGATGCGCCGGCTCCCCGGAGGCCCGTTGGAGTTGGTGCTGCACGAGCAGTCCGCACCGCTGGGGCTCGGTGACGGCACACCGGAGCGGCCCGACTGGACGGAGGGAAGGGCCCGCTTCCACCTCTACCGGTACGCACCGTCCAACGAGCACCGCGCCACGCTGCGACTGTCCCGGCTGACGGACGCGGAGTCGGAGCAACTGTGGCGCCGCCGCGCGGTGGTGCACGCGGTGGTGCAGCGCTGGGACGACGAGCGCGGCTGGAGCGGCACGCCGCTGTGGCGCCGGCTGTCGGGCTGGCAGAAGCCCTTCGAGCGGCCGCTGGTGTGGAAGGAGGAGGCGCGCCTCACCTACGCCGGAGCCTTCAGCCGCGCCCTGGGACAGCGGAGCGCCTCGCTGGACCTCGTCACCTTCGCGGAAGAGCTGCTCATCCCCGCCGAGTCGCTGCGCGCCGACGCGGTGCCGGTGGACGACCAGGTCCGCTGCCAGGAGTTCTCCAAGGCGCGCGCGCTGTCGGAGCTGGTGGAGTCCTCCGGCCTGGGCACGCTGACGCCGCGAGGAAGCTGCCCGGCCTTCGACGCCTGGGCGGAGCTGGAGTCCCTGTCCCACTTCGAGGTGCTGCTGGTGGCGTCCACCGGGCGCCAGCCGGAGTCCCTCTTCGGCCACATGTTGCTGCGCCCGGTGTGGCGCGAGGGCGCGGTACCGCGCGGCCCCAACTTCGAGCGCGTGGTGCAGTTGGTGGCGCTCACCGGCATGGAGTCCAAGGGACTGGGCTACCTGGTGAAGGGGATGACGGGCGGCTACGACACCGTCTTCCTCACGGGGACGATGGGCGACCTGTCCCACGAGGCGCTGGAGTTGGAGCAGCGCTCCATCCGCCGCTTCCGCCTGCGCCTCACGCGCGGCGAGGAGGCGCGGATGTTGGAGCGCGTCTGGGAGCTCGAGCGCCGCGGCTACATGGGCTACTACTTCTTCACCGACAACTGTGCGAGCGCGCTCCTCTTCCTCCTCAACGGAGCGATGGAGGGCGGGCGGCAGGTGCGCGCGCCCGGCACGTTCTGGGTGCTGCCCACGGCCACGCTGGACGCCCTGGCCCGGGTCGAAGTGGTGGGCCAGGACGGACGCGCCGGGCCGCTGCTGGAGCACATCCCGGACGCCTTCGAGTCCACGGGGGACCGTGCGGTACGCGCGCATGCGGCGCGCGAGGACGCCCTGTCCGCCCTGGCCGGGCACGTGGGCACCGCTGAGTACGCGAGGCTCCGGGAGCTTCACGCAAACCTCCAGTCGCCCGAGCCCGACGTGCGCCGCGCCGCGTACGACGCCCTGCCGGACGTGGTGCGCGCACTGCTCGCCTCGGCGCCGCCCCAGGAGCACGCGAAGGTGCGGGAGCAACTGCACGCCTACGTGGCCCACGCGGTGCGCGTGGAGCGCGCGGCCGTGGACCGCGCGGAGGGTGAGCGCCTGCGCATCGAGCGTGAGCAACTCCTCGCGGTGAGGGTGCCGGTGCCGGGCTCGGCGGCGGCGGGCGTGCGCGAGCGCCAGCGCATCTTCGAGAACGAGGACGCCCTGCAGCGCAAGCTGGCCGTGCTGGACCGCACCACGCTGTTGCAGGAGGCGCTCGCCACCGCGCCGCGCCGCCTGGCCACGCCGGAGGAGCTGCGCATCCTGGTCCGTGCCGAGCGCACCGAGGCCGCCTTCACCCGTGCCACGGAGGTGCAGGGCGCGCTCAACGACGGCGTGCTGGCGGAGGTGGACCCGGTGGCCTTCCTGGGCGAGGACCGCCGCCGCAAGGTGGAAGCGGAGACCGCCTGGGCGGACACTGCGCTGCGGGACTCGGGCGCGGGGCGCACGGTGGTGAGCATGGGCGTGGACTTCCCGCGGGTCGGCGGCGCGAGGCCGGTGGTGAGCCTGCGCACCGCGGGCATGGCCGAGGCGCTCGGCGACGCGCGCCTCCACGGCTTCCAGCCGAGCAGCGAGCTGCGCGTACTGGACGGAGAGCTCTCACTGGAGCCGCGCTGGGGCGTGCCCCGGCTGGTGGCCTCGGAGCTGACGCTGGTGGGCTACCGCACGCTGCTGCGCGAGCTGCCGCAGTTCCGCGAGTCCGCGTGGGATTCGCTGGGCTGGGGCGCGGAGGCCCGCGTGACGTCGGACCCGGCGCGCTCGCTGCCGCACCGGGCCTCGGTGCAGGCGGAGGCGCTCATGGTGCTGGACGAGAGCGCGCGCTTCTCGAGCTTCACGGCGGTGGGCGTGGGGGGAATGGCCACGATGCACTGGAGCCAGGACGTGCTGACTCCGGCGGCGGGGCCGCGCCTCTCGGTGGCGCACCGCACGGGGCTGCCCGGCTCGGGGGCCAATGCGGTGCGGTTGGAGGCGGCGTATGCCCCCACCTGGCGCGTGGGCGACGCGCACGTCACGCACGAGGCGGGGGCGTCACTCCAGGTGGAGTGGTGGCTGGGGCGAGCGGGGCCCTTCGGTGTGCTGCTCACTCCTCGCGCACGGGTCCGGTGGGAGGGGACGTCACGGTCTCCGTCGACCTGGCTGGACGGCTTTTCGGAACGGCGCCTGGCACTGGGCCTGGAGATGCGCTGACGGCGAGGGGCTCGTTCCGCTGGAGCATGTCCCCGGTCGCCAGCGGGCGGCTGGCCGCGCCCGCCACCGCGCCGATGAAGGTGCCGATGACGTGGAGCAACACGAAGCCATGGAAGCCCAGCCCGTAGAAGAAGCGCGAGGAGTCCTGCTGGCTGAAGAAGTAGAGGAATCCGAGGACGCCCGGCACCGCGACGGAGTTGACCGCGGCCGCCGCGAGCGCGCGTTTCATGCGGCCCGCGTGGAAGCCACCGAAGGCACCTCCGAGGAGCCCGTTGAAGAGGGGAATCCAGAAGGTGACGAAGCTGGCGATGAACATCGTCAGGACGCTGCCGACGAAGATGCGCCGCTTGAGGACGACCTGCTCGGGTTTCATGGTGACGCCCGGAGGCAGCTCGGCGCGGATGAACTCGTATTGGGGGGGTGGCGCCGCGCTCGCGTCGGGCTTGATGAATTCAGGCATGTGCGTCGAAGCTCCCAAGGGACAGGGTGAGGACAACGCTCGATGCCCTTGAGGTTGGGACGGTGGCGGGAACAAGGAAGGGCTGCCCGGCGCACTGCTGGGCGGGCCTCCCTGCGAGCCCTGGCGCACTCCCACCGGAATACGGGTGCGCTGCATGCCTCCCGACAGTGCAACGGGAAGATGGGCACGGACCTGGCGATGCGGTGTGTTGCGGCTATGCTGCCGCGCCCGGCCGCACCCCCCTCTCCCATCCCGCACGGAAATTCCCATGAGCCTTCGCCGCACGCTGCTGACCGCCGTCCTGGCCTCGACCGCCCTCCTGTCCGCCTGCACCCTGCGTCCCCGCTACAAGGACGTGGTGGCGCCGGGCCCCACCGCCAGCGTGGCCGGGCAGACGGTGGCGCTGCGCGTGGTGAACACGGAGACGAACCAGCCCGTGCCGGGCGCCCGGGTGCTGGCCGGCGACAGCCGCTCGCGCCTGTCGGCCGTCACCGACGCGGAAGGCCTGGTGACGCTCCAGGTGTCGCCGGAGCTGCTGAAGGAGAACCCGCTGTTCGAGGTGGTGCTGCCCGCGGGCGTGAAGAGCTACCGCCTCCAGGTCATGCCCTCGGGACAGTCGCCCGCGCCGGAGAGCATGCCCGCCACGCCGGAGACTCCCGCCGCGCCGGAGACTCCCGCCGCGCCTGTCTCGCCGGAGACGCCCGCCACGCCTGAGTCGCCTGCCTCGCCCGCCACGCCTGAGTCGCCTGCCTCGCCCGCGACGCCCGCCACCCCGACCGGGCCCAGCGCCGGCATCTGAGCCGGCGCCGTCCTCCTCCACGCGTGCGCTCAGCCGAGCTTCGCGTGGAGGAAGTCCACGGTGCGCTTCCACGCCGTCTCGGCGTTGGCTCGTGAGTAGACCTCCGGGCGCGTGTCGTTGAAGAAGGCGTGGTCGGCGTCATAGCGGTGGATTTCCACCGGGACGTTGGCGCCCTTCAGCTTCTTCTCCAGTGAATCCACACGCTCCGGCGTGCACCAGTCGTCATGCTGCGCGAAGTGGCCGAGCACGGACGCGCGGATGCGGGACACGTCCGCGCCCTGCTCGGGCGGAATGCCGTAGAAGGGCACGGCCGCGTCGAGCCCCGGGTCATTCGCGGCGGCAAGCAACGTCAGCGCGCCGCCCATGCAGAAGCCCATGATGGCCACCTTCGTGCCCGGAGCGCGCTGGCGCAGCGCCTCGGTGGCCGCGCGGAGCTCGGCGGTGGCCCTGCCCCAGTCCAGCGCGTTCATCAACTGCTCGGCCTCCGTCGCGTCCTTCGCCACGCGGCCGCCATAGAGGTCCGCGGCGAAGACGGTGAAGCCCTCGCTCGCCAGCCGGTCCGCGATACCGCGGATGTGCGCGTTGAGGCCCCACCACTCGTGGATGAGCACCACCGCGCCGCGCGACCTGCCACCGGGGGCCTCGCTGAGCTGGCCCGCCAACTCCTGGCCCTGCGTGCCGGTCAGCTTCGCCTGTCCTGCCATCGCGCACCTCTATGAAGAAGAAGAGAGGGCGCAGCGTAACCATGGGCTCCGGCGCGGAGCATGGGAGAAACGGCGGCTCAGGTGAACCAGCGCACGAGCCGCTTGCCCTGCATCTTCCGGTACTCCTGCAGGCGGCGGCGGAACTCCTCGGTGACGTGCGTGAAGCGCACGCCGTAGCGCCCCCGCACGCGCTCTCCCGCCGCGCGCCGCGTCCACACCACTTCACCCTGGAAGGGCAGCTCCGACTCGCCCACGGCGATGGAGCCTTCGATGGGCGTGCCCGGCTTCAGCGGCTGGAGCATGTCCGCGCAGAAGCCGCCCTCGGACACGTCATGCGTGTAGACAGGCAACATCCCGCGCAGCCGGACGGTGAGCCGGTGCGCGAATCGGGGGAGATTGCGTGGCAGGGGCATGTCCGTGATTCTGCCATTTTTCACATTAGACAGAAAAGAGGGCCGCCCACTGGACGGGCAGGCGTCCACGGCGGGGGCTACAAATCCCTGGAAGGACTGAAGAATCTCTCCAGGGCGGAGGCAGGCATGTCGAAGGCATTCACCAAGGAGGACGCGGGCGGGGACGAGGGGCTCCTGCCCGCGCGGCCGCGCCCGGCGTCGGGGGAGAAGCGCTACATCACTCCGGAGGGCTACCGGGCCCTACAGGAGGAGTTGCTCGCCGTGCAGGGGCCGGACACCGGGGCGGCGGGGCTGACGCCGCTGGAACTGGGCACGCGGCGCAAGGAGCGCGAGCGGCGCGCGCGGGAGCTGGCGGCGGTGCTGGAGGAGGTGCGCGTCGTGGCGCCGGACGGGGCGCAGGAGGGCCGCGTCTTCTTCGGCGCGTGGGTGGAATTGGAGGACGAGGACGGAAGCCGCGTGCGCTACCGCGTCGTCGGGCCGGACGAGGCGGACGTGAAGGCGGGGCGGCTGAGCGTGGAGTCGCCGCTGACGCGCGCGCTCCTGGGCAAGGAGGTGGGCGAGTCCGTGGTCGTGGAGCGGCCGCGCGGCGCGGTGGAGTACACGGTGACGCGGGTGGACTACGTGACGTGAGCGTGGCGTGCACAAAAGCAGGTGGGGCGACGTGCCTCCGGTTATGTTGCGCGACCGTAAATTCCTGCTTCGTGGAGCCTATAAATGAGAAGTCTCCTGGCCGTCCTGGTGGCGATTCCCTCGGTAGCGCTGGCGCAGCTCCCGGACCCGGCGAAGGGGAACGTGACGAGCGAGCCTGTCGCCGGCAACGTGCACATGCTGACGGGCGTGGGCGGCAACATCGGCGTGTCGGTGGGCCCGGACGGCCTGCTCATCGTCGACGACCAGTTCGAGGTGCTGGCCCCGAAAATCAACAAGGCCATCGACAAGCTGAGCAAGGCGAAGATTTCGTACGTGCTGAACACGCACTACCACTTCGACCACACGGGCGGTAACGGCGTGTTCGGTCGCGAGGGCCGCATCGTCGCGCAGCGCGAGGTGCGCACGCGCCTGGTGGCCGGCGTCGACATGGGCCCCATGGGCAAGATTCCTCCCGCGAAGAAGGAGGCCCTGCCGGTCATCACCTACGACACGGGCATGTCCCTCTACTTCAACGGCGAGGAGATTCGCCTGACGCACCTGCCCGCGGGCCACACGGACGGCGACTCGATGGTGTACTTCGTGGGCTCCAACGTGCTGCACATGGGCGACCACTTCTTCGTGGGCGCGTTCCCGTTCATCGACCTGAATGGCGGCGGCTCGGTGGAGGGCTACCTGGCCAACGTCGAGAAGGTGCTGGCCACGCTGCCGCAGGGCGTGAAGATCATCCCCGGCCACGGTCCGCTGGCGGGCCGCGCGGAGCTGGAGAGCTTCGTGGCCGCCATCCGCGAGTCGGTGTCGCTGGTGCGCGCCCGGCGCGACGCGGGCAAGACGCTGGCGCAGGTGAAGGCCGAGGGCCTGCCGGAGAAGTTCAAGCCGTGGGGCGCCGGCTTCATCAACCAGGACACGTGGCTGGAGACGGTGTTCACCAGCCTGGAGAAGGGCGCGAAGAAGGTGAGCGCGCCCACGCCGTAGTCGTCAGTCGAGCCACGGTGCCCGGGGCCCGGCCGCGATGCGGCGGGCCCCGTTTCATTTCCGCGTGGCGATGACGGTGCTGAGTGGCGTGAAGGGCTCGGGGAGGATGCCGTCGCGCACCTCGACGGTGAAGCCCTCCGCCTCCAGCAGGGCGCGGGCTCGCGGCACCAGGAACGTCAGGTAGTACATGACGAACGGCGGCCGCCAGAGTGCGTTGCGCACGCGCATGGCCGCGTTGAAGCTCTTGGCCACCCAGAAGCCCGGGTGGAGCTTCGAGGGCGGATGTGACGTGACGAAGACGAAGCGGCCGCCGGGACGCAGCGCCCGGGCGATGCCGCGCACCAGCCGGGGCTCGTCCTCCTCGAGGATGTGGCCGAAGGCGCCGAAGCTGGTGACGACGTCGAACTCGCCGTGGAACGGGAGCTCCAGTGCGTCGCCGCGAAGGAATTCGAAGCGTGCGTCGCCGGGAGCGCCGGAGAGGCGGCGGCTGGCCTCCTCGAGCATGCCCTGGCTGAGGTCGAAGCCGACGACGCGCTCGCGGGCGAGGGGCCGGAGGAAGCGCATCGCGGCGCCGGTGCCGCAGCACACGTCGAGCGCGCTGCCGACGGTACCGGGCGGCCCGAGCTGCTCAATCGCGACCTTGAGGACGGGGTCCGGGGTGCGGAAGGGCGTGTAGTCGAACTTGGGGGCGAGCAAATCGTACCCGCGCTCGACGGAGGAGAGCGCCTGTTCGGCCAGCTCCCGGAAGGTGGGCCCTTGGCGGTGGAACATGGTGCCCTTGCATGTAGCGCATCTTCGGCCGGTGCAGGGGGCTCGGCGGTGGAAGTGGAAGGTGGACGACGCGAGCCCGGGCGGGGCGCGAGACGGGGAGGATGGGCTAGGCTGCACGCCCCATGCGCCGTGCCGCCGCGGTCGCCTTCCTGGCGCTCCTCTCCGTGTCCTGCCGTGACGAGCGGCTCGTGCCTTCGCTGCCGCCGGGCTACCACGTGGACACGTACGCGCAGCGCTCCGCCTCGGCGGTGGACGTGCTGTGGGTGGTGGATGATTCGGGCTCCATGGCGCCGAGGCAGGAGGCGCTGGCGCGCAACTTCCAGGCGTTCATCGCGCTGTTCCGCGAGGGGCGCATCGACTTCCGGATGGGCGTGGCGACGACGGACATCTTCACGCGTCCGGGAGAGCTGGTGGGCGAGCCGCGCGTACTGGCCCCGGACACGCCGGAGCTGGAGCGGGCCTTCGGGGACAGCGTGAGGGTGGGCACGCAGGGCAGCGCGTACGAGGCGGGCCTGGAGGCGGCGAGCCGCGTGCTGGAGCGCCAGGCGCGGGAGAACGCGCCGGTGCTGGAGGCGCGCGCCGCATGTGAGTCGGGCTGTGCGTCGGAAGCCTGCCGCGAGGCATGCGCGACGGCTCACCCGGTAGCCTTCTTGCGCCCCGGGGCGTGGCTGTACCTGGCCTTCGTGACGGACGAGGACGACCGCTCGCCGCACGACGTGCGCACGTACTGGCGGATGTTCGAGCAGGCGAAGGGGATTGGGAATGATGGGACGGTGGTGGCGTCGGCCATCATCGGAGACGTGCCGGCGAACGGGTGCGGCGCGGAGCCGGGGACGCGCTACGCGGAGTTGGTGACGCTCACCGGGGGAGAGGTGGGGAGCATCTGCGACGCGGACTTCGCGGACACGCTGCGCACGCTGGCGACGAGCGCGGTGGGCCTGCGGCGCACGTTCGCGCTGGAGCAGGTACCGAAGGTGGACACGCTCCGGGTGCGCGTGCGCCATCCGTGTGGCACGTCACAGGAGTCACTCCAGGGTTGCGAGTCCGTGGACCGCGCGGCCTGCGAGGCGCAATCGGCGGAGGCGCTGGAGGCGGTGTGTACGCCGGTGCAGGGCGGGCCGGACGGCTGGACGTACGAGCCGGCGAGGCGGGTGGTGTTCTTCGCGGGTGGGTCCGTTCCGGGGCTCGGCACGCGGGTGGAGTTGGAGTACGTGGAGGAGGACGCGTCGTGAGCCGTCGCCGCGACACGTCTCCGCTGGCGTCGTGCGCTCGCGTTCTCCACGAGTGGCTCACGCAGGCTGAGCGGCCTCATGCGAATGCGGCCCGGCCCTTGGTGTCGCGTGCCCGCCTTCTCCACAAGTTGTCCCTCCTGCTCCTCGCGCTCCTCTGCCTTCTCGGAACCGCGTGCGGTGGAGACGCGCCCGCGCGCCCCGTGCTGCCCCGCTGGGTTGCGCCGGAGCCGACGCTCGACTTCGGGCCAGTGCCCGCACTGAACGAGCGCACGGTGACGCTGCCGCTGGTGAACGCAGGGCGCGCGTCGCTGCGAATCCTCGGCGTCACCGTGCGCGAAGCGGAGGCCCCCTTCCGCGTGGTCTCCGCGCCGCAAGAAGTCGCCGCGCAGAGCGAGGCCCCCGTGACGCTGGCCTTCGTCCCCCTACGCGAGGCGGCCTACACCGCGACGCTGGAGCTGCGCACGGACGACCCGGAGCAGGGCACGGTGGAGGTCTCACTCCGGGGAGAAGGTCGTACCGCAGCCGTCATCGAGCTGGACCCTCCGCGGCTCGACTTCGGCCGTGTTGCGGAGGGAAGCGCGGCGGTGCGGAGCTTCACCGTGCGCTCGCGAGGCAGTGCCCCTCTGGTGCTGGAGGAAGTCGGGCTCACGAGCGACACCCCCTCCACCTTCGAGCTGGTCGGCTCGACGCGAACGCCCGCGATGCTGGACACCGGCACCGAGGCCCCCATCACCGTGCGCTACACCGCGCCCGTGGGGCCGATGTCCGAGCCCGCGAGCGGCACCCTGCGCCTGCACACCACGGACCCCGACCATCGCGAGGCCATGGTGTCGCTGCGCGGTGGAGTGAACCGCGCGCCCGTGCCTGTGATGGCTCCGCTAGAAGCCAGCGCACCGGGCCAGGAGGTGACGCTCGACGCGACGAGCTCGCAGGACCCGGACGGAGACACACCCCTCACGTACCAGTGGGCCCTCCGCCAACGGCCCGTGGGAGCCCAGGCCGCCATTGCCCAGGCCGGAGCCGCAAGCACGGTGCTGCGGTTGGACCCGGTGATTCCAGGTGAGTACGAGGTGGAGCTGCACGTGACGGATGCGGCGGGGGCTCGGAGCCTCCGGCCCGCGACTACGCGGGTGGTGGCGGTGCCCGCGCAGCGGTTGCTGGTGGAGGTGTCCTGGAACAACGCGCTGACGGACCTGGACCTGCACGTGTTGCGCGGGACGGAAGCGGAGCCCGGCTCCGCACCGGATGACTGCCACTACGCGAATCCGCGTCCGGACTGGGGCACTCCCGGTCCGCTGGACGACCCGGAGCTGCTGAGAGACCGGCTGACGGGCTACGGGCCGGAGGTGTTCGGCTACGAGAGCCCCGTGTCCGGGACGTACCGCGTGGCGGTGGTGTTGGCTCGGGAGAACGGAGCCGTGGACCCGCGCAGCGAGGCCACGGTGCGGGTGTACGACCGGGGCGTGCTCAAGGGCGAGTTCCGCCGCACGCTGGCGAAGCAGGGCGATGTGTGGACGGTGGCGGACGTGCAGTGGCCCGCGGGCCTCGTCACGGAGGTGCCGTGATGGCGCGCGCTCTCGCCCGCGTCTCGTGGCTGTTCGCCCTGCTCCTCGCGGCCTGTTCCTCCGACCCGGCGAAGCCCGTGCCGGATGCGGGCCCGGAGCCCACGGCCTGCGAGCGCCGCGACGACTGCGAGGGAGGTCAGGTCTGCGGGATGCAGGGCTTCTGCGGCCCCTGCGAGTCCAGTGGCCAGTGCCGGCTGAAGGAGCGCTGCGAAGCGGACGCGCGGGTCTGCACCCTCCGCGAGGGCTGGGGCACCGACTGCACGGCCAGCGCGGACTGCGAGCTCGGGAGGTGGTGCCGTCAGGGACTCTGTCGCCAGCGAGCGGATGTGGTCCTCTGTCCATCGGGCCAGCGGGACGAGTGCCCGACAGGCCAGCGCTGCAACACGGCGGGCCTCGTGTGTGAAGAGGACCTGGGCTGCGTGGAGGACGCGGACTGCGGCCCGGAGGAGCGCTGCAACACGGGGCTGCACGCCTGCGTGCCCCGCTGCACCGAGGCTACAGCGTCCCGAATCTGTGCGTCCGAAGAGCGCTGCGCGGAAGGCCGGTGCGTCCAGTGCGAGGCGGATGGGGAGTGTGGCCCGGGCCTCCTCTGTGACGCCGCGGGACGCTGCACTGCGACACCGCGTTGCTACTCGGACCGGGACTGCATGGTGCCCCTCCAGTGCCACGTGCCGAGCGGAGCGTGCCTGCCCGAGCCCCCGCCCTGCACCTCGGATGACGGATGCGCGGCCGACCGGCGCTGTGAAATAGGAACCGGCACTTGCGTGCCAAGGGCCTGCGAGCCGGACACATTGGAGCCCAACGACACCACCGTCGCTGCATACCCGGTGCGAGCGAGCCGATACCTCGGTCTCACGCTCTGTCCGGACGACGTGGACCACTTCTCCATCACGCTGGAGCGAGGTGACCAGCTCGGAGTGAACGTGGAGGCGGAGGCCTTCGCGGAGCCGGCGTTCTCCACCACGCTCCAGGACGCGAGCGGACGCGTGCTCGCGTCGGGGCGCTTCCTGGCGACACACGTCGCGGCGGTGCCCGGCACGTACACGGTGCGCATCGCGGCGCGGGGCAGTGAGCCGCGAGCATACGACGTGGGCTTCTTCCTCTCGCGGGGAACACCGTGTGACGACGACTCCCACGAGCCCAATGACACACCCGCCACGGCGACAGCCCTGACGGCAGGCCTGCCGTTGGAAGGGATGCTGTGTCCGCAAGACCAGGACCACTTCCGTCTCACCGTGCCGGAGGGGCAGGGCGTGCGGGTGTCACTGTCGAACTACGTCGCCGCCGCCGGCCTGCTGCGCCTGTGCCTGCTCGGAGAAGAGGGCACCCAGGCGCCAGGCTGCTCCACCGAAGCCAACGGGGCGACAGTCTCGCTGCCCGCCTCCATCGCTGGAGGAAGGACGCTCACCGCGCGAATCACCGGAGAGGCTTCGCGCACCGCGAATGGCTACACCCTCCAAGCGGAGCTGCTGCCATGAGCCGTGGCCACCGCATCCGGTGCCATGTCACCACCAGGGTGGGGCACCTGCGTCTGGCGGTGCTGTGCCTCCTGCTCGCCGCCTGTGGTGACAGCTCGCATCCGCCGGGAGTCACCCCAGACGCCGGCCTCATCGACGCGGGAGCCGGAGCCGAAGATGCGGGCCCGGACGCGGGCTCCCAGTCAGACGCGGGCCCAGCACCCACGCTCCTGTCGCTCCTGCCAGTGCGGGGCGAAAGTGGAGGCGGCGCCTGGGTGCGACTGACGGGCAGCGGCTTCGTCCAGGGCGTGGCCGCGACTCCCACGGAAGCGGCCCGTCGCACGATGCTCAAGCTGGGCGAGCGTGAGGTGCGCGACTTCCAGCTCATTGACGACACCTCGCTCGACCTCCGCACGCCGCCGGGGGCTCCCGGGCCCGCGAGCCTCACACTGGAGAACCCGCGAGGCACGGCCCGCTGCGAAGCCTGCTTCACGTACTTCGAGTCCTTCGACCTGCGAGACCTCTCTCCGGCGGAAGGAGCGCTCTCCGGTGGCAACACGGTGACACTGGTGGGCACGGGCTTCCCCACGGAACTCCAGGTCCTCTTCGGGGGCACGGCGAGCCCCGCCGTCACACGGGTCTCCTCCACCGAATTGCGAGTCGTCGTCCCCCGAGCCCTGAGCGAGGGGCCCGTGGACGTGAGGGTCCACGGGCAGGGAAGTGGAGGCGTGCTGCGGCGCGCGTATCGCTACATTCACGACCCGCGAATCACGGACCTTGCTCCGCTCACCGGCCCTCGGTCCGGAGGCACGCGGGTGGTGCTCACGGGGAAGGGCTTCGAGGGCACGACCTCCGTCCTCTTCGGAAGCACACCCGCTCCGCTGTTCCAGGTGGACTCACCGTCCCAGCTCACGGCGACCACGCCACCGGGCCCGAGCGCGGGCGCCCTGGACGTGACAGTCCTCACCCCGCGAGGCACCTGGAAGGTACGCAACGGCTTCACCTACGAGGAGGCCACCGCGGGCACCCTCACCCTGCGCGGAGTCTTCCCCCACGTCGGCACGAGGGCGGACGGCACGGTGACGCTCACGGGGAGCGGACTCGACACGCCCGGGCTCGCGGTGTCCTTCGGAGGCCAGTCCGTCCCGCTCGTCACGGCCACGTCGACCACGGCCACCGTCACCGTACCCGCGCAGTCCTCACTGCCACGCAGCGTCACCGTGAGCGCCATGTCCGGCACCGAGAGCGCCAGCCTCTCGAATGGCTACACCTTCCGGCTCTCGCTCTCCCAGGTGACGCCCGACACGGGGCCCACCGCAGGCGGGACGCAGGTCACGGTGGAAGGAACGTTCATTCCACCGGACGCGGTGGCGCGGGTGGGGACGCTCGAAGCCACGGCGGCCTCGACACCCACGCAGGAGCAACTGCGCTTCACGACACCACCAGGAGGCGCGGGCGCACAGTCCCTCCATGTCTTCTCCGCGAGTGACCCGGAGAACGAAGTCCTCCTACCAGCCACCTTCATCTACGAAGCGCCGCTCCTGCTCGCCCAGGTGGAGCCCTCCCGAGGCGCCATCGCCGGAGGCACCCGCGTGACGGTGAGAGGCGCGGGCCTGGGTGAAGGCACCACCGTTACCTTCGGAGGCGAGCCCGCGACGGATGTGCAGGTGGTGGACGGCCACACGCTGACCTGTCGCACGCCGTCCTCGCGAGTGCAGGCCCCGGTGGAGGTGTCCATCACGCGAGGAACCACCCGCGCCGCGCTGTCTGAGGTCTTCACGTACTTCGACCCGAGGGGCCCAGGAGGACTCTCCGGTGGCCCGCTCACGGGGACGCTGAACGTCACGGTGCTCGACACCTCGTCCGGTGCCTACGGTCAGCCCGTCGCGGGAGCACGGGTGATGCTCGGCACGGACGCGGCGACACCGCTCCAGGGCGTCACGGATGCGAGGGGGCAGCTCACGCTCTCCGACACACGGATGGTGGGCGTACAGGTCGCCACGGTCTTCAAGGAGGGCTACGACGCGGTGACGGTGGCGGGCATCCGCGCGGAGAACCTGACGGTGTTCCTGCGCAAGCTCACGAGCGACGGCAACCCGGGCAATCCCCCCGAGCTTCCTCCTGCCGCCATCACCGGCCGGGTGCGAGGCTTCAAGCCACCGAGGCCCCTCGGTCCGAATGAGGTGTTGGAGGCCCGCATCTTCGTCGCGCAGCCGAGCCCCACCTCCGGCCCGCCCTTCGCGGGGCCGGGAGACCGGCGCGCGGACACCTGGCGCGTGCGAGAGGACGGAGGCGCATTCCAGGTCCACAGCCAGCCCGGCCTGCGCGCGGTGTACGCGGTGCTGGGCGTGCTGAAGGACGAGGTGGACTTCGAGCCCTACCTGCTCGGAGTGCGGCGCGGCATCGCGGCCTCCTCCACGCGAGTCGCGCAAGGGCAGGACGTGGTGCTCGACATGCACCTGGACGTCACCGCGTCGCTCACGGTGGACGGCCCCATCAGCGTGTCGGGGCAGCCCGCGCTGCACCAGGTGTACGTCTGGCTGGACCTGGGCGCGGAGGGACTGGTGCCGCACCCGCACAACTGGGGCACGGGGACACGCTTCTTCTCCATCATCGAAGGCCCGGGGCCTCGGCTCACGTTCCCCGGCCTGCCACGGCTGGACGGAGCGAGCCTCCTGTTCCTCGACCTGCTGCGAGGCACCACCACGTATCCGCAGAGCCTGCTCTACCACCGCCAGCCGGGAGACCCCGCGCAGGGCATGACGCTCGGGCCCCTGCTACCGCTACCGACCTTCGCCGCTCCCCCGTCGGGCCAGTGCTTCACCGGCGAGGTGGCGTGGAGCTCGGCGCCGTCGTCCACGGAGCCAGACCTGCAGCGGCTCACCCTCACCGCGCTGGGCGAGGGAAGCGGCATCCGCTGGACGGCCATCCTCCCGGCGGGAGAGACCCACGTGACGCTGCCAGCCCCCGCGCTGGAGTTGCTCCGCGCGGGACTGTCCGAGGGCACGCGTCTGCGCGCGGACCTGTCCATGGCGCGAGTGCCGCGCTTCGAGTACGCGCAGTGGACGTACGACACCCTCTCGCCCGCGACGTGGACCGCCTACGTGCTGAGCCGCTCGGAGGTCTTCGACCCGTGAACAACCGTCGCCGTTCATGGCCCGCCGCGCTGCTGCTGCTCGTGCTCGCCGCCTGTCACGAGGATGCGCTGGAACCCGGCACGACCTGCCGCGCGGACGCTGACTGTGGCACGCCCACGGAAGCGTACCGCTGCGACACGCAGGCCCACGTCTGTCGCTGCCGCACGGACACGGCCTGCGGCCCGAGCGAGACCTGCAACGCGGCGGGCTTCTGCCAGGACCGCGCGGGCTGCGAGTCGAACGCGGACTGCGGTGATGCCTCGCTCTTCTGCGACACGGGCACCGGGACCTGCCTCACCCGAGGCCGCTGCACCTCGGACCTGCACTGCCCGCTGGGCGAGGTCTGCGACGTCTCGCGCACCACCTGCGTGTCCGGCTGCCGGAGCGAAGGCGACTGTCCGGGCACGGCCTGCCGCTGCGGCGACGCCCCCTGTACCTGCGACGCCACCACGCCCGAGGGCCGCGCCGCCTGCGCGCTGGGCGTCTGCGACGCGACCTTCTGCGCGGAAGCCACGGACTGTGCCTTCGGCGAGCGCTGCGGCACCACCACCCACAGCTGCGACAGCGACTTCGACCCGACGCGCCGCCCCTACTGCGCGAGCTGCACCTACGGAGGCGGCCTCCAGGTCTGCGGTCGCGGCGCGAACTTCTGCCTGCGCGAGGCCTCGAGTCCGGGCACCGCCTTCTGCGGCGTGGACTGCTCGCAGGGGCAGGGCTGTCCCCACGGCTACCAGTGCGCGGACGTGGTGGTGGCCGCGAGCCGTGCGCGCTGCCGCTCGGATGCGGAGTGCGCGCCGTCGCCTTCGCTCCCGTGTCGCGAGGACCCGGACTGCGGACACGGCGGTCGCTGCGTGAAGGCCCCGGGCCAGGACACGGGCGCATGCGCGGGCCGCTGTGCCATCGACGAGGGCGACGTGGAGGGCTTCTGCACCTGTCAGCAGGACGCGGACTGCGTGCAGGACGCATGCAGCCAGGGCGCGTGCACGGTGAGCCGCCGCTCCTGCACGGGGGATGCGGACTGCCGCCCCATCCGCTGCGTGGACCCTGGAGGCGTGGGTGGCTGCCTCGTGGGACAGAACTGCGCGCCCGAAGAGGGGCTGACCTGCGCGGAGGTCGCACCCCGCTAACCCCGCGTGCTCCCGGGCATTTTCGATGTAGGTCCAGGTGGCGCCCGCCCGGGGAAATGGCGGGGCCATGGGCATTGAATGAACCGCGGGGACCCCCGTCAGAAGGTGCAAGCAGGACGACGGAGGTTGAACGACATGGCTCTCAAGACTGGTATCGCGTCCCTGGTTCTCGGCACCCTTCTCTTCGGCTCCACGGCGGCTCTGGCGGAAGACGGCAACGTGCGTGACTGGGCCAACCAGGAGGCCTCGCGGCGGACGAACGGCGGCGACAACAACTACCGCGATGACCGTCGCAACGACCGCAACGACGACCGCCGCAATGACCGCTACGACGACCGCAACCATGGTGGCGGCAACGGCTACGTCGAGGTCCACGTCCACGGCAGCGCATGCAACCACGGCCCGGCGCCGCTGCCCCCTCCGCGGGCCCGCGGCCGCTACGAGCTGCAGACGGTGAACCGCTACGTCGACGGCCGCAACGACCGCGTGTGGGTCCCCGAGGTCTGCAAGGAGCGCTACACCCGGCGCGGGCACGTCACCAAGTGCACGGGCGGCTTCTACGAGAACCGCTGGGTCCCCGGCCACTACGAGGCCGTGCAGGAGTGGGTCTGGGTGTCCTACGGAAATGACGGCGGCTGGCGCAACAACCGCGCCCACGCGGCCAGCTACTACCCGTAGCGAAGACGGTTTCAAGCTTCAGGGGGAAGTACCGCAGTAGGGGAGAGCACTCAGTACGGAGTACCGCGGGGCGCGTCGGACTACGGGGGTAGTCCGGTGCGCCCCGCGCCTTTTCAGGCGCATGGTGCCTTTCCGCGAGCGGCCTGTTACTGAATGCGGCCCATGGGTACCGCATTCGTCACGGGAGCCGGCATCCGCATTGGCAGCGCGGTGGCCCGCGCCCTCGGTCGCGCCGGCTATGACCTGGCGCTCCACGCGAACCGCTCGCTCGACTCGCTGGAGTCGCTGGCGGAAGAGCTCCGGGCGCTCGGCCGCCGCGTCACCCTCCACGTGGGGGACTTGAGCGACCCCGACGCGGTGGATGCGCTCGGCGCCAGCGTGCGCGAGGCGTGCCCCGCGCTGGACGTGGTGGTCCACAACGCGGGCCTCTTCGAGCGGGTGGACTTCGCCGCCGTCTCCCGCGCGCAGTACCGCACGATGCTGGCGGTGAACCTGGACGCGCCCTTCTTCCTCACGCAGGCGCTGCTGCCGAGCCTGCGCGCCGGGAAGGATCCGCTGGTGGTTCACCTCACCGACGTCGGCGGCGAGCGGCCGGTGAGCCACTACTCGCACTACTCGGTGAGCAAGGCGGGCCTCATCATGCTCACCCGTGCGCTGGCGGTGGAGCTGGCCCCGCACGTGCGGGTCAACGCCGTGTCCCCGGGCACGGTGGCCTTCCCCGAGGACTTCGACGCGGCGGCGCGCGAGGCGGTGCTGAAGCGGATTCCCCTGGGACGCGAGGGCAGTGTCGAAGACATCGCCCGCGTCGTCGTCTTCCTCGCCCGCGAGGCGCCGTACATCACCGGGCAGGTCATCGCCGTGGATGGCGGCAGGAGCGCACAGCTATGACTGGAGAGCCCCCCTTCCATCCCCCGGTGGTGACGTCCCCGCAGGGCCGGCCGCTGGACGTCATCGAGCTGCGGGGCCTCACGGTGGACTGCATCGTGGGTGTCTTCAACCGCGAGCGCTTCGCGGCCCAGCCGCTGCGGCTGGACGTGGCCCTCTTCCTGGACACGCGCAGCGCGGCGACGGGCGGGAGGCTGGCGAACACCGTGAACTACGGCCGGCTGACGGGAGAGCTCCGCTTCCTCCTGGAGGCGTGCCGCTTCGAGTTGCTGGAGTCCGCCGCCGAGGCCGTGTGCCGCTACGTGCTCGCGCCGCCCACGGGCGACGTGCCCCGCGCGCAGGTGTACGCGGCCACGGTGCGCGTCACCAAGCCGCAGGCGTTGGGTGGCATGGCGGTGCCTTCGCTCCAGATTCACCGCACCTCCGAGGAGATGGAGTACGCGCGCGAGGACAAACCCTTCGGCCGCGTGGACATCATCCACGAGGGCGCGGGCTACGGCGTCTACCGTCTGCGCGTGAGGCCGGGCGGCACCATCCCCACGCATGTGCACCAGCAGATGGAGGAGAGTGAATTGGTGCTCGGCCCGGGCTTGCTGCTGCAAGGCAAGCCGGTGGAGCGGGGCATGGCCTTCCACTGGCCGCGAGGCTTCCCGCACCGGTACGACAACCCGACGGCCACGGAGCAGACGGTGCTGTGTGTGGACCGGCCGCGCTTCATCCCCACGGACGAGGTGGAGACGGAGCCACCCGCCGAGGGACTGGCTCCCGCAACGGGCTTCTCCTACTACCCGCTCGAGGCACCCGTGGCCCCGGGCTCGCCGGCGGAGCGCAGCCCGTGAGCGCGACGGGCACCCATGACTCCGGACCCGCCACGGGAGCGCGACAGTGAGCGCGACGGGCACCCGGAAGGTGCTGGTCACCGGCGGCGGCACTGGCATCGGCCGCGCGGTGGCGGAGACGCTGCTGCGCGCGGGCGGCCAGGTGGTGGTGACAGGCCGGCGCGCGGAGGTGCTGGAGTCGCTCGTGCGCGAGTGGCCGGGCAAGGCCTTCGCCCTGCCGTGTGACCTGGCCTCTCCAGAGGCGCGCGAAGGGTTGCTGCGCCGAGCATCCTCGCTGCTGGGCGGACTGGACGGCTTCGTCCACAGCGCGGGACAGGTGGTGCACCAGCCGCCGGGCCACATCGGCGAGGACGCCCTGCGCGCACAACTCGAGGTCAACCTGGTGGCGCCGCTGCGGCTGGGAGAGCAGGCGCTGGAGGTGCTGGAGCCGGGTGGGGCGCAGGTCTTCGTGGCGTCCACGCTGGCCACGCGGCCCGTCCTCACCAGCGCCGTGTACAGCGCTGCGAAGGCGGGGCTGCTCCAGGTGATGAAGGTGCTGGCACTGGCCGGCGCCGCACGGGGCGTACGAGCCAGCGCGGTGCTTCCGGGCGTGGTCGAGACGGACATGACCCGCGAGGTGCGGCTCGCACCCGGAGAAGGCCCGTTGTCACCCGCGGAGTACGCGCGCAGGCAGGAGGTCCAGCTTGCGGGCCTGCGGGCGCTGCACCCGCTCGGCCGCCTCGGAAAACCGGAAGAAGTGGGGGAAGCGGTGCGCTATCTCCTGGGTGCTTCCTGGCTCACCGGGTCGGAACTGGTGCTGGATGGGGGACTACTGCTGCGGGAGTGAGGCGCGGTATAGACGCGGGGCGATGGTACTCGACAGGCGGATTCAGCTCTTCGTGGTGCTGGCGGCGGTGTTCGTCATCTCGCTGGTGGTGGGCGACATCATCTCGGTGAAGCTGTTCGAGGTGAACCTGGGGCCCATCGTCGCGGTGATGTCCATCGGCATGCTGCCGTTCCCGGTGACCTTCCTCCTCACGGACATCCTCAACGAGTTCTACGGGAAGAAGTCCGCCCGCTTCATCACCTGGGTGGGCTTCTTCATGGCCATCTTCGCCTTCGTGGTGATTGCCATCGCGGTGCGGGTGCCCTGGGCCCCGCTCACGCGCGCGCCGGACTGGCAGGGCGCGGTGGAGACCACGTTCAACAACATCTTCGCCGGCTCGCAGCGCATCCTGATGGCGTCGATGGTGGCCTATCTCATCGGCCAGTTCTGCGACATCGCCCTCTTCAACCTGCTCAAGCGCGTCACGAAGAACCGCATGCTGTGGCTGCGCGCGACGGGCTCCACGCTGGTGTCGCAGCTCATCGACACGGTGGTGGTGCAGTTCGTCGCGTGGTCGGGCCTGCTGCCCACCGCGACCATCCTGAACATCATCTACACGTCCTACGTGGTGAAGCTGCTGGTGGCGGTGGGCCTCACGCCGTTCATCTACCTGGGCCACGCCTTCGTCGAGCGCAAGCTGGGCATCAAGCCGGTGGTGCTCGGGGAGGACGGCGAGCCCGTGGAAGCCATGCCCGCGCAGGCCACGCCCCCGGAAGCCACGTCTCGCGCCGCCTGAATCAGGGCACCAGTCGCTGGAGGAAGACGTCGGTGTCGTCCGCGGCGAAGGAGCGGCCGCCGAAGGTGCGGGTGCCGAAGAACATGCCCGCGCCCACCACGTCTCCGCCGGGCAGGAAGGTGACGTCGCGGAGCAGGGGCGTCGCGAAGCACGGCGTGGTGACGTAGAAGTCCTGCCACAGCACGTCGCCCCCGGCCGACAGGCGCGCCAGCTCCGAGCCACACCCGTGCCGCCACACCATCGCCGAGCTCCCGTCCGCATCCACCGCGAGCCGGGCTCCCTCCGAGCCGCTCACGTCCTCGCTGTCCAGCACGCGCCCCCAGAGCGGCTCTCCGTAGGCGTCCGCGGCCAGGGCGAACACGGTGCGGTAGCAGCCGCGCTCCGTGCAGGGCGTCTGCACGGTGGCGCGCCCCCACTCGAGGGTGCCGTTGAAGTCACCGGTGAAGAGGAAGCTGCCATCCGGACGGAAGGACACGTCCGTGAAGTTCGGCGCGCCGGGGCCCACCTCGCGCTCCCAGCGTAACTCGCCGTCGGGTGACAGGCGCACGATGAAGCCACGGCTCTCGAAGGGGCCCAGGGGCCGCTGTCCCGCCATGATGAGCCCGCCCTCCGCATCCAGCGCGGCGACGGTGGCCGAGCCCACCGCGGGCACGTCCCGCTTCCAGAGCGAGCCTCCCCGCGCGTCGTGGCGCTCCACCACCAGCCCGTGCGCCAGCACCAGCGCGCCGTCTCCATCCGGAAGCAGCGCCCTCACGGCGTCCGTGGCCCGGGCCCAGCGGGGACTCCCGTCCGGAGCCAGCTTCGCCACGAAGTGGCTGTCGGTGATGACGGTGTCGCCCACGCGGAGCTGTCCCTCCACCTTGCCGGCGACGAAGACGTCGCCCGAGGTGGAGACGGCGAGCATCGGAGCATCCACGTCCGCGAGGCCCCGCGCTCCCGGCTCGGGGGTGAAGCTCCGGCTCCAGAGTTGTTGCCCGTTGCCGTCATGGCGCGAGACGGTGAGTGTCGTGCCGTTGGGGTCCAGGGACGTGTAGCTGGGGGCGAGGGCCTCGCTCGTGCCGAGCAGGACGACGCCGCCACTCCCATCCGAGGCGACGGCCGCAACGTCCTGTCTGCCGGCCACGGCGGTGTGCGCCGTCCAGCGGGCGTCTCCCGGGACGAGCTCGTGAGGCGCGCCCGGTGCGGGGAACGGCTCCTCGACGACGGGTTGCGGCGCGGGGCTCACCTTTCCCTGGTCGCAGCCACTGCCGAGCGCGGCCCACACGCCCAGCGCCAGACCCGCCGTGCCTGCTCGCCAATGCACCATGCCCGTCCCCACTCCCGCCCCGGTTTCCGGCCGGTCGCGAAACTGTGCAGGCCCTCCCTCGGAGGCAAGGCCAGGGTCCGGTACTTCACGGAGCGCGGGCCGCGAAGCCAGCCTCAAGAGGCCGGAGGCCCACCCGGTGTCGAGCCGCTGACACCGGTCAGCTCGCACCAGCGGGCCACCGTCAACTCCAGGTAGGCGTCCCGCCCCAGGCCGTAGGAGCCCAGCGAGAAGCCGTCATTCCACTCCACCAGCGCCGTCTCCCCGGTGGAGAGCACGCCGAAGTCCACGCCATAGCCGGCGGTGGCTTCCCCGGAGGACTCCAGCAAGCGGACGGCCTCGCGCACGGTGCCCTCGTCCACGGAGACGGAGGTGTCCCCCGCGTAGTGATGGATGCCGACGATGGCGCCCCTCACGACGAACACGCGGTACTCGCTGAGCCACCGAACGACCTCGGAGAGGACCAGCGGGGTGCTCGCGGAGGCCCGCTCCAGGAAGAGCACGTCGTCGGAGGTGTGGAACACGTGGCCGGTGAAGCGCTTCCTGCGGCCCACGGGCTTGGCGAAGACGGGCGGAGCGGACACGTCGTAGAGCGAGTCGACGAGCTGTCGCACGGTGCCCGTCCACAGCCGGCGGTGGAGGAAGGGCGCCAGGCACTTCGGGTAGTCATTCGTCGGAGGCGGTTCGATTCCGAGCTGCTTCAGCGCACCGAGCACGGTGGGCACATGACCGGCGACGAGCGTCTCGCGAGCGAGCGGCAACTGACGCCGCTCCAGCCGCTTCACGGTGAACAGCTCGGTGGGGACGCCGCGCGCCGCCAGTGCGTCCCGGAGCTCCCGCATCTCGGGCTCCATCCGTCCCTGGCCCTCTTCCTGGATGAAGGCGCGCTGGAGCATGGCGTCTCCTCAGACGCCCTCGTGCACCAGGGGGGCGAGGATGTCCCTCCAGTGGGAGTAGATGGAGAAGTGCCCGCCGCCCGCGAGGAAGTGGGGCACGGCGCGCGGAATCCGCGTGGCCAGGTAGCGCCCCATCTGCGGCGGGACGATGCTGTCCCCCTCCCAGTACCAGAGGTCCACCTCGCAGCGAATCTCCTCCAGCGGCACGTTCCACGGTGCCGCCAGGATGTGCGCCTCGCGCCGCATGCCCGCGACTCCGTTGCGCGTGGCCTCGCGGCGCCAGCCCTGCACCTGCGCGGAGATGAGCGGGTCCGCCAGCACGGCGCGGTCATCCGGCGACGCATGCGCCATGACGCCCGCGAGCGCCTTCGCCGGATTCGCACGCACCTGCCGGTCATGCATGGCCATCAGCGGGTGCAGCAGCCACTCCGGCCACGCCGCCATCGAGTACGCGTTGCGGTAGTCCCGGTTCACCCCGTCCATGGCCCCGCGTCGCTTCAGCGGCGACGCCCCGGAGACGATGGCCGCGCGGGTGAGCCGCGCCCCCAGCTTCCACGCGCAGGCGGCGACATACGGCCCGCCCGCGGACACGCCGAAGAGGGCGAAGCGGCCCACCTTCAGCGTGTTGGCGAGCTGCTCCAGGTCGTCCGCGAAGTCCAGCAGCGTGCGCCCGGGCTGGTAGTCCGACAGCCCGTAGCCCGGCCGGTCCGGGGTGATGAGGCGCACCCCCAGCCCGTGCGTGAGCCGGTCATCCGGGTGCCGCATGTAGCGCGAGCCCGGGTTGCCGTGGATGAAGAACACCGGCAGGCCGTCCAAATCACCGGACTCGACATACGCGAGCCGCCGCCCGTCCCGCAGGCGGATGGCGCCCTCGCGCACGTGCACTCCCGCTCCCGCTGACTCTGTCCCGGTGGAAATCATGGCTCCATCGTCTTCGAGCGCTCGCCAATCCAGGCGGCGATGGAGGGCCACACCACGGTGGCGCCCTTGCTGGATGCGGACAGGCCGATGTGGCCCACCGGGTAGCGCCGCGTCTCGACGTCTTTCGAGGACACCAGCTTTGGAAGTGGCTCGCTCATCGCGGGCAGGGCGATGGTGTCCTGCTCGGCGATGACATTGAGCACCGAGCACTGGATGCGACCCAGGTCGATGTGCTCCTCGCCCACCTTCATCTGCCCTTTGGGGAAGAGGTTCTGCTGGTAGCAGTCCTTGATGTACTGGCGGTAGACCTCACCGGGGAAGGGCACGGGGTCGGCGCCCCAGCGCTCCATGGCGAGGAAGGTGGTGACGAAGTCCGGGTCGTCGATGCGGCGGCACACCTCCAGCCAGCGCGTGAGGCGCTGCACCGGCGCGGCCATCATGAAGCCGCTCTCCAACACCTTGGTGGGCACGTTGCCGTACGCGTCCACCAGCGAGTCCACGTCGAAGTTCTCCGCCGACGTCCACAGCGTGTAGACGCCGCCCTTGCTGAAGTCCACGGGCGTGGCCTGGGCCACCAGGTTGCGCACGCCCTCGGGGTAGAGGGACGTGTACGCCAGCGCCATGGTGCCGCCCATGCAGTAGCCGTAGAGCGTCAGCTCGCGGCTCTTGCTCACGCGCAGCGTCCACTGCACCGCCGTCTGGATGAGGCCGCCCAGCAGCTCTTGCCAGTCGATGTGCTCCTCGGTCTTCCCGGGCACGCCCCAGTCGAGGGCGTAGACGTCGTAGCCCGCGTGCGTGAGGTGCTCGATGAGGCTGCGGCCGGGGAGGAAGTCGAGGATGTACCAGCGATTGATGAGCGAATAGACGAAGAGGATGGGCGTGCGGTAGCGGCGCCGGGGCGCGGCGTAGCGCAACAGGCGCATGCTGCCGCGCGTGTACACCACCGTGTGGGGCGTGGCGCTGATGGGCGGCTCGCGGACGCCGGACGCCTTCTCGATGATGGGCTTGAGGTACGGGTAGGGATTGAGTGGCCGCGCCTTGAGGATGCTGGCCACGGCGCGCGGGAGGTCGAGCTTGCCCGCGACGAACGAGCGGAGACGCTGGGTGGTGGACGCGGTCATGTCAGGCGCGGCGCGTGGACGAGGCGCGCCCCTTCGGATGGGGCGCGCGGGTTTCGGAGGCGTCGGCCTCGGAGGTCTCGGGGGTGTGGACGAGGTCCACCATCGTCTCGAGCTGGGTGCCGAGCGCTTCCACCTGGTCATTCACGCGGCGGAGCTGGTCCCTGAGGTCTTCCACCTCGGAGGGCGTGGGAAGGTGCAGGGTGTGCAGCGTGCGCTCCACGAGTCCCCGGCGGCGGATGCGGGCATTGAAGCCCTGGCGCATGAGGCCGCCGCTGACCCGCAGGTACGTGGGGCTCTCCGCGAGGCGCGCGAGCACCTGGGTGAGGCCCTGCTCGGCGCGGGTGAAGACCTTGCCGGTGCGCGTCTGTGGGTGGGTGAGCTGCCCCAGCAGCTTCAGGCCGCGGGCGAGGAGCCCCTTGTTGGGAGCCGTAGGGTCCGACTGACTCATGGACGGGACTTTAGCCCAAGGAGGGGCGGGACGCGCCGGGGCCCATGCGAAAACATGAACCGCGATTCACATTTTCAGCGCTTCCAGAGAAACGCCAGGTTCAACGGAAGCGCCTCGAACGGCTCGGCACGGACCACGGCGTTGCCCGTGTACACGCCGAGCTGCTTCCACCCCTTGCCCTCCAGCCGGAAGACCTCCAGCGACTGGCTGCGAGGGTCCACGAACCACAGGTGCCCCACGTCCTCACGGGCGTACACCGCCATCTTCCGGCCCCGGTCCAGCGCCTCGGTGGAGGGAGAGAGGACCTCGCAGACCCAGTCCGGCGGGAGCTTCACTCCAACGATGTCTGGCATCTCGGGCATCCGCTCGCGCCGCCAGCCCGCGATGTCGGGCACCAGCACATCCCGCTTCAAATGAAGCTCGGGCTCGATGAGGTGCAACCAGCCGCCAGGGCCTTCTTCCTTCCCGAACGGTGCGAGCTCCCTGAAGAGCTCCCCCGCGGCCCGGTTGTGGACCGTGCGTGGCTGGGGACTGACGTACAGCTCGCCATCGACAATCTGGCTGATGACGCCCTCGGGGAGGCGCTCCCGTGCCTCGTACACGCTCTCCGTCCGCGGCTTGTCGCCCATGTCCCCAGGATGCGGCCCCGCCCCGTTCGTCGCAACCCGCACCCCGTCCTGCACCTGGAGGTCTTCGCTCATGTGTCCAGCATGCACCAGACCTCTGACATCCTGCACGCTGGGGACAATCCTCCAGGTAACTCGCGAAAATGCCGGGCCCGTCCTCACTCCGCCGAGGCGTAGCGCTCGAACGTGCGCGGAATCCCCCTGTCCTCGTCGACATCTCGGAAGGTGACGGGGATGCTGTCGCCGCCCTTCTCCACCACGAAGTGGATGTGGCCGGTGAGGCTGTTGCCCACGTTGCCGACCTCCGCCAGCGGGTCTCCCTGCTTGACGGTGTCGCCTTCCTCCACCTTCGCGCTGCCGGTCTTGATGTGCAGGTACTTCGCCACGGTGCCGTCATCGTGTTGCACCGTGACGAAGTTGTTGTGCTTGCCCTTGCCGTTGCCCTCGAAGCCGTGCTCGACATTGAGCACCGTGCCGCCGCGCGCCGCCAGCACCGGGGTGCCGCACTGGCGCCGGAAGTCCCAGGCAAACTCCTCGTCTCCCTGGTGGTTGAAGGACGAGTTGTTGCCCTGGACGATCCACGAGCGCTCCCCGTCGGGATACGGCGAATTGGCCGCCGTCGGATAGGCCCCGGCCTCGATGGAGCCGCGCAGCATCATCCACGCGACGAGCCACACCACGCCCCACAACCCGTACACCGCCGTGCCGATGATGGCGAGCCTTCCCCAGCCGGGAAGCTCCACGCGCTGTCCCGCTTCGCCCGCCGTCTCGCGCGCGATGAAGGGCGCGGCGAACCACGCGCCGAAGCACAGCATGCTGCCCACCAGTCCGCCCCAGTGGTACAGCCCCGACAGCCACACCGGGCCACACGAAGCGAAGGCGCCGAAGCCGAAGGCGAACGCCGTGACGATGGACCAGAACGCCCCAATCAATGGAAGCGCCTTCGTCCAGAACACCGTGGCGTCGAACCGGTTCGCCTCGCCCCCGCGGACGGCCAGCGCGCGCCGGAGGCCGTGCAACGTGAGCACGATGAAGCCGCCCCAGGTCAGCAGCGCCACCACCGCGGTGGGTACCATGGGCCCGTCACCCGCGAAGCCCGCGAAGGAGGCGATGAACATCAGCGCCGCGTAGACCCCCAGGAGGATGAGAAGGACTGACGCAGCCGTTCCGTAACGAGTCATCGCTGTTCCCCCCGCCCGCGTGGACCTCACGCATGGCTTCTCATGAGGAGAACGGCGGACGGGGCAGGGTGTCGTCCGTGAAGTGGGCCCACCGCCGGCCGGGGCCTTCACGGGACGTCGGGCCCACGACGGACGGCTCGGGCGCTTGCTCCACGCCTCCGCCCATGCGCGGAGGCCCGGCCCACGAGGACGTGCGAGCGCCTCCCCGTGCGCCCGCGCTCAGCCCCGCTTCACCGGCAGCGGCCCGAAGGCCTGCGCCACCGGCATCAGCGAGATGATGTTGATGTTCACGTGCGCGGGGCGCGTGGTCACCCAGTGCACCGCGTCCGCGATGTCCTCGGGCGTCAGCGGCTGGGTGTTGGCGTAGAGGGACGCGGCGCGGGCGTCATCACCCTTGAAGCGGACGTTGGAGAACTCGGTGCCGCCCACGAGGCCGGGCTCGATGTCCGTCACGCGCACGGCGGTGCCGTGCAGGTCCGCGCGCAGGTTGAGGCTGAACTGGTGCACGAAGGCCTTGGTGGCGCCGTACACGTTGCCGCCGGGGTAGGGGAACTCGGCGGCGATGGAGCCCATGTTGACGATGTGGCCCCGGTTGCGCGCCACCATGCCGGGCAGCACCGCGTGCGTGCAGTACAGGACGCCCTTCACGTTGGTGTCCACCATCACGTCCCAGTCCTCCACGCGTGCCCCCTGCGCCAGGTCCAACCCCAGCGCGAGGCCCGCGTTGTTGACCAGCACGTCCACCTCGGCGAAATCCGCCGGCAGCGAGCGCACCGCGCGCTCCACCGCCTCGCGGTCCGTGATGTCGAGCGTCACGGGCAGCAGCCGCTCTCCCAATTCCGCCCGCATCGCCTCCAGCCGCTCCGTCCGTCGCCCGACAGCGATGACGCGCGCGCCGTCCTGGATGTAGCGGCGGGTGATGGCCAGCCCGAATCCGGCGGTGGCTCCGGTGATGAGCACGTTCATGTGATTGCCCTCGAACCTCGAAGTCGGTTTCCGGGCGCTACATGCCACGGGCGGGACGGCGGCGCACGGGATTGATGCCGCCCGTCACGGCCCGGCGACACACGACGTGCGAGCTACCACGACGAGTTGGAGCCACCCCCGCCGAAGTCACCACCCCCGCCGCTCCACGAGCTGTCCGAGCTGGAACTGCTGGACGAGGACGAGTCGCTCGAGGACGAGTCGCTCCAGGAAGAAGAAGACGAGGACGAGTCGCTCCAGGAAGAAGGCGAGGACGCGCCGCTCCAGGAAGAAGGCGAGGAGTCACCCGAGGACGAGGAGCTGCCCGAGCGGTCCGCTCTGTTGACGCCCCAGATGAAGGCCCAGACGAGGAAGGGGACGAAGCTGATGCAGGCACTGGTGAAGACCGTGAGGCCGAGCATGTCCAGCACGCCGGGGCTGGGCATCATCGTGCCAATGAACAGGCCGGTCAGGAGCTGGATCCCGCCCAGGAGGAACGCCAGCACCCGGGAAGCGTGGATGCCGACGAGCGTGAGCAGGCAGAACACCGTCGCGAAGATGACGAAGGTTCCCAGGAAGTGCACGGTGGGGTGCTGGCTCGACCAGGTCGCGAGGGTGATGGTCCCCAGAGGCAGCACCACGAGCGCGCCCACGGCCCAGGCCAGCTTCACGGTGCCCAGCCGCTTCCGCCACGCTCCCACGCACTGCCCCAACAGCATGCCCATGAGGAGCCCGCCGACCAGCAGCCCCACGAAGGCCTCACCCGCTTTCGGGGCGGTCGACGGCACCTGGTTCTCCACCACGCCGTCGGCATTCGGGAGGCGCAGGCGCACGCCCTGCACCACCGCCAGCAGCGCGCCCCGGTAGTCCCCCTGTCGCAGCAGCGGCCCCTGTGCGTCGAGCAGCGTGCGCACGGCGTCGTCGGGCAGGTGCTCCTCCAGCCCGTAGCCCACCTCCAGCCGTTGGCGCCGGTCATTCACCGCGAGCACGAGCAGCAGCCCGTTGTCCTGGCCCCTACCGCCGCCCTTCCACGCCGCGGCAACCTGCAGGGCATAGTCCTCGATGGGCACCCCGCCGGTGGTGTCCACCATGAGCACCGCCATCTGCGCGCCCGTCTCCTCGCGCAGGCGGACGAGCTCGGTGGCCACGGCTTCTTTGTCAGCGGGGGACAGCCGCCCGCTCGTGTCCACCACGGGCCGGTCCACGACGGGCGTGGCGCCGAGCAGGAACACGGGCAGCAGCAGCAACAACAGAGACTTCAGCATGCGGGCCCCCTCGACGGCCTGCCCGCTTGAGACAGAGAGCAGGCCGGAGGGAACGATACGTCAGAACGCCGGGAGCGCGGCAGGGCCCCTAGTCGTCCTCACCCTGGTAGATGCACCCACTGGTGCACGTCTCACGGACGACGACGCGGCTGAGCTGCGGGAGCGTGGGCCGCAGCCGCTTCCAGATCCACCGCGACAGGTTCTCGCTGGTGGGGTTGTCCAGGCCCTCGATCTCGTTGAGGTAGTAGTGGTCCAGCCGCATCCGGACGGGCTCGAAGGCCTCCTTGATGTCGGAGAAGTCCATCACCCAGCCGGTGCGCTCGCCCACGGGGCCGCGCACGTGGATTTCCACCCGGTAGCTGTGCCCGTGAAGCCGGCTGCACTTGTGGTTGGGGGGCACATTGGGCAGCCGGTGGGCCGCCTCGAAGGTGAATTCCTTGAAGATGTCCAAGGCGTCTCCTGACCGCGGGTGGGACGCGCTCATATCCCGCGCGCTCCTCCCCTCGTCAAGGAACGCCGGGGCGCGCCTCGGAGCATCAGCGGACCGCCCGCCCACGCGCACGTCCGCCCGCTCCCGCCCGGGCCGGCCAACTCCCTGGGTGAAAAAGAAGAAGCCCGACTCGGGAATATCTCCGCCTCCACGGGCCCACATCCGCCCGCCAGTCTGGCGAATATCGGCCTCGTGACGCATCAGCCGCGCTTCTTCCCGCATTCCGCAACCACGCGGAATCGCGATTCTCGCTTCCTTCCCCTGCGTCCCGGCAGGCATGGGTTGCCGTTGGGTGCGGGAATGAACAGCGCGGGGCCCGGAATTGGCGGCCGTCCTCGCGAGCGCCCACACGTCGCGACCCACACAAGGAGTCTCACAGGATGCGCCAACGGTTTCCGCTGATACCGGCCCTCTGCTCCGCTGTCCTGCTTTCCTCCGTCGCCTGCAATGGCAAGGGAGACCTCTCCCAAGACACCGGCGCATACCCGACTCCGGGCCAGGCCCCTTCGACGGAGACGCCCCCGGTCATCCAGCCCGACCTTCCTGGCAGCTCTGACGACGACGAGACGCCGACCCCGCCGGAAGACTCCGACCCGTCCCCCGTCCCGCTCCCCATCCCGGACCTGCCGGGCGACCCCACCCCGACGCCGACGCCCACCCCGACGCCGACTCCTACCCCCACGCCCACGCCCCCTCCGGCACCGGAGTTCTCGCGCATCCTCTGGGTGGCCACCAACGGCAGCGACAGCGCGTCCGGCACGCAGGGCGCACCGCTGCGCACGGTGACGAAGGCGCTGTCACTGCTCAAGCCGGGCGAGGCCGTGTACCTCAAGGCCGGCACCTGGTCGGAGCGTCTCAAGCTGGAGGAGAAGGGCGGCTCGGAGGCGTCGCCGCTCACCGTGAAGGCCGCGCCCGGCGCCACGGTGGTGCTCAAGCCGTCGGGCAGCGGGTCCGCGCTGGTGGACGTGCGGGGTGCGTACTGGCGCATCGAAGGGATGACGCTCGACCTGGCGGGGGATGCCTCCTTCGCGGTGTTGTGGCGGGGCGTGGGCTCGCACCACGGCGTGCTTCGCGGCTGCACGGTGAAGAACGGCACCGCGGGCGCGGGCGTCAACGTGGGCGAGAAGGCCGCCGACGTGCTCATCGAGAACAACGTCATCAGCAACTTCACCCGAGGCACCGACGACAGCCACGGCGTCATCCTGCAGACCACGTCCAAGAACGTGGTGGTGCGTGGCAATGACATCCACCACAACTCCGGGGACGCGGTGCAGTGCATCGGCCCCGAGGGCGGCGCCACCGTCTCCGGCACGCCCTTCGATAACCTCCTGGTGGAGGACAACGAGCTGCACGAGAACCGGGAGAACGGCGCGGACATCAAGACGTGCACGCGCGTCACCCTGCGCGGCAACATCGTCTGGGGCCACAAGTCCTCCACGACGTCGCGCGGCGAGGGCGTGGTGGTGCACCTGTCCGCGAAGGACGTCACGCTGGAGGACAACGTCTTCTACAACAACGGCCGCGCCATCAGCATCGGCGGCGTGCGCGTGGACGCGCCTCCCACCAACATCACCATCCGCCGCAACCTCGTCCGCGACGCGCTCGGCGGCAGCGAGGAGGGCAGCGGCATCCGCGTGGACACCTCCATCAACGTGAAGGTGCAGCAGAACACCGTGTGGAACGTGCCGGGCCCGTGCCTCATCTTCGGCCACGGCGACACCGGCCCCAGCGCCACCCTGGACGTGCGCAACAACGTCTTCGCCGGCTGCGGCGTGGCGGCACGCGGCGGGCCGGAGCGCACCAACACCGTGGTGGAATCCAATCTGTATTTCCGCTCCGGGGGCGCGGCCGTCTTCCGCCTGAATGGCGTGGACATGGACTTCACGGACTGGAAGGCGGGCAGCGGCCTGGACCGCCGCTCGCTGGAGAAGTCGCCGGCCTTCCTCAACATCGACACCGGCGACTTCCGCCTCGGTGCCAGCTCGCCTGCCCGCAACGTGGGGGCTTCGCTGGGGTTGACGTACTGCGGTGCCGCGCCGGACCTGGGTGCCTTCGAGTCGGACTGCCCCTGAGCGTCCGGGCCGTGTAGAGTGGGGCTCCCCGCCTTCCCTGGACCCCACCTACCACGTGCCGTCCTCGCTGGAATTCGCTCTCGGCATCACTCTGGTGCCTTCCGACTCGCAGGCGCGTGAGGCGCTCACCGCCTCGGCCGCGCGTGCGGGGCTTCGGGTGGTGGAGGGCCTGGAAGAGGCCTCCCTCGCCCTGGTGGACCTCACCCTGCCCGGCAGTGGCTCCGCGCTGCGGAACCTGCTCGACGGCCCCCGCGCCACCAGCCTCACACTGGTGGTGCTGGTGGAGCCCGGCGAGCGGGGCTTCGCCGCCGCGCAGGCGCTCAAGCCCGCGGACATCCTCACCATGCCGGTGGCCACGCACGAGCTGGCGTGGCGGCTCCAGTGCGCCGCCGCGCGCCACGTAGAGCGTGGGGAACAGGAGCGCAGCCAGGAGGACCTGGCCCTCCTGCTGGAGTTGACGGCGGAGTACGCGGAGAGCTCCGACGTGGAGGCGCTCCTGCACGGCGTCACCCGGCGGCTGGCGGAGAAGCTGGCCATCGCCCGCGCCACGCTGGTGATGCTCGGCCGCAACGCCGACGAGGGCGTCATCGTCGCCGCCAGTGACGACCCGACCCTCAAGGACTTGCGCATCGAGCTGTCTCGCTACCCCGAGATTCGCGAGGTGATGCGCACCGGCAAGCCGGTGGTGATGCAGGAGGCGTCCACGCACCCGCTGCTGGGCGACGTGGAGCGCCGCGCGGTGGCCGCCAGGGGCATCCACGCCATCGCCGCGCTGCCCCTGCCGGTGCGCGGGCAGGTGCGCGGCGTGCTGCTGGTGCGCGCGGCGGGCACGCGGCGCACCTTCACGCCCCGGGAAATCGACTTCCTCACCACCGTGGCGCACGCCACCGCGGTGGCGCTGCGCAACGCGTCCATCCTCCAGTCCGTGCGCGGGCAGACGGAGGTGGAGAAGACAGCGCGCCTCGCCGCCGAGGAGCAGGCGGCGTCCTTCAAGCCCTACCAGCTCTTCTTCGCGCACGTCAGCGAGGGCGTGGCCATCCTCGACGACAAGGCCTGCGTGCTGTCGCTCAACCCGTCGGGCGCGGCCATGCTGGACCTCCCCGCGGTGGAGGCGCGCGGCCGCCACCTGCACCAGGTCACCCAGCCGGTGGACGAGTGCGTGCTGATGGAGCTGGTGACGACGGCCTCGCACGGCGAGGCCCGCTCCGGCGTGGACGTGGAGGTGCGCACCGCCGCGGGCCGGCGCCTGACGCTGTCCATGTCCGCCGCGCCCATGCGCGACGAGGACGCGGCCACCATCCTCTCCTTCCGGGACGTCACCGACGCGCGCAAGATGGAGGACGAGCTGCGCCAGACGAAGGACTTCCTGGAGCGGCTCATCGACTCGTCGGTGGACGCCATCATCGCGGCGGACCTGAAGGGGCGCATCATCCTCTTCAACAAGGGCGCGGAGGCCATGTGCGGCTACACCGCGCAGGAGGCGATGACGAGCCTCACCGTCCACCAGCTCTATCCGCCCGGCGTGGCGAAGCGGGTCATGTCCATGATTCGCGCCCCCGAGCACGGCGGCAAGGGCCGCCTGTCGCTCACCCGCGAGGAGCTGCTGCACCGCTCGGGTGAGCGGGTGCCGGTGAACATGACGGCCTCCATCGTCTACGAGGGCGGCCGCGAGGTGTTCAGCGTGGGCATCTTCACGGACATGCGCGCCCGCATGCAGCTGGAGCGCAAGCTGTCCGACGTGGAGACGCGGCTGGAGGAGAGCGAGAAGAGCGCCGTCATCGTCGCGCTCGCCGGCACCGCCGCCCACGAGCTGAACCAGCCGCTCACGTCCGTCATGGGCTACGCGGAGCTGCTCAAGCGCAAGCTGAAGGAGGAGGACTTCGCCTGGAAGCCGGTGGACATCATCTACCGCGAGGCGGAGCGCATGGCGGAGATCGTCCGGAAGATTGGGAAGATCACCCGCTACGAGACGAAGTCGTACATGGGGGCGCAACAGATTCTCGACCTGGACAAGGCCACCTCCCATGAAGACTGAGCCCCGCGTCGTGCGCATTCCCGGCGGCCCCTCGGCGGAGTCCTTCCAGGCCTTCTTCGAGGCGCTCGACGCGCCCTCGGCCATGTGTGACCCGGGTCTGCGGCTGGTGGCCGTCAACGACTCCTTCCGTCGCTTCTGCGCCGAGCACCACGTGTCGGTGGACGACGTGGCGCGTGAGCTGGCCGGCGCCTGCGTGCCCGCGGACGGCGCCAGCTGCGACGTGGAGCTGCTGGGGGACCTGGCGGGCGTGGTGCTGACGCTGTCGCGCCGCGGAGACGTGGTGGCGGTGCGCGCGCGCAACGAGCCGGAGCTGGCGCGCAACCGGCTGGTGGTGGCGGAGAAGGCCCTGCTGGAGCAGGCCCGCACGGAGAGCGTGCTGCTGGATCTGGGCCGCAGCGTGGCCGAGGCCGGCGGCGAGGAGGAGCTGGTCGCGGCGGTGGCGCGCGGGGTGAAGGAGCTGTTCCCCGGGCGCTCCTTCTGCATCCGGATTACCGACGCGCGCACCGGCGGGCTGACGTCGCTCTATGCGGAAGGGCGCCTGAAGGAAGGCGCGCACGAGCCGCTGGCGCTGCTCCAGCGTGCGGTGGACAAGACGAACCTGGCGCCCACGTCGCTGCCCCCGGGCCGCGTGGCGGTGCTGGCCGAAGTGCCGCTCTTGTTCGAGGGCGGCAGGCACGGGGTGAGTGCTCCGCTGGTGGCGAGCGGGCAGCTCTTCGGCGCCATCAACATGGAGTACCCGGAGGGCTTCGACGCGGACGTGCAGCACGATGAGCGCGTCCTGTTGCAGCTCGCCAACCAGGTGGCGGTGGCGGTGAAGAACGCGAAGCTCATCGACGAGCTGACGTTCGTCCGCAAGTACCTGGAGGACCTGCTGGAGAAGGCCAACGCGCTCATCCTGGTGGCCAGCCGGGACAAGCAGGTGGTGGTCTTCAACCAGGCCATCAGCGCGCTCACCGGCTTCCGCAAGGAGGACGTGCTGGGCAAGGACCTGTTCTGGCTGGTGCCGGAGAGCGAGCACCTGCGGCTGACGCAGGTCATCGCCTCGGCCATGCGCGGCGAGTCGGTGAACAGCTTCGAGACGCGCCTGTTGTCCCGCGACGGCGGCGAGGTGCGCGTGTCCTTCGCCACCTCCTCCATGCTCACGCAGCACGGTGAGGTGGAGGGCGTCATCGCCATCGGTCAGGACATCACGGTGGTGAAGGAGCTGGAGAAGCGCATCATCCACGCGGAGAAGCTGGCCTCCATCGGCCAGCTCGCGGCCAGCGTGGTGCACGAAATCAACAACCCGATGACGGCGGTGGCCACGTACGCGGACGCGCTGCTGCAGCGCTCGCGGCTGACGCCGGGCGCGAATCCGGCGGACCAGGAGAAGCTGAAGAAGATTCTGGAGAGCAGCCACCGCATCCTGCGCTTCACGCGGGACCTCGTGAGCTATGCGCGGCCGGCGCAGGACAAGCCGGAGCGGGTGCAGCTCAACGCCGTGGTCGACATGGCGGTGGGCTTCTGCGAGCACGTGGTGGCGCAGGCGCGCGTCAGCGTGCACCGCGAGTACTCGGAGCTGCCGCCGCTGTCCGCGGTGCGCGCCAACCTGGTGCAGGTGTTCGTCAACCTCATCACCAACGCGTGCCACGCGATGCCGCCGGGCGGCTCGGTGTACCTGTCCACGGGCCGGGAGGGGCAGGACGCGGTGGTGACGGTGCGCGACACGGGCACGGGCATCGACCCCAAGCACCTGCAGCGCATCTTCGAGCCGTTCTTCACCACCAAGCCGGAGGGGAAGGGCACCGGCCTGGGCCTGTCCATCTGCCAGGGAATCGTCGAGAACCACGGCGGCCGGCTCACGGTGGAGAGCACCGTGGGTTCGGGCACCACCTTCACCGTGCGGCTGCCGCTGCCGGTGGGGTGAGGGCGGTGTTGCGCGCCGCCCATGTGGGCTGAATTCTCCGTGGGCTTCGGCTCCGCCCGGTGTGCTCACGCCCGCGCTACGGACCCAGCGTGGTGGCGGCTGGCGGGGTCCAGGTCCGCAGGAAGGCCCCGGCCTCCGTCACCTCGGCATAGGTCGTCCGGCTGAGCCTGTTGACGCGGTCCTGTTCAAGGCTGTCAATCCACGCGCTGACCTCCTCGTCCTTCGCAAGCTCAGGCAACTGCATCAGGTCCATCCAGGTGCCGGTGTTGATGTAGACGCGGTGGGCCTCCGGGCGGTGTTCACGCGCGGCATGGGTGTGGCCGCAGATGACGACGCGCGGACCAGAGCCTTCAGGAAGGTGTTCCCGGAGGACCTCCCGGTCTGTCGCACCGAGGCCACTCGGGTCGAAGAAGGAGCCGTCCTCGGAGATGTGTCGAAGTGCGGCACGGACCAGCCATCGCTCGGCTCCGCCATGAAATGCCAAGGTTCCCTTGACCGGGGGGGCTTGTCCCGCAAGCCATGCCTGCAGCGCGCGGGTTGCCACATCGGGTGATGCGCGTAGGTCGTTTCCCACTTCTGAGGCGATGGCCCTCGCGAGGGCATCCGCCAGTGAGGGAGGGGCGGAGCCCGAGGTCCGTCCAGCCGAGCCCGATTGATATGCGAGCGTCGGCGAAGGAAGGAGCTGTCGCCGGAATGCGCGCAAAAGGGCATCCCGACCTACGCCCATCGCGCCGGGGAGCAGCGAGAGCGCCCGCTTGGGTTCGAGATAGAGCAAGAGGAGAGGAACAGCGAGCTCGGGCTTGAGCAGGTCGATGAAGCTGAACTGGAGGGTCCCGGTGGTTTCGTTCCTTCGAAAAGGGCGAAGCACTTCCAAGACGAGCCGAGAGCCTGGCGGAAGCGGTAACTCCCCCGCTTGCTGAAGGGCCTTCTGGAGTTCTTCGGGTGGGACATCATTCCAGGTGTCGGAGCGGTGGCCGTGGCCGACACGCACTTCCCACTGCCCCACCTGGATGGCCCACGGGGAGGCTGCGTGGTGCAATTCCAGACGGGCTGTTTCAGGCAGCCCGAGTGCTCCGAGCAGGATGGAGCGCGTGTCCGGGTGATGAAGCTCGGGGTCGTGATTTCCTGGAATGATGACGCATCGACCGCCGCACTCCATCAGTCCACGAAGCCCTAGATAGAGAGCGCGTCCCCAGTCTGTAGCTCCAATACCGTTAACCACTGCCTGGATGAGTGCGGGGGCGCTTTTCAGGCTGAGCGTCGATGGGCGACCTGGGACGTGAAGCAGATCGAAGACATCCCCATTGAGGACGAGGGTGGTATTGGCACGCGCGTTGTGCCGTACGAATGCCGCGAGCGAGCCGCCTGAGCGGAATGCTCCGAAGTCGCCAGGAGGAGTGAGGTGGAGGTCTGAGATGACAACGAGGCGCTGGGTCATGGTGACAGGGGGGAGTAGGGGTCTTCACCCCGGGCCTTGAGTTCAAGCACGCAGTCGGCGATTGCTTGGGCGGTGAGTTCGCGTGCCGCATTCACGACATCTTCTGGGGGAGGCAGGGATGCGAAGTTTGTAGACATTTGCTTGGCGAGTGGATGGTCAATAGCTGCAGCCCGTCCCCACGCGACCAAGAGCGCGGCTTGAGCATGCTCTTCCTTCTGGGCCGCAAGTAGCGCCTTCTCAAGGTCAAGCAAGGCAAGCACTTGTCCGTACTGATCGTTGATGGTCTCCAGGAGCAAGAAGGCTTGCCCAGCCAGGACTGCGGCGCGGAGAGATTGGGCAGCCGCAAATGCTGCACGGGCGAGATATCCGTGAGCTGAGGCAATGCCAAGGTGATTGTCGGTCTGCTCGTGGAGTTTCAATGCGGCGAGGTGCGCTGTGAAGGCTTGACGTGCGTCCTGTCGATGGAGGGCGAGGTTTCCGATTCCTGAGAGAACATTGGCCTCGCCGACTCGCTCCTTGATGGAGCGGAAGATGGGCAGGGCCCGTGCGTAGGCCGCCTCCGCCTCCTGGAGGCGATTGGTGCTTAGGTACAAGTCGCCCAGGGACTGCTCGGTATTGGCCTCGCCGAGTCGCTCCTCGATGGCGCGGTAGATGGGCAGGGCCCGTGCGTAGGCCACCTCCGCCTCCTGGAGCCGGTCGGTGCTTAGGTACAAGTCGCCCAGGGACTGCTCGGTATTGGCCTCGCCGAGTCGCACCTCGATGTCGCGGTAGATGGGCAGGGCCCGTGCGTAGGCCGCTTCCGCCTTCTGGAGGCGATTGGTGCGACGGTACAAGTCGCCCAGAGCCCGCTCGGTATTGGCCTCGCCGAGTCGCTCCTTGATGGAGCGGTAGATGGGCAGGGCCCGTGCGTAGGTCGCCTCCGCCTCCTGGAGCCGGTCGGTGCGAAGGTACAAGTCGCCCAGGGACTTCTCGGTATTGGCCTCGCCGAGTCGCTCCTCGATGGCGCGGAAGATGGGCAGGGCCCGCGCGTAGGCCGCTTCCGCCTCCTGGAACCGGTCGGTGCGACGGTACAAGTCGCCCAGGGACTGCTCGGTATTGGCCTCGCCGACTCGCTCCTCGATGGCGCGGTAGATGGGCAGGGCCCGTGCGTAGGCCGCTTCCGCCTCATGGAGGTGATTGGTGCGACGGTACAAGTCGCCCAGGGACTGCTCGGTATTGGCCTCGCCGACTCGCTCCTCGATGGCGCGGTAGATGGGCAGGGCCCGTGCGTAGGCCGCCTGCGCCTCCTGGAGCCGGTCGGTGCGAAGGTATAATGCGCCCAGGGACTGCTCGGTATTGGCCTCGCCGAGTCGCTCCTCGATGGCGCGGAAGATGGGCAGGGCCCGTGCGTAGGCCGCTTCCGCCTCCTGGTGGCGATTGGTGCGAAGGTACAAGTCGCCCAGGGACTTCTCGGTATTGGCCTCGCCGAGTCGCACCTCGATGGCGCGGTAGATGGGCAGGGCCCGTGCGTAGGCCGCCTCCGCCTCCTGGAGCCGGTCGGTGCGAAGGTACAAGTCGCCCAGGGACTGCTCGGTATTGGCCTCGCCGAGTCGCACCTCGATGGCGCGGAAGATGGGCAGGGCCCGTGCGTAGGCCGCTTCCGCCTCCTGGAGGCGATTGGTACGACGGTACAAGTCGCCCAGAGCCCGCTCGGTATTGGCCTCGCCGAGTCGCTCCTTGATGGAGCGGTAGATGGGCAGGGCCCGTGCGTAGGTCGCCTCCGCCTCCTGGAGCCGGTCGGTGCGAAGGTACAAGTCGCCCAGGGCCTTTGCGGTGTTGGCTATGGAACTCTCATTCGAGAGGGTCTCCAGGATTGCCATTGCTCGCCGTCCAATTTTGATGGCGCCACGTGCAAGTCCCGAGAAGAGCATCAAACTGCTGAAATGGTAGAATGCGTCGCCAAGGCTCGTGGCAAGCATGAGTACGTCCGGCCCGATGGGCGAAGGTAGTGGCGTTCCTTCGAGCATCTGGCAAAGCGACGTGAGATTGGCCTCCTCGCGTGCTCCATGCCCAATGGCTTCCCTGGCACCGCGCTTGCCAACTCTGGCATGAAGTGAGCCCAGCCATGCGGCGAGCGCCTGGGCCATGGAGATCGCCAAGGCCAGTCGGCGCTCCTGTGGAAGTGCATCCGCGTTTCTCGCGGCATACGCACGGATGGGAGCAGGTAGCGTTAGCCGACGCTCAGCGCCCTGTTCGTCCGCCAGATTGGCGCGCAGCAGTCGCCCTTTCCTGTCCTCCGCACCAGGACCGAAGATCATTGGAAGCAGGAGGCTTGGAACTCCAGCCGGAAACCAGGAAAGCACGACGAACATCTCTGCGGTCTCTGGGTGCTTTTCCCGAAACGGTAGCCAAGAGAGGTTCAGGCTGCTGATGAGGCGCTTGAGCCGCAGGCGTGAATCCGGTGTCTGGTCCACGTCATCCACAAAGGCGCCGTCGACAAGCAACTCGATTTCGCCTCCGTGGAGGCGGTCCACAAGCTCAGAGAGCTGCACGCTGCCAATCAGCGGAGCGACCAGCATCAGGGAGAGCGGGTGCCCATCAATCCATTCCAGAAGCCTTTCGAGTTCCGGAGAAGCATGCTCCTTTGGGACAAGCAGTGCCCCTGCCGCCGAGATCAAGGCCTCACGCGCCGCCTCCGGTGGGAGTCGTCCAATCGGGAACTCCGCCTCCGCTGCACTACGCAGATTGCCAAGCCGTGTGCGCGTTGCGAGGAGAAACCGAATGCCAGAGGCTCCTCGGAGCAGCGCCTCCAGGAATTGCTGCAAGCCTGCTCGATCCGTTCGAATCAGGTCTTCGGCATTGTCCAAGACGACCAGTGCGATCAAATCCCCAAGGAACCGAGCGAGAGAAGGACCATCTGCGTGCTTCTCAGGGTCCGCTCCGAATGTAGTCGCAATCAGCACCCGGAGGGCGCCGACATCGCGTACCTCATCAAGGGAAAGCCAGATGGAACGCTGAAGGCGGAGCTGCGTGTCCTCCGTGGCCCTGCGAGCAATTCCCAGTGCCACCTCCGTCTTGCCTATGCCGGGCAGCCCCGTGACCGAAACGAGCCGCCCCTGTCGAAGGAGCGCCAGTCCTCGTCCAATCTCATTGTGCCTGCCCCTAAAATGAACCCAGGGCGGAGGTGCATTCTCGACGAGGATAACCCCCGGTGGCCGGGAGACCTTCAGCTCGGAATCGAGCAGGCCGTCGACCATCTGCTTCAGCGTCACGCTCCTGAGCCCACGAGGACGGGCGTAGTAGACGGTGGCCGCCCATTGAAGGTCCGAGTCCGAGCGTTCGCGGCGACTTTCGCTGACAGCTCGCTCAAGGTCTCCCTCGGCGGCGCCTCGAAGACTGCTCAGGAGGGTTTCGGCGATTCGCTCGGTGCCTTCGGCGCGCAGAGCGGCATGCGAGGATACCACTGCGGCAAGCCCTCCGCGCGTCGGGTTCAGCAACTGCGAGGCAAGTGCTCCGCTGACAGGATGATGGCGCGCGCCATGGCACGTCCAGAGCAGGGCGACCTGCGCCCCTCCTCTTCGCAGGACACTCGCGAGCTCGCTTGCGCTTATGGGGGTGCCCACGTCGTCTGGAAATGCCGGGTGGCCATCATCGTGAAGCCAGACCGAGCCCCCCTCTGGAAATCCATGGGCGACGAGGGAAATGAGCTCGGTGGGGTGCTCGGACTCGAGCCGGCGTGAAAGGGTGCCGAGAGAGGCATGACGGCATGGAGACCTGACCATGAACCCCAGCCCGCGAGCCGCTTCAGCGGTCTGCTCCTCATGGCGATGTAGCAATGACTCCGGGAGTGCTGAGTTCGAGGCGAACCGTCCATCTGGGTCCCGAGGATTGGCCCAGGCGACCATGATGGAGTGGCCCTCTTGGAGTTGGAAGGCATGGCTCTCCAGCCCACGGAGTGTCCGGACCAGCGAGGCGCCGTGCTCCTGAAACAGGAACCCGTGGTCGTCTGCGAGCAGCTCGAACGGTAGCTCCGCGACCTGAACAGCGGCGCCACTGTCTGGCAGGTGGAACTCGAGCCGCAAGGGACGTCGGGTCACTCGACGACGGGTCTGGATTTCCGTCCATAGCCGTTGAGTGGGCTGCCCCGGGCGGAGCAACCGTGAAAGCAGGTGCCGGCCGAACAGCAGGCCATCTTGGGAGAGTCCCGGCTCGCCTTGATGGAACATGAGGAGGAACTCCTCACCGGAAAGCGAAAGCCCTGGTATCTCCTCCTTCCCGAAGGAGAGGTTGACGGTGTCGGTGGCATCCAGGCCGCTGCGTTCACGATCGAAGAGCGTGACAGTGAAGATGCCCTCCGGTGCCTGCTCTCGATCAGAGCATCCGAGCCAGAGTTCGACTGCGTAGGCGGTGTTGTCCTGCAATGTACCCCCCGGACGATTCGCCAAGTCTAACACGCCCACTTCAATCCGTTGTTCGGCGGCTGGCATCGGCGTGAAGGGAAGGTGTCGTGTGCAGGTGCGCCACTCGCGAGTCAGTCTTTCAGCACCCGCACCAGCGAGTCCTGGGGAGCAGCCGCGCTGCTCAGCGCGCCGCAATCGCACGAATGTCCCCGGCGGCGGTGGCCACGTACGCGGATGCGCTGCTGCAGCGCTCGCGGACGACGCCGGGCGCGAATCCGGCGGACCAGGAGAAGCTGAAGAAGATTCTGGAGAGCAGCCACCGCATCCTGCGCTTCACGCGGGATTTGAGGACAAGCCGGAGCGGGTGCAGCTCAACGCCGTGGTCGACATGGCGGTGGGCTTCTGCGAGCACGTGGTGGCGCAGGCGCGCGTCAGCGTGCACCGCGAGTACTCGGAGCTGCCGCCGCTGTCCGCGGTGCGCGCCAACCTGGTGCAGGTGTTCGTCAACCTCATCACCAACGCGTGCCACGCGATGCCGCCCGGTGGCTCGGTGTACCTGTCCACGGGCCGGGAGGGGCAGGACGCGGTGGTGACGGTGCGCGACACGGGCACGGGCATCGACCCCAAGCACCTGCAGCGCATCTTCGAGCCGTTCTTCACCACCAAGCCGGAGGGGAAGGGCACCGGCCTGGGCCTGTCCATCTGCCAGGGAATCGTCGAGAACCACGGCGGCCGGCTCACGGTGGAGAGCACCGTGGGTTCGGGTACGACGTTCACCGTGCGGCTGCCGCTGCCGGTGGGGTGAGGGCGCGCGGCCCGGTGAGCCGAGCCGCGCGCCGGTGTGGGGACGCGCCCTAGAAGGAGTGCGTCACCGCGCCCGTCGTGGTGTCCTGAAGCATGTAGCCCCGCGCGAAGTCCATCCGGTACGAGGTTCCTCCGAGGTAGTAGGGCTCGGTGCGGGCGTAGCCGAAGACACCGACGCCCCCGTTGGCCATGTAGTGCTGGTACCAGGCGCCCTGGATGATGAGCACCTGGGCGCCGGCCACGGGCCACTCCTCGAGCTGGAGCATGTTGGGGCCCAGCGAGCCCCCGTCGAAGTCCTGCACCACGCCGCGGCTGATGGAGGAGTCCCACCGGTGCCGGTCCGCGCCACCACCTTTGTCGACGGGGAAGCCGCCGACGTGCGTGAAGCCGATGGCCATCCACTTCTCGTAGAAGCGGCCATACACGTAGCCAGCCTCGCTGCGGCCGTCCGCCAGGCCCAGGGCGCCCAGGCCGCTCTCCCAGATGCCGTTCATGAAGTGCTGGACCTGGCCGTTGCCCCACCGGTGCACGTACGGCCCTCCGCCAAAGCTCCGGGGCTGCCCCACCAGGTTCCGGGCCTGGTCGTGCCGGTGGAACGCCCTCAGCAACGGGTCGGGTGACTGCAACGCGCCGCAGGCGGGCGGGGTGACCTGGCCCGTCGGCCAGCTCTCGTCACCTGCCGGGAGCACCTGCCACGCAGCACGCTGGGCGGGCCCCGGCCGGCCGTTGAAGTTGGCGAAGACGTTGTAGCTGAGCTTCGTGGCACCCAGGCCGCAGTGGGCTTGCGGCACGTGCCTCAGCCCGAGCCAGTTCGTCCCTCGCGGGTCCGCCGTGTCCTTGTTCTCTTCGTCACGCCACGCGTACCAATACACGCGCTGGAACTGGGGGTAGCGGTTGAGCGTCTCCAGCACGTATTTCAGCTCGGCGGCCTGGGTGGCCTGGCGCCAGTAGTACACCTGCGAGCCGCTCCGGTTGGCGCCGAAGCCCACTTCCGTCACGTAGATGGGCTGGCCCGAGGGCACGAGCTCCCGGCCCGCGCTGTCGCGGAGGTTCCGGATGTTGAGGATGACGTCCTCGAAGTTGCCGCTCGCATAGGAGAACCCCTTCTGCGAGGGCAGCACGTTGAGGTTGCCGTACGCGTGCATCCCGATGGCGTCACCCGGCAGCACGTTGCGCCCCTGGGCCGCCTTGAAGTTGCGGACGGGCGTGGAGTCATAGACCTGCCGGAACAGGACGTCGTCGTCCCACCGCGACAGGGCGCCCATGATGAGCTTCCGGGTGCCGCCACGCCCCTTGTAGTGCTCGTAGGCGCGCACGCACAGCAGCGCGAACTCCTCCCCCATGAAGCGACCGTCGGTGCGCCGCATGTCATAAACGTCGGGCTCGTTCCAGAGCTCCCACGCCTCGACGCCATACGACGTACCATTCACGTTGGTGTACGTCGTGTCGTGCCAGTCGAGGGCTTCCTTGAAGATGGGCACGAACCGGTTGTCGAAGTCCTGGGGGCCGGAGGTGTTCACGGGCTTGACGCTCTTGTTGAGCATCGAGTTCACCGTCAACACGCCGATGACGCGGATGCTCCGCTCACCCGCCCACTGGACGATGTTCTTGTACGAGGTGATGTACGTGCTTCGTTCGGGTTCGCTGTCCGGATAGATGAATTCGACCCGGATGTGGCTCGCCCCGATGTTCTTGAGGTCGTCGAGCTGGCGCGGCCCGAGCTGCTGGACGGTCTTGTCCCCTGTGTAGAGCCAGCCGGTGACGACGCCCGTCTCCACTGCCTGGGAGACACCAGGTGACAGCGCGCAAAGGCACAGCAGTAGCAAGGCCAGGACGCGAGGTCCGGCCCAAGGCATCTTCGACATGTGGTGATTCCCCCTCTTCAGACGGAAGGGCAACACGGCCCTTCCGCCTTCCAACCTATACCGACATGACGGAGTGACTCAGCTTCAATCCGGTGAACACCTGGAGTCAGCGCGCCGCCATCAGCGCGTTGAGCTGGGGGTAGGGCATCGCCCCCTCCGCCAGCGACGCGGTGGCGCCGTCCTTCAGGAAGGCGGTGGCCAGCGCGGCGGCTCTACCGAAGACAGCCTGGGCGATGCCCGCGCCCGCGCTGAGACGCCGGACGCCCAGGGACGCGAGCTCCGCGGGGGAGGGGAGTCCGGGGACCGCCATGACGTTCAGCGGAAGCTTCGCCGCCGAGGCAATCGCCCGGATGTCCGCTGCGTCCGACACGCCCGGAACGAAGAGTCCGTCCGCCCCCGCCGCGCGATAGCGCTCGGCGCGCTTCAGGGCCTCCTCGACGCGGCGCTCCTTGGGCGCCAGCCCGCGCAGGAAGACGTCCGTGCGCACGTTGACGAACAGGTCCACGCCGAGGCGGGCGCTGGCGCGCTTCACCTGCTCCAGCTTCGCGCAGAGGAGGTCCGGCGCCTCGCTGCCGTCCTCGATGTTGATGCCCACCGCGCCCGCCTCCATCACCGCGGCGACCGTCTCGCCCACGGCGGCGGGGTCATTCGAGTAGCCACCCTCCATGTCCACGGTGAGCGGCACCCGGATGACGCGCGTCATCTCCGCCACCGTCGCGGCGAGCAGGCGCACCGGCAGGTGGTCTCCATCCGCGTAGCCGTGCGCCCACGCCACGCCGGCGCTGGTCGTGGCGACGGCCTTGGAGCCCAGGCTCTCCATCAGCCGCGCGCTGCCGGCATCCCAGGCATTGGTGAGCAGCAGCAACCCTTCGGTGTGCAGCTGGCGGAACACCTGCGCGTTCATCGATTGGGACGAGGTCATGAGATGGGGCCTTCCTTTCAGTGGGCACAGGAATGCATTCCAGCGTGCGGGTTCGCACGACGTTTTCACGCACGAAATCGCGGCGTTGATTGCTACCGGGCGAACGGCAGGAGCGACTGGGGGGCGCCGTGGCCCTCGTGCGCGAGCAGCCAGCGCTTCCGCTCGATTCCGCCGCCATAGCCGGTGAGCGACCCATTGGCGCCCACGACGCGATGGCAGGGCACGACGATGCCCACCGGATTGGAGCCATTCGCGTGCCCCACCGCGCGCACCGCGGCCGGGCGTTCGATGCGGCGCGCGAGCTCGGAGTACGAGACTGTCGTACCACACGGGATGTCGCGCAGCGCGGCCCACACCGTCCGCTGGAAGGGCGTGCCGCCCGTCTCCACGGGCAGGCCGGTGATGACGCCGAGGTCTCCCGCGAAGTAGCGGCCCATCGTCGCGGTGAGGCCCCCGGGGTTCTTCTCCGGCACCAGCTCGAAGCCGCGCTCTCCGTAGTGCAGGCGCAGCAACTGGAGCATGCGGGCTTCGTAGTCCGTCCAGTCGAGGGCGCGCAGCCGGCCTTCACGGTCGGCGACGATGACCAGCTCACCAATCGGCGTCTCGGTCCGGTCGATGAACAGGCGCAGGGGCTCAGCCATGACGGGCCTCCCGGGCCTGCTGGCTCAGCACCGCATCGGCGGCCCAGAGGTGTTGCGCGGCATAGGCCCGCCACGGTCTCCAGGGCTCCGCGCGTTGCAGCAAATCCTCGGGCGTTGGCCGCTCGCCCGCGTCGTTGGCCGCGCCTCGAAGCAACGCGACGTCGCTGGCCGGAAACGCGTCCGTCTCGCGCAGGGCGCGCAGCGCGATGTACTGCGCCGTCCACTCCCCCACGCCCCGGATGGAGCGCAGCCGGGCAATCGCCTCCTCCACCGTGCCGAAGGGACGGAAGAGGTGGGGGTCCGCCAGCGCCGCCTCCGCCAGCGCCTTGAGCGACGCCCGCCGCGCCGACGGCATGCCCAGCGCACCCAGGTTCGCCGAGGCCACGCGCTCCGGCGAGGGGAACGCGCGGGACAGCGCCGCGTGGAGGCTCGCGGACTCGGGCAGGACCTCTCCGCACAGGGCCACCAGTCGCTGAGCGAGCTGCCGCGCCGCGACCACCGTCACCTGCTGTCCCAGGATGGCCCGCATCGCGAGCTCGAACCCGTCCCACCCACCCGGCGCGCGCAGGCCCGGGCGCTGCGCCAGCAGCGGCGCCAGGAACGGGTCTCTCGACAGGTGCGCGCCAATGGTCTCGATGTCCGCGCCCACGTCGAACACCCGCCGCACGCGCGCCAGGATGGCGGGAAGCGAGCGCACGTCCGGGAAGCGCACCGTGACGACCAGGTTGTTCCGTGCCGGCTCGTGCTGGACCTCCACCGTGCCGAGCCGTCCGTCCTGCGCCACCGTCCTCCGGTAGCGTCCATCCACCCACTGCTCGACGCCGTCGATGGCGCGCGCTTCCAGATAGGCCAGCATCGCCGCCCAGTCATACGGCGGGCGGTAGCGGAGCCGGAGCGTCACGCCCGCCTCGCCCACGGAGCCCGCGGGCAGCTCCGTCAAAGCCTTGCGTCGCAGCTCGCTCGGCGGGCGATGATACAAGTCATGAAATGTCTCATTGAAGCGCCGGACGCTGCCGAAGCCGGCGGCGAGCGCCACCTCCGCCATCGGCATCCGGGTCTCCTGGATGAGCTGCTTGGCGAAGAGCACCCGCCGCGTCTGGGCCACGGCCACCGGTGACGCCCCCAGGTGCTGCTTGAACAGCCGGCGAAGCTGGCGCCCGCCCACCCCCAGGCGCTCGGCCACTTCGTCGACGCCCGCCTCGCCCCCATCCAGTCCGCCGTCCGCGATGATGGCCAGTGCGCGGGACACGGTGTTGGACGTCCCGCGCCACGAGGCCAGGTCCGGGGCCGTCTCCGGCCGGCAGCGCAGGCACGGCCGGAAGCCCGCCTCCTGCGCGGCGGCGGCCGAGGCATGGAAGGTACAGTTCTTGAGGAACGGCGTCCGCGCAGGGCAGATGGGGCGGCAGTAGATGCCCGTCGACGTCACCCCGACGAACAGGCGTCCATCGAACCGGGCATCACGGGTCTGGAGCACGCGGTAGCACGCGTCGTGGTCGAGCAGGTCCATGGCCAGACCCTTCTCATGTCCGGCTGAAGCGCTCTCGCGGTTTTCGGACATGACCCCCCCAGCCCGTCAGCGCTCGCCCTCGTCGTCCAGCTCGCGGGTGAACTCCTCCTTCGACAGCAATCCCTTGCGCGCCATGATCCGCATCAGCGCCCAGAACTTCCGCTCCAGCTCTTCGATTCGGTCCGGGTCCTCGCGGGCCTGCCCGAAGAGATAATCCAGGTCATCCAGCACGCCGCCCGCGCTCGCCGCCGGCTTCGGCTTCGGCTTCGCCGCCTGGGCCTGCCCGCGCCGCTGCTTGCGCTGCTCCTCCCGCTCGCGGATCAACTCCGCCAGGGACGTGCGCTGGGTCGTCTCTCCCGGCGGCAATTCCTCTCCGACGATGACCTCGTCTGCCTCCTCCTCCTCGGGAGGAGGCGGCGCCTTCGCCACCGGCACCGCGGGCCTCGCCGGCACTGCAGTGGGCCGGGCCGCCACCGGAGCGCGCGGCGCCGGGGCCGGAGCCGCGGTGCCCGTCCCGTTGGCTACCGCCACCGGCACCTTGTGGTAGTAGCGCAGAATCGCGCTGCGCACCGCCGACAGGGCCGCCACGCGCGTGCTCACCTTCAGGCCGGTGGTGAACTCGATTTCCTCCACCGCCGTCACGTTGAGCGGATCACTCATCGCCACCACGAGCTGCCGCCGCCCGCCCACGCTCTCCAGTGCGATGGGGAACAAATCGTGCTGCTCGCAGAAGCGCGCTCGCAGGAGGTGCACCGCCGCCCACTCCGGGGTGATCGCCGCCAGGTCCACCTGGGGCAGCCCCAGCGCCTGGCTCAGTGCGCCCGCCAGCGTGGCCTCCGTAATCACGCCCTGCGCGATGAGCGCGGCCCCCAATCGCTGTCCCGACTTGCGGTGCGCGGCCAGACCCGCCTCGAGCTGCGCGACGCTGATCGCCCGCTGCTCCAGGAGCAGCTCGCCAATGCGCTTCCTCGCCATGACGCCGCGCTTAGCATGCGTTCACGGGGCCCGGAAGCGTGCGCCGTGTCACATCCGACTCGGCTTGGGAATACCCCCGAAAATGCCTGCCCTGCTGCTGGGGAGACCGGCTGGCAAGGGGTGGACCGGCGCAAAATTCCTGTGAGATTTCAGCACTTAACGTCGCTGGGCCCGCCTTGACACCCCTGCTCTGCATTCCTAAAGTCGGCACACCGTTTTCAACACCCATTCCTGCCGCCCATGAGGGTGGATCATCCGCCCGGGGGGGCGGCAGGCATGTAAGACCCGCCTCGGCGGGTCCAGCCGCCTAGTGGAGGCATCAAGCGATGAACCTGGGGTTTCTGACGAATCTGACCGTACTTGCGAACACCGGCGGCCCCGAGCGCAGCCTCTTCGAGGAAATCGCGCGCCGCTGGGAGGCCGGTCAGTGGGGCATGTACCCCATCGCCGTCTGCCTCGTGATTGCGCTGTCCATCATGGTGGAGCGCGGCATCGTCCTGTTCGGCAAGGCCTCCATCAACAAGGAAGCCTTCCTGCGCGGCCTGAAGAAGCACATCTACGCCGGTGACCTGGACAAGGCCATCAACTACGTGGCCGGCCAGAAGTCCACGCCGCTCACCAACGTCATCAAGGCCGGCCTGATGAACGTTCCCAAGGGCAACGACGAGGTCCAGGCCGCCCTGGACGAGGCCAGCCTGCGCGAGACGCCTCGCCTGGAGGCCCGCACCGGCTACCTCGCCATGCTCGGCAACGCGGCGATGCTCGCCGGTCTGCTCGGCACGGTGTCCGGTCTCATCTCCTGCTTCGAGGCCGTGGCCAACGTGAACCCGGCCGACAAGGCCACCATTCTCGCCAACGGCATCTCGGAAGCCATGAACTGCACGGGCTTCGGGCTCGTGACGGCCATCCCCGCCCTGGTCGCCTTCTCCGTGCTGATGGGCCGCACGCAGTCGCTCATCAACGACATCAACGAGACCAGCGTCTCCGTCCTCAACCTCATCGTGGCCAACAAGGACAAGTTCAAGAACATGAACGTCCCCGCGGCCCGCGACGAGGAGTAGTCGGTCGGGAACCCGGTGCCCGGGCGCGCTGTCCTGTCCCCTCGGGGACGCACGGCGCGCCCTTTGTAATCTTTCTGGCTCCTCACGGGGCCGCGGCCGAAGGAGAGAAACGCCATGGCCGGCGGAATGGACACAGGTCAAGGTGGCAAGGGCAAGAAGTCGCTCGACGTCGCCATCAACCTGACCGCATTCATCGACCTGATGGCTGTGACCATCAGCTTCCTCATCATGACGGCAGTCTGGACCCAGATTGGCCGGCTCCAGGTCTCCCAGGCGGGAGGCCCTTCCACGGAGGAGCAGCAGGAGGAGGAGAAGACCAAGACGGTCCAGCTCAACCTGCTGATTACCCCCACGGAGCTGCGGCTGACGGCGGACCAGAGCGCCTTCGACCCGATTCCCCTCACCAAGGATGCCAAGGGCAAGACGGACCTGACCAAGCTGATTGCGCGCTTCAAGGAACTGAAGGCGCAGCTGCCGGACCAGACCGCCATCACCCTGCAGCCCGAGGACAAGGTCCGCTACGAGGACCTGGTTCGCATCATCGACGAGTGCATCGGCTCCGGGTTGCCCCAGGTGTCGGTGTCCGCGGCGATGGGCTAGCCATACACGGAGCTAACGACACGTCATGGCCATCCAGGTCCCAGGCAAGCGGTACGGCAAGCGTCTCCAGCACTCCAAGGTGTTCGGACACGGCGCGCACGGCAAGAAGAGCGGCTACGCCGACCTCCTCATCACCCCGCTCGTCGACATGTTCGTCATCATCGTGCTCTTCCTCATCGCGAACTTCTCCGCGACGGGCGAGGTGCTGATGATGACCAAGGACATCGAGCTTCCCGAGGCAATCAACGTCAAGGAAGTGGAGATGCACCCTGTCGTCATGGTGTCCAACGACCAGATCAGCGTGTCGGGCACCATCGTCGGCCGCGTCGAAGACTTCTCCAAGGACGAGTACCTCAACATTCCCGCGCTGGAGGAGAAGCTGCGGGACATGAAGAAGCAGTACGAGGACCTCCACGCCATGGCGAAGGACGAGGAGGGCGGCTTCAAGGGCGACATCAACATCCAGGCCCACAAGGACGTCGAGTACTCCATCATCAAGCGGGTGATGTTCAGCTGCGCCACGGCCGGCTACCAGAACATCAACTTCGCGGTGATGACCGTCGCTGGCGACGCGCCCCCGGGCCCCACGGCCCAGGTCACGCCGTAGTCAGCACCTGAATCGCGGGCCCTCGCGCCCCGGACGCCCTGGCCCACCGGCCGGGGCGTTTTCGTTTTGTCTGGAGACTTCAATCCCATGCAGCTTCGCGCCGTCATCTTCGACCTCGATGGGACACTGGTGGACTCGCTGGGGGACATCGCGGACGCGATGAACCATGCCCTCACCCACCACGGCCTGCCTGCGCATCCGGAAGCCGCCTACCTGCGCTTCGTGGGTGAGGGCGTGAAGGAGTTGGTGCGCCGGGCGGTGCCGGCCGGGCGCGAGGAAATGCACGCGCCGGTGCTGGCCACCTGGCGCGGGTACTACGACGCGCACCTGCTCGACCGGACGCGGCCCTATCCGGGCATCCCCGCGATGCTGACGGCGCTGGGGGAGACGGGCGCGCGGCTGGCGGTGCTGAGCAACAAGTCGGACGTCTTCGTGAAGCGGCTCGTCTCACAGCTGCTGCCGGGAGTGGCCTTCGACGCCGTGTATGGCGAGCGGCCGGGCATGCCTCGCAAGCCGGACCCGACGGCGGCGCTGGCGCTGGCGGCGGAGCTGGGCGTGTTGCCCGGCGCGTGCGGCTTCGTGGGTGACACCTCCGTGGACATGGACACGGCGCGCGCGGCGGGCATGTACGGCGTGGGCGTCACCTGGGGCTTCCGGAGCCATGAGCTCGAGGCGCACGGCGCTCGCGCGGTGAGCACCACCGCGGAGGAATTGCTGGCGGCGCTGCGCGACGCGCGGCCGTGAGCTTCCGAGCCGGGGCTCAGGCGTTGAAGGGCAGCCGTCCCTTCCGCGTGGCGCCCGGGGTGCGCCCGTAGCGGCGCATGAAGGCATTGCCCAGGTGGCCCTGGTTGGCGAAGCCGGCCTCCAGCGCCACCTCGGCCAGCGGCAGCCGCGTGTCCAGCAGCAGGGCGAGCGCATGCCGCAGCCGGACCTCCTGCTGGTGCTGGTGGATGCCCGTCCCCATCACCCGGCGGAACACCCGGCACGCGTGGAAGACGGACACGCCCGCGCCTTCCGCCAGTTCCTCCAGCGAGAGGCGCTCGTCGAAGCGCAGGGAGACCTCGTGGGCAATCGCTCCGGCGAGGTTCCGCTCGCGCGCGTTGGGCGCGCTGCCCGCGGTAGCACGTGGCTCGGAGCGGGACACCGTCAGGCACAGCGCTTCCTCCACCTGGAGGCGCTCCACGGGCTCCTGGCGGGCGACGCGGGCCAGCAGGGCCTGGAGGCGCACGTAGGCCTCGGCGCTGACGGCGAATGTCGCGGTGGCCGGGTCCACGAAGCGCCGCACCCAGGGGCCGCGCACGGAGAGGCAGGCGTCGCCTCCGCCGTGAGGGTGGCTGATTTGACAGGGGTTGTTCGCGCGCATGAACAGGCCGGTGCCCGGGCCCACCACGGTGCGTGTCCTCGCGTCGCGGAACTGGAAGCGGCCGTGCAGCGCGAGCACCAGGCTCTCGCTGGCCGCGTACTCGTCCTTCAGTCGCGGGGCGTCGTGGCCATCACACGTCACGCGGATGAGCTGGAGGTCCGATTCGCGGAGCAGGGGCGAGGCGTGCAGGCGCGGCATGCCGCCACCATGGCAAGCCGCCCGGGCTCCGGACAAGCGCGGCGAGCGTGGACTCCGGACGAGCGCCGCGAGCGTGCGCCAGGCAACGCCGGGAGCAAGGACGTGTAAGACGGCGCGCGCGGCCCGCCCTACCATCTCGCGCATGACTTCCCAGCGCACCGAGTCGACCCCTGGCACGGCTCCCGCGTCGCGGTGTCTCCGCGCGCTCATCTGGCATCGGATGGAGCAGCCAGGGAGCGAGTACTTCGAGCTGCGGGAGTCCGCCGACGGCTGGACGCTGACCGGCTCGGTGGTGCTCGCGGAGGACGGCCTGCCGTACGCGGCGGACTACACCCTCCACTGTGACAAGCAGTGGCTGACGCGCGAGGCGCGCATCCTGCTGCGGCGTGGAGGCGTGGAGCAGTCCCTCTCCCTTCGCGTCGATGCGCAGCAACGCTGGTGGCGGGGCGCGGAGGAGGTGCCTCAATTCCGTGGGTGCTCGGACATCGACCTCGCCTTCACGCCCTCGACGAACACGCTGCCCATCCGCCGGCTCGCGCTGGAGGTGGGGCAGGGGGCTGACGTCACGGCCGCGTGGGTCCGCATGCCGGACCTGTCCCTGGTGACACTGCCTCAGCGGTACACACGGCTGACGCCATCGCGCTACCGGTACGAGAGCAACGGCGGAAGCTTCGTGGCCGAGGTGGACACGGACGAGCTGGGCCTCGTCCTGAATTATCCGCCCGGCTGGGAGCGCGTCGCCACGACGAAGGGCTGAGCCGCTTCAACTCTGGAGGGAGTCACCATGTCGAGTCACGCGACCCCGCTCTCCGAGCGGGCACTGGCACTGCTGCGCGCGGAAGGGCCCCTGGCCGTACACGCGGACAAGTTGATGCTGTTCGGCCGCTTCGTCGGAGCCTGGGACGCGGAGGTGGTGTTCTACGGCGAGGACGGGAAGGAAGTCTTCCGCCAGCCCGGGGAGTGGTCCTTCTCGTGGGCGCTCGACGGGCGCGCCATCCAGGACGTGCTCATCTACCCCAATGCCGAGGCGGGCCTGAGCGCGGCCGTGGGCGAGCGGCGCATCGGCACCACGCTGCGCCACTACGACGCGAAGGCGGACCACTGGCGCGTCGTGTGGCTCGGCGCCACCACGGGGTTCCTCGCCGTCCTGACTGGCAGGCCCGTGGGCGGGGAAATCCACATCGAGGGGCCGGACCCGGAGGGCCACCTGCTGCGCTGGATGTTCACCGCCATCACCGAGGACTCCTTCCTCTGGCGCGGCCTCCTCTCGAAAGACGGCGGCGCCACCTGGCGCGTGACGCAGGAGATGCCCTGTCGCCGTCGCGGGGCCCAGGGCACGACGCGCGCCTGACGTCACCCCCGGGTGCGGCTCAGAACCACGGAGAGGCCGCCTCCCCGATGCACACGGCAAGGGCACCCACCGTGTGGCGACAGCGTCCGTCCGCGACGTCCGGCTTGGCGCAACCTGGTTGCTGCTGCTGAGAGCGGGCTCCTAAGCTGGCAAAGGCTGTCCCTCACCCATACAGAGGTGTCATGCTTCGCCCACAACGAATGGCATTGCTTTGCCTCATTGCCGCCTTTGCTACGCTACCGCTCAGCAGCAGCGCGCAAACCCCTCCCCTCGTCATCACCAGTGTCAGCGTCGACTTGGAGGCCCAGCAGCTCTCCATCTTCGGCTCGAACTTCGGCGACGCAGCACCCGCCGTCAGCCTCGCTGGTATGGGACTCATCATCCAGAGTCACAGCTCGACGGCGGTTGTGGCGCACCTCCCCGCGCCCGTCGCCGCGCTGCCCGGCACCTACCTCCTGACGGTGACGGCGTTGGACCCCGCTGCGAGCGGCTACGACCGATTCAACGTCAGCATTGGCACGGGAGGTCCGGCAGGTCCGAAGGGAGACGTCGGGCCCCCTGGTCCTCAAGGTCCTTCGGGGCCCCAAGGCCCGACTGGAGCTCCTGGTGCGACTGGCGTCGCGGGGTCAACCGGGCCCTCGGGAGCTCAGGGGCCGCAGGGACCTCAAGGTCCGTCCGGTCCTCAGGGCGCTCAGGGGCTCAAAGGAGACACGGGCCCGGCGGGCCCGTCCGGTCCAGAGGGACCTCCTGGTCCGGCGGCGGAGGCCTCTGGCCGCGGTAACTCTGTCAGGTCATTTGCCGGGCTGATCTCCAAATCGGCCTCGGGAGACTTTCGCTATGTCGTGCCTGCCGGAAAGACCTTCATCGTCACCGACATCATCGCCATCACGCCAGATGACTCGTCGGGTGCCGCGTACCTGGTAACCACTGACGTCGTGGGCAGGACCCTCGACGTTCGCGCTGTCGTACCTGTCTGTGGACCCAAGGCAAGCACTGCCAACCAGAATCTCGCTTGCTCCGCCTCACTTCAGGCGGGCATTCGGTTCAACTCAGGAGAAATGATCGGCGCAACGTCAACAATCTCGATCGCGAGTGGCCAGACGTTCATGACCGTGAGCGGCTACGAGTTCTGAGGGAAGAACCCTCATCGCGTCTCTCCCAGTGAGCATCCGTAGCGCCGCGCCTCCGAGCGCAGTCGCCACGCCCAGCAGCGCCATCGAGCGCCTACCGGCCGGCTCCGCGCCCAACTACGTCTGGGCGAAGCGTTCCGAGAAGTCCGAGCGCAAGAAGAGCGACCGGGCCCGCGGCATCGAGGTGCTGGCCGTGCACCAGGAAAGCCGGGAGTCGACCGGGGCCTCGCGCCGTAGCGGAGAGCTTCTTCTCCACCCTGAAGTTCGAGTTCGTCGCCGAACCGGGCCAGGTCCAATCCCGCACCATGAGGTTGGCTGCCTTGAACCCATCCTGTTACGTTGGCCGCACCATGCGCAATCTCACACTTTCCAGGTGGGGCCTGCTTCTCGTCCTGATGGTTTCTCCGGCACTTGCCCGGGACATGGAGGAGAAGCTCATGATTCGGACCCTCAAGGTGCCGGAACATCCGGGCCAGGAGGCGCCGTCCATCTACGTTTCCGCGCAGGTCGTGACTGCGCTCCGGTTCGAGAAAGAGGTCGATCCGGCGAAGACGAAGTTCATGGCATGGCAGGGGCGTTTCGAGCCCCCACTCGTGGGTGGCAAGAAGGTGGTTCTGGAACCCCTGCGCGAACTCGACGACGGCGAGGCGCTGCCTCTGTCCGTGACGCTCGTTGACGGGACGGAGCTCACGTTCCTGGTGAAGCCCAAGAGCCGTGAGGACTGGGGATGGATCGACTATCAGGTCAATGTGTTCAAGGACCACACCAGCTACAACGCGGTGCTCTCGTCCCTCTACGACTCACTCAACAGAGAGCGCGGCCTCCGCGAGGAGAATGAGCGATTCAAGAAGGAAGAGAACTCCGTCGATCATGCCTATGCGACCCTGCTCGCCAATGGGGCAGCGGAGAAGACACCGTTTCGGCGCAAGAGGGTTTTCCGCTCGAAGACAGAAGACATGGACATGATCGTTGAAGTGTTCAAAGGGCCTGGTAAGGCGGCCGCGGTGGTGACCCTGAAGAACACCCATGGTGGAGAGCCCTGGAGGCTCGACGGTGCATACTTGGCCGTCGACTTCACCAGCTACTCGGCTCGACCCTTCGCGCTTCGCATGGACCCACCTGTGATCGTTCCGGGTCAGTCTGGGAAGATCGCGGTCGTGGTGGACAAGAGCGCCTTCCAGACCGACGGGGGCAACTCGCGGACCTGGCTCTTCAGCTCTTCCGTGGGGACGGCGTGCTGCAGGTGGCGGTGGCGATGGATCACACTCTGATTCAGCAGTAGAAGTGACGCTCATGCCCACGGCCAAAGCGCTCATGCTCGGTTCCATCGTCGTGCTCGCTACGTCTTCCGGCTGCACCACGGCCGGAGGCGTGGCACTTCGCCCGGACGGCACGCCAGGTCCACAGGAATGCCCGGCGAAGGCGCTGGAGGTCATGCGGTATCTGAAGCTGCGTGTTGGGGATGCGGAGTTGGTGGAGCTCGACGCGAACCAGCTCGACGCGCGGCGTGTCACGCTCTACGACGGGCCGATTGAGAGCATCCTCGAGGATGACTTCGGCACGCTTGAGGCAACGACCCGCCTGTACGGGCAGGTCTGGACGAGTGGCCCGCAGGTCGTCATCCGGTACTACGAGGCCCATCCACCGGACAGCGACAAGGTCCCGATTTGCGCCGTGGCCCGCCTCAGCCGTGACCAGATGCGGAAGAGTCCCGACTCGAAACCCGGCATGGCCATCCTCGAAGGGTCCACTGCGGCGGCCTACATCGTGGATGCCTTCCGCTGATACGCAGGCTTGGCTGACGTGTCCTGTGGTCACGCGGTGCGCGCGAGCGTGCTGGCGGGCAACTCGATGAGGAACTCCGTCCCCTGGCCCACCTCGCTGTGCACGGTGAGCGTGCCCTCGTGCTTGTGCACCAGCGCGGAGACGATGGCGAGCCCCAGCCCCGTGCCCTGTGTCTTCGTGGTGAAGAGCGGCTCGAAGATTTTCGACAGCACCTCGGCGGGAATCCCCGACCCGTCGTCCACCACGCGCAGGCGCCAGGGCACGCCCGCGCCGCCCTCGGCGTGGACGCGCACGGTGCCGTTGCTGCCCGGGGGCACCGCCTCCACGGCGTTCTGCACCAGGTTCACCAGCACCATGCGGAACAGCTCGCGGTCCAGCCGCGGCACCGGGAGCGACTCCGGCACCTCGTTGACGAGGCGCACCCCCGCGCGCTGGGGCACCACGCCCAACACCTCGTCCACCAGCGGGCGCAGCGCGCAGGGCGCGAGCTGGGGCGGCCGCTCGCGCGCGAAGTCCAGCACGTCGGAGATGATGCGCGCGCACACCGCCAGCTCGCGCTCGGTGACGTCGAGGAAATGGAGGATGCGCGAGTCCGTCAGCGTGCCCTGGAGGTTGGCCACCCGCAGCAGGACGCAGGACAGCGCGGTGCGCGCCGCGGCCAGCGGGTTGCGCAGCTCGTGGCTGATGCTCGCGGCCAGCTGCCCCATGGTGGCCAGCTTCTCGATGCGCGAGTACTGCTGCTGGAACTCGCGCAGTTGCTGCTCGGCGCGCACCAGCGCCTGCTGCTGCGTCTGGAGCTTCTGCTCGTGCGCCAGCTCCGCTTCCGCCCGGCGCTCGGCCGTCTCCCAGGCCTCGCGCTGGAAGACGCGGCACGCCGCGAGCAGCACGGCGTCCGTGACGAGCACCCAGAAGGCCAGCTCCAGGAAGCGCCAGCCCGCCGAATCCGCCGTGCCGTAGACGGACTGGGGCCACAGCACGCCCCGCGCGAAGTGGTCCAGGATGGTGGTGGCGCTCGCTGACAGCAGCACCCACGGGTCTCTGTAGAAGGCGAGCAGGGCCAGCGACGCGAAGATGTGGAAGTGCGTCTCGCTGCGTCCGGCCGTGAGGTGGATGAGCAGCGCCGACCAGAGCATCTGCGCCACCGCCATGCCCTGTCGCGCGAGCACCGAGCCCGGCCGCCAGCGCGCCAGCACCAGGGGGAGCACGCTGAGCGCCGCGCCCAGGAGGACGGCGGTGTGCACGTGGGCGTGCTCCGTGCGCGCCTTGCCCTCCCACGCCAGCGGGGAGAAGACCGATGCCACCGCCACTCCGCACACCCACTGGCCTGCCATCAACCACGCGAACAGCCCATCCACCCGTCGCCGGACCTCTTGCAACTGAGATGCATGAAGCCGGGCCGCGCGCTCCTGAAGCGAGGGTGCGCTCATGGGCATGAGGACTCCTTCAGGGTGCGGACGAGCACGAGGTGGAAATTGCCGTGGCCATGGAAGGACCTGGGCTGGCTCATCGACTCGGGTGGTGATGGCGGGGCCGCGCACGACGTCATCGGGAGGTAGTGAGCGAGGCGGGCCCGGGTGGATCTCCCACCCGGAAAGGGAGGGTCCGTCCGGCCAACGCCAGTGTCGGAAACGAGTCAGGAGGACGTTCCGCGTGTCGGGTGGCTGGTGTCGGTGGGCCCATGGGTCCGTCTCAGGAAATCCACCCGGGTGCGGGCTGCGTAAGGCTCTCACCGATGCGAGCCCACATGCCCCGCTTCCGCTTCGCCACCCACCTCGCAGTCGGTGTGGCCGCCGTGCTGTCCCTGCGGTGCGGAAGCAATCCTCCCGCCGTCGAGCGTGTACCCTTCACGCCCGCGTCGGACGGCGTGGTGCTGGAGCAGGTGCCCGCCACCGCGGGAGATGCCCGCGCCCGGGAGCGTGCTGCGCTGCGGCGCGCCCTGGCCGGCCGGCCCGAGCAGCTCGACCTGGCGCTGCGGCTGGCGAGGCTCGACATCGAGGAGAGCCGGATGCGGGGAGACCCGCGCTACCTCGGCCGGGCCCAGGCGGCGCTCGCGCCCTGGTGGGACGCGGCCAGCCCTCCGCCCGGCGTGCGGCTGTTGCGTGCCACCATCCTCCAGAGTCGACATGAGTTTCCCGCCGCGCTCGCGGACCTCGACGCGGCCGTGCGGGAGGACCCGCGCAACGCGCAGGCGTGGCTGACGCGCGCGGTGGTGCTGGGTGTGCGGGGCGAACACGCCGAGGCGGCCAGGAGCTGCGCGCCGCTCGCTGGCCTCGCCGGGCCGCTGACGGCCGCCGTGTGCGAGGCCCAGGTGAAGAGCCTCGCCGGCCGCTCGCGCCAGGCCTATGCGCTGCTCACCGACGCGATGGCCCGGGGGACACCGGGCCCGGAGGCGGAAGCGTGGGCGCTCTCCACGCTGGCCGAGGCCGCCGCTCGCGCGGGCGACACGGCGCGCGCGGAGAAGCTCTTCCTCCGGACGCTCGCGCTGGACCCCGGTGACGCGTACACGCGCGCCGCCTACGCGGACCTGCTGCTGGACGCGGGGCGCCCGCGCGAGGCCGCCACCCTGGTGCGCGGGCACACCGAGGACGACAACCAGTTGTTGCGCCTCGTGCTCGCGGAGACGGCGCTCGGCTCGGCGGAAGCCGCGACGCTCGCCGCCGAGCTGTCCGAGCGCTACGCGGCCAGCCACCTGCGCGGAGACGGCCTGCACGCGCGCGAGGAGGCCCGCTTCGCGCTCCACGTGGAGAAGGCGCCGGACAGGGCCCTCACGCTCGCGCGGGCTTCGTGGGACGTGCAGCGCGAGCCGTGGGACGTGCGGCTCCTGCTGGAGACCGCGCTCGCCGCCGGGAAGCCGGAGGCCGCGGCGCCCGCCGTGGAGTTCCTCCAGGCCGCCGGCTGCGAAGACCCTGGACTGGTGGCGCTCGCCGAGCGCGTGCGTGGGAGCCTGCCTTGAGCCGCCTTGTCACGCTGTTGCTGCTGCTCGCCCCGCTGGCCGCGCTGGCTCACAAACCGAGCGACAGCTACCTGCATCTGACGCGCGACGGGAGTGGCTTTACCGGCCGCTGGGACGTCGCGCTGAAGGATTTGGACGAGGTCCTCACCCTGGACGCGGAAGGGGACGGCGCGATTACGTGGGGCGAATTGCGCGCGCGCCAGTCGGACGTCGCTGGCTATGTGCTCGCGCGCCTGTCGCTGGGCGCGGACGGCACCCCGTGCACGCTGGAGCCGGGGAGCGCCGCGCGCGTGGTGCGCCACTCGGACGGTGCCTACGCGGTGCTGGACTTCGCCGCACGCTGCCCGGCGGCCCCCACGGCGCTGGACGTGGACTACTCGCTGCTGTTCGACCGGGACCCGCAGCACCGCGGCATCGTCCGCGTCGCCAACGGGAGCGCGAGCGAGACGCTGGTCCTCTCCGCCTCGAATCACACGGCCCGCGTGTCGCTGGAGGGCCTGTCCCCCTGGCGCCGCTTCGGGGGCATGGTGGTGGAGGGCGTGAAGCACATCTTCGCGGGACTGGACCACCTGCTCTTCCTCTTCGCCCTGCTGCTGCCGTCGGTGCTGCGCCGCGAGGCGGACGGGCGTTGGGTGCCGGTGCGGGCCTTCGGCCCGGCGGTGAAGGACGTCGTGAAGGTGGTGTCCGCCTTCACGGTGGCCCACTCGCTCACATTGAGCGCCGCCGTGCTCGGCTTCGTGTCGCTGCCCTCGCGCTTCGTCGAGTCCGCCATCGCCGCGAGCGTCATCGCCGCCGCGCTCAACAACGTCTTCCCCGTGGTGCGCGGCACGCGCTGGGTGGCGGCGCTCGCGCTGGGTCTGCTGCACGGCTTCGGCTTCGCGTCCACGCTGGCCGACCTGGAACTGCCGGGCGGCAGCCTCGCCGTCACGCTGCTGGGCTTCAACGTGGGCGTGGAGCTGGGCCAGCTCGCGTGCGTGGCCGCCTTCCTCCCGCTGGCCTTCACCCTGCGCGGCTCGGTGCTCTACCGCCGGGCGCTGCTCGTCGGAGGCTCGGCTGCCATTGCCCTGGTGGCGTGTGTCTGGTTCGCCGAGCGCGCGTTCGGCATGGGCATGTCCTTCACCTGACACCGGCTGCGCGCTCCAGCACGCTGGCGCGCAGGCCCGCGCTTCACGCATCCACGCAGGGAGCGCGTCCGTAAGGAGTCGTAGCCGGGTGTGCAGGCAGCGTCGGTCGCGCGCCCTGGTGCAACAGCAGTCCCTCCACACCTCAACAGGAGAAGCGAATGAGAGCCAAGAAGCTCGCGGCGGCATTGACCGTCGCGACCGCACTGGGTGCCACCGGCGCCCTGGCGTCCAGCCACCGGGAAGCTCCCTTCATCACGGAGATGCCCAAGGTCGACGCCACCGACTTCTACATGTTCCGCAGCTACGAGTCGGGTCGGGATGCCTACGTCACGCTGATTGCCAACTACCTGCCCCTGCAGGATGCGTACGGCGGTCCCAACTACTTCTCGCTGGACCCGGATGCGCTGTACGAAATCCACGTCGACAACACCGGTGACGCCGTCGAGGACATCACCTTCCAGTTCCGCTTCACCAACACCCTGGCCGCCAACGGCAACGGCGTCACCCTGCCCATTGGCACGGGGGCCAACCAGAAGAACGTGGCGGTGCCGCTCGTCAACGTGGGGCCCATCACCGCGGCGGACCGCAGCAAGCTCAACGTCCAGGAGTCCTTCACCCTGAAGGTCGTCCGGGGCAACCGCCGCACGGGCACCGCCGCGGACGTGACGAACGCCAGCGGCGGCAGCGCCACCTTCCTCAAGCCGACGGACTACATCGGCACGAAGACGTTCGGTGACGCCAACGCCTACGCCGCCTACGCGGGCCAGCACATCTACTCCGTGAACATCCCCGGCTGCACCGGCCAGGCGAAGCTGTTCGTGGGGCAGCGCAAGGAGTCCTTCGCGGTCAACCTGGGCCCCATCTTCGACCTGGTGAATGCGCCGGCCTCCGTCATCGCCGACGCCGCCAACCGCAACGCGGTGCCCAACCCGCTGGACGACAAGAACATCACCACGCTGGCGCTGGAGGTCCCCATCTCCTGCCTGAGGACGGCGGCGCAGCCCGTCATCGGCGGGTGGACCTCGGCGAGCGTGCGCCAGGCGCGCGCCATCAACCCGAAGGCCACCTTCACCATGCCGGCCCGTGAGGGCGGCGCGTGGGCGCAGGTCAGCCGCCTGGGCATGCCGCTGGTCAACGAAGTCGTCATCGGCCTCAAGGACAAGAACCGCTTCAACGCCAGCGAGCCCAAGGACGACGCCCAGTTCGCCGACTACGTCACCCACCCCACGCTGCCCGCGCTGCTGGAGGTGCTCTTCACCACCGCCGGCGTGAGGGCGCCCACCGTGTTCCCCCGTGCGGACCTGGTGGCGGCCTTCCTCACCGGCGTGACGGGCGTGAATGCCAACGGCTCCACCGCGGAGATGCAGCGCCTCAACGTCGAGCTGCCGGTGACGGCCAGCGCGAGCCAGAACAACCTGGGCGCCGCGGGCTGCTTCAAGGACGGTGCGCTCGACACCACCCTCGCCGGCTGCGACCCGGCGGGCTTCCCCAACGGTCGCCGCCCCGGTGACGACGTGGTGGACATCGAGCTGCGCGTGTCCATGGGCTACCTGCTGGCCAACGACACGCAGGCGCCGTCGCGCAACATCCCGTTCCACGACGCCGTGCTCCAGGACGCGTCGCAGTTCGACACGACCTTCCCCTACCTGCGCACGCCCAACGCGGGCGCTCACGGCGACGGGACCTGAGGCCATGGGCAAGTTCAGAGCACTGGCCTGCATCCTGACCCTGGGGTCGGCCCTGGCCTACACCGGATGCAGTGACGACGACGACCCTCCAGTCCCCCGCCCGGACGCGGGCGTGGACGCGGGCACCGATGCCGGCACCGACGCGGGCACCGAGTTCACCGCCTTCGTGAAGGACCTCATCGAGAACCAGACGACGGCCACCGGCACGCCGGTGGAGGTGGACAACCGGGAGTTCGTCGACACCGAGCCGACGAACGCCTTCCCGGACGCGTTCTTCCAGTAGCGCGTCGGGACGAGACACACGGAGCCCGGTGCCGGGGTCAGCAGTCCCCAGGGCACCGGGCTCCAGGTTTCTTCAGCGGGAAGCGTCGTTACACCACTGTGACGCGGTATTTCAGCTGGTTCTCCGCCCGGCTGTGCGCCGTGGCGGCCGCGATGATGTGGCACACCCAGCCCAGGCACCCACCGGTGCCGATCCAGAAGCCCGGGGTGATGATGAGCCAGAAGACTCCGCGGAGGATGTCCCCGTTGTAGATCTGGCCCACGCCGGGGATGAGGAAGGACAGCAGGGCGGCGATTCCGGGACGCGACATCGTTTCGTTGAACCTCCTTGCCTCCTTCTACGCAAGGGGCGCCAACCCATTGCATGGGCCGGCTATCGGCTCCTGGACGCTTGCCTGCCTGCTCCCCGGGCGGCAGGTGCAATGCGCGGCCGGACCCGGTTAGCATGGCGGCCGTAGGTACGCGTCGGGTCGGCGGACGGTACCTGGGGGGATTGGGTCATCTTCGGGCTGCTCCGAGCCAGCGTTCGCGCGGTCAACGTCAGGTACCTCCTGGAGGTGCTGGCGCTGGCACTCGTGTATTTCGTGGGCGGGAGCCTGGGCCTCCTGGTGGCCACGGTGGGCACCAACGTCAGCCCCGTCTGGCCCCCGGCCGGGGTGGCCCTGGCGGGGCTGGTGCTGCTCGGCCCCTCTCGCTGGCCCGCTGTCTTCCTCGGGGCCCTGTGCGTCAACTACGGGCTGACCCCGAGCCCCCTGCCGTCGAGCCTGGGGGTGGCCCTGGCCGCCACGCTGGCGGCGGTGCTGGGCGCGCTGCTCTTGCGGCGGGTGGGGTTCGACGCCCGCCTGGGGCGCATCCGGGACGTCGTGGCGCTGTGCGCGGGAGCGGGCGCGGCCTGCACCACGGTCAGCGCCACCCTCGGCTCGCTGAGCCTGTTGCTGGGACAGCTGCTGCCGCGCGCGGAGCTGGCCCGCGCCATCTGGGTGTGGTGGGTGGGGGACATGATGGGGGTGCTGGTGATGGCGCCGCCGCTGCTGGCGCTGGGGCGGCTGAGGCGCCCGCGCAAGTGGGGCGAGGCGCTGCTGCTGGCGGCGCTCACCACCGCGCTGGGCGCGGCCATCTTCATGGTCTCCGACGTGGGCTTGAGCGCGAAGCACGTCGCGGCCTTCCTCCTCTTCCCCATGTCGGCCTGGGCGGCGCTGCGCTTCGGCGCGGGCGGCGCGGCCACCGCCACGTTGTTCATCGCCACGGCCGCCACCGTCGGCACCGCGAGCGGGCAGGGGCCCTTCTCCTCCGGCCACATCACGGAGGACCTGCTGGTGCTCCAGCTCTTCGTCGCCGTCACCTCCGTCACCGGGCTGCTGGTGGCGGCGGCGAGCGACGAGCGCAAGCGCGCCGTGGAGCAGCTCCAGCTTCTGGCCACCACCGTGCACGGCGTGCACGAGGGCGTCCTCATCGCGGAGGTGCGCGCCCCGGGCCTGCTGCGCACCGTGTTCGTCAACGAGGCCCTGTGCGCGCTGATGGGCCACCGTCGGGAGGACCTCGTGGGCAAGGACCCGTGCTTCGTCTATGGCGAGCAGGAGCCGGAGCTGACCCGGCGCGTGAGAGGGGCCCTGCTCGCGGGCGAGCCCCTGTGCGCGGAAGTCCCCGTGATGCGCAAGGACGGCAGCCTGCTGCGCTCCGAGGTGCTGCTGTCCCCGGTGCGCGCCACCGGCGAGGACATCACCCACTTCGTGGCCACCCACCGCGACATCACCGCCACCAAGGAGCTGCAGGCGCGCCTCGTCGCCGCCGAGCGCGTGGCCGCGGTGGGCACGCTCGCGGCCGGGGTGGGGCACGAAATCAACAACCCGCTGGCCTACCTGGTGCTCAACCTGGAGGCCGCCGCGCGCAGCCTCTCCGAGGGCGGCCTGCCCGCGACGCGGGATGCGCTGTCCGGAGTGCGGGGCGCGCTGGAGGGGGCGGAGCGCATCCGCCTCATCGTGAGGGACCTGCAGGTGTTCAGCCGCCAGGGAGACCAGGAGCGTGGGCTGGTGGACCTCAACGCGCTGGTGCCTCCGGCGGTGCGCATCGTCAGCCATGCGCTGCGCCACCGCGCCCGGGTGGTGGAGGAGTTCGGCCCGGTGCCGCGCGTGCTCGGCAGCGAGGCGCGGCTGGGGCAGGTGCTGCTCAACCTGCTGGTGAATGCCATGCAGGCCATCGCCGAGGGCAGCCCCACGCTGAACGAGGTGCGCGTGCGCACCAGCACGGACGCGACGGGCCGGGCGCGGGTGGACGTCATGGACACCGGCGCCGGCATCCCCGCCCACGTGCTGCCCCGCATCTTCGAGCCCTTCTTCACCACCAAGCCCACCGGCGAGGGCACGGGCCTGGGGCTCGCCATCTGCCAGCAGGTGGTCCGCGCGCACGGGGGAGAGCTGGAAGTCCGCAGCGAGCCGGGCCGGGGCTCCGTCTTCAGCGTGCTGCTGCCGGCCGCGCCGGTGCAGGTCAGCACGCCCTCCTCGCGCTCCGCGGCGGCGGCCGCGCTGCCCACGTCCCGGAGCCGCCGCGGGCGGGTGCTCGTGGTGGACGACGAGCCCAGGCTGGCGCAGTCCATGCGCCTGTTGCTGGAGCCCTACCACGACATCGTCACCACCACGCGCGGCAGCGAGGCGCTGGCGCTGGTGGCCGCGGGGCACCGCTTCGACGTCATCCTGTGTGACTTGCAGATGCCGGAGACGGACGGCGCCACCGTCTTCCGCCGCCTGTGCGCCACGGCGCCGGACCAGGCCGAGCGCGTGGTGTTCATCTCCGGCGGCGCCTACACCGCGGAGTCGCGCGCGTTCATGGAGTCGGTGACCAACCGCGTGCTGGAGAAGCCCGTCCGTCCGGAGGTGCTGATGGCCACCGTGGACGCCGCGCTGACGGACGGAGGGCCGCTGGTGGACTCGGAGCCCGCCGCCGCCGCGGGAGGCTCGCGCCACTAGCCGTGCGCTGCGGGCCACTGCCCCACCGGATGGCGGCGGAGCAGGGGCCCTGGCCCTGTGTGGTGCCGGGCTCGCGCCGGGCGCAGCTTGAGGGCAGGACGGGTTGGCGCGTCTCGCGTCGCCGGGCGGAGGGCCTCGGGCTCGTTCGCCGGGCGGGCCTCGCGGGAGCAGTCACCGGCCGGGAGAGCGCCATGGTGATGGAGAGCTGGAGTGAGAACCAGGCCAACGTGGAGCGGATGGTGACCGGCAGGGTCGTGGACGCCGGCCCGGACCACCTGACGATTCACGACCTGGCCGCCGGAGAGGACGTCACGGTGCGCATCGACGACCGTGCCCGCTACACCTGGACGGACGTCACGGAGGAGGGCCGGTTGACGGACAACGCCCAGATTCGCATCGGCTACTTCATCGCCGGAGGCCTCCACATCGCCTCGGAGGTTCGCGTGCTCGACCCGGGGGACGGTGAGTCCATCGCCGGCGTCATCCCGCGGACCCTCCACTGACGCGCGCCCCGGGTCTGCCCGGCCGGCCGGGGACCGGGCGCACGGCACGCTCCCCGCTGCGTGCGCGCCCGGGGACCCCCACGATGGCCTCGAGGGGCTGACCAGGAGAGGAGGCGTGGATGTTCGGGAACACCCAGGCGTTCAGCGGTTTCTCGGTGAGTGACGTACCGGCGGCCCGGAAGTTCTACGAGCAGACGCTGGGCCTGAAGGTGTCGGTGGAGGACGGCATCCTGTTCCTGCACCTCGCCGGAGGCCGGGACGTGCTGGCCTACCCCAAGGACGACCACGTCCCCGCCACCTTCACCATCCTCAACTTCCCGGTGCCGGACGTGGAGAAGGCCGTGGACCAGCTCTCCGCGCGCGGCGTGCGCTTCGAGCGCTACCCGAAGTTCGAGAAGGACACCGACGCGAAGGGCATCTTCCACGGCGGCGGCCCGCTGATTGCGTGGTTCAAGGACCCCGCCGGCAACGTGCTGTCCGTCATCCAGGAAGGCTAGCCGCGCTTCTTCGCGCCCTGCCGCGTCCCGGGGGAGTCCGGCTCGCGGGGCAGGTGGCGCAGCCCCATCCACCCGAGCGCCGCGACATGGCGGGACACGTGGTCGATGGAGAAGGACTTCCCCTCCGCGGCCCACCACTGGCCCACCTGCGTCACCATGCCCACCAGCGCGTTGGCGTAGATGGGGGCCACCTTGGGGTTGTAGCCGGCGCGCTCGAACTCGCTGCGGAAGATGTCGCCCACCCGCTGCGCCAGGTCGTCGATGACGCGCGTCAGGCCGCGCCGCGCGGTGGCCATGGGCGAGTCGCGCGTCAGCACCGCGAAGCCCGCGGGCTCCTCCTTCGCGTACGTCATGAAGGCCAGCACCGCCGCCTCGAAGCGCTCGCGCGGCGTGCCCTGGGAAATGCTCTCCGACATGCGCGCCACCAGGTCGTCCATCTCCCGGTCCACGATGGCCGCGTACAGCCCCTCCTTCGCGCCGAAGTGCTCGTAGACGATGGGCTTGGACACGCCCGCCTGCTGGGCCACCTCCTCAATCGAGGTTGCCTCGTAGCCGTGCGAGGCGAAGACCCCCCGGCCGACCTCCATCAGCTGGACCCGGCGGTCGGCACCCGACAGTCGCTTTTTCTTCGCCACCACGTTGACCTCTAACCTACTCATGGGTAACTTACTCGAACGGAACCTACTGGCCGGTAACCCACCGGCCGAGCTGGAGTCTTCCATGTACCTCGCCCTCTGCGGAGCCGTCTTCCTGGCCGCGTATCTGCTCAACCTCCTCACGATTTCGGTGGGTTACCACCGGGGCCTGGCGCACAAGGCGGTGCGCCTGCACCCGGCGCTGCGCAGGGTGCTCATCACCGGAGGCAACTGGCTCACCGGCCTGGACCCGAAGGCATGGGTGGTGATGCACCGGCTCCACCACGAGCACTCCGACACGCCGTTGGACCCGCACTCGCCGGTCAACGTGGGCATTCTCGGCATCGGGATGGAGCAGTTGCGCAACTACAAGCGCGTCATCGTGGGGCTCTTGCGCGAGGAGCCCGGGTACACGCGCTATGCGAGGGACCTCGACTTCCCGCTCAACGCGCTGAACCGCACCGGGCGCTGGTACCTGCCGTACGTGCTGCACGGCGCCGTGGGACTGGCGCTGGGTTTCGGCATCGGGTGGCTGCTGGGCGCCGCGTGGTTCTTCGGGATGATGAGCCACCCGGTGCAGGGCGGCATCGTCAACTCGCTCGGGCACGCGGTGGGCGGGCGCAACTTCGACACGTCGGACAACTCGCGCAACAACCACCTGGCCGCGTGGCTCATCCTCGGCGAGGGCTTCCAGAACAACCACCACCGCTATCCGGGGTCGGCGTCCTTCTCCTACCGCCGCCATGAGGTCGACCTCGGCTATGGTGCCTGCGTGCTCCTCGAGAAGCTGGGCCTCGCCACCATCCAACGTGACTACCTCATTCCTCGCCCGCCGTCGGAGTCGGCCGCCGAAGCGCAGGCTTCGTCCTGAACGCCCGGGCCGCTGAGAAGCCGAAGCTCCGAGGGGTGCTGCACCAGTTCGCCGCCGCGAGCGCGCTCGGGGCGGGTGGGGTGCTCGTGTCGATGGCGCCCACGCCCCGGGCCGCTGCCGCTGCCGCGCTGTATGCCATCAGCCTGGTGGTGCTGTTCTCGGTGAGCGCGACGTACCACCGGGTGGACTGGTCCCCCGGGGGCGGGCGTGGATGCGGCGCATGGACCATGCGTCCATCTTCATCCTCATCGCGGGCACCTATACGCCCGTCGCGCTGCTCGGCGTCTCCGGCGCCGCCGGTGACAGCCTGCTGCTCGCCATCTGGTGCGGCGCGCTCGTTGGCGTCCTCCAGTCGCTGTTCTGGGTGGGGGCGCCGAAGGTCCTCACGGCGGCGCTCGCCGTCGCCGTCGGCTGGACGCTGGTGCCGTACCTCGAGGATGCACGCCGGGCGCTCGGCGTCACCGAGCTCTCCCTCATCCTGGCGGGCGGGGTGGCCTACACCACGGGCGCCATCGCGTATGCGCTGAAGCGGCCGGACCTGCGGCCCGGCGTGTTCGGGTACCACGAGCTCTTCCACGCGCTCACGCTGGTGGGCGCCGGGCTCCACTTCGCCGTGGTGCTGCGGCTCGTCCGCGCCGCGAGCGCGTAGGCAGGGCGACTTCGGCGGGAAGCCGCCGTCAGGCTGCTGGACCCGAAGGCTGCACACCTCCGCGCGGCTGCACCCCCCAGGGGCCGGGCGCTCAGGGAGGGCTCATCGCTGGCGCGTGGGCCTGACGTTCCGGGCCGGGCTCCTGCTCGGCGCGCGAGCCCGTGACGAGGCCGTGCGCCGCGGGGCCGGGGGGCCAGCCGGCCCAGGACTCGAGCAGCGCGGCCAGCACGCTCCATGCCGCCGGTGCCCGCTGGAAGCAGGCGCTCTCGCGCGCCTGGAGCGCCGCCACCACCTGCACGTGGGATTTCTTCTTCGGGCGCATCGTCGACCAGTACCGGCCCGCGGCCGCGCGGAAGTCGTCCTGGGGGAAGCGCCGCACCAACGTGTGGAGGACGTGCACCCCACACGTCAGCTGCGCGTACGGATTCAGCAGCGAGCGCTCGGGGTGGCCGGAGTGGAAGGTGCGGGCCCCCGCGCCCGCCGCCAGGTCCAGCGCGAAGGCCGCCCGGTCCGCCTCCCAGTCGAACCGGCAGCCCAGCCCCTCCGCCGGGGGATAGCCGTCCATGTCCGCGTAGGAGAGCTGGAGCAGCCCCTCGCTGAGGATGGGCCGCCGCGTCACCGGGTCCATGGCCTGCCGCCGCGTGGCCCGGTCGATGATGCCCGTCTCGTTGAACATCACCCGCCGGTCCCACCCGGACTCCGGTCCGGAGATGGCGAACAGCAGATCCGCGTAGAACTGGAGGCGCGCGTCGGGTGCCAGCTCCGCCCACCTCGGGCAGAAGTCCGCCATCTTCTCCGCGGGCAGCGTCCGCAGCGCCGGCACCTTCGCCGCCTCCGCCCGGATGTGCGCGTCGTAGGCCGGCACCCAGCCCCGCACGGGCGCGGGCCGTGGCTCCGCGAGAGGCTCCGGCACCTGGGCCCACACGTCGGCACCCCAGACGACACTCAGCAGCAACAGCAATCGCTGACGCATGAAGGGCCCCGGGTGGAAGGGAGGGACAAGTCTGCTCACGCCGGGCGCCCCGTGTCGCTCCGAGAGCACTCCCTGCTCACCCGTGGACACCGCTCGGGCCCGCTCGGGTCCACATCCACACGGGTAGGTAGGAAGTTCAGTAATACCGTAAAATCTCGTAGGTACTTGATGGACCCGTAATTCGCGTGAGACTCTGATTCCGGCCGTACCCATCCAGGTCGGTTTTTCCTCAGGGGGTTACATGGTGCAGAAGCGAGTACGTGGAGCGCTCGGAGTCGCGGCGCTGTCCTTCCTCGTTGGAGCGTGCAACGAGGCCGCTCCGGCGGCGGACGCGCAGGCTCCGGAGTCCGGCAGCCGCAGTCAGCAGTTGGAGAATGGCATCAACGTCATCGAGAGGGACGCGTCCGGCGCCGCCAGCTTCATCGGTGGGGACCTGGGCACGCTGCCCGTCATCGACTCGGTGGCCGCGGAGTCGCTGCAGGCGCCGCAGCTGGCGGCGGTGGTCGCCACGGTGGCCCCGCTGCTGAAGCTGGACCCGGCGGACCTCAAGTTCACCAAGGCGTACAAGGACCCGCAGGGCGACGTGCACTACCGCTACGCGGTCTCCCGCCAGGGCCTGCCGGTGTACGGCGGCGAGCTGCGGCTGCACGCGCGCGACGGCAAGGTCTTCGCGGCGAACACCAACGTTCGCAGCGACCTGAAGGCGGCGGACAAGGCCTCCATCTCCGCCGAGGCGGCGGTGGCCGCGGCGGCCGCGGACCGCGAGACGCTCGCGGGCTCCGTCACCAGCCCCGACACGGAGCTGGTGTACTTCCGTGACGGCGACGAGCTGCGCCTGATGTACAAGCTCATGCAGACCGGTGAGCAGCCGGACACCACCCCGGTGCGCGACATCATCCTGGTCGACGCGCAGAAGGGTGACGTCCAGGTTCGCATCCCGACCATCAAGCACGCGCTCAACCGCCGCCTGCACAACCTCAACCACGGTACCTCGCTGCCCGGCCCCGTAGCCCGCACCGAGGGCGGGGCTCCCGTGGCCGACGCGGTGGTCAACACCAACTACGACCACCTGGGCACCGTCTACAACTGCTACAGCTCGCTGTTCGGCCGCGACTCGCTCGACAACGCGGGCGGCGTGCTCATCAGCTCGGTGCACTACAGCAACAACTACGTGAACGCCTTCTGGAACGGCACCCAGATGGTGTACGGCGATGGCGACGGCGTGAATGCCTCGAACCTGGCCAACTCGCTGGACGTGACGGCGCACGAGCTGACGCACGCCGTGACGGAGAACGAGTCGGACCTCATCTACTCGGGTGAGTCCGGCGGTCTGAACGAGTCCCTGTCGGACATCTTCGGCGCGGTCTGCGAGTGGTACGGCGACGGCTCCGGTCCTGTGTCTCCCCGCCACTGGCTGGTGGGCGACGACGTGTGGACGCCGAGCATCCCGAACGACGCGCTCCGCTACATGAACGACCCGGTGAAGGACGGGTCCTCGCTGGACTACTACCCGGACTACGCGTCGGGCGTGGACGTGCACTACAGCTCCGGTATCTCCAACCTGGCGTTCTACCTGCTGTCGCAGGGTGGCACGCACCCGCGCGCCAAGACGACGCAGGTCGTCGCGGGCATCGGCATCGAGAAGGCCGGCCAGATCTTCTACAGGGCCAACAGGGACCTGCTCCTGCCCTCGTCCAACTTCGAGGCCGCGAAGACGGCCACGGAGCAGGCGGCGGCGCAGCTGGGCTACGACGCGGCGACCATCGCCTCGGTGGGCAACGCGTGGAAGGCCGTCGGCGTCGGCGTGCCGATTCCTCCTCCGCCCAACACCCCGCTGGAGAAGAACGTCCCCGTCACGGGCATCTCCGGCGCGCGCAATGCCAAGGTGTACTTCTCCGTGGTGGTGCCCGAGGGCGCGAAGAACCTGAAGTTCACCATCTCCGGTGGCACGGGTGATGCGGACCTCTACGTCCGGTACAACAACGCGCCGACGTCCACCTCGTACGACTGCCGTCCGTACACCGGCGGCAACAACGAGACGTGCACCTTCGCCGCTCCGGCGCAGGGCACCTGGTACGCGATGCTGAACGGCTTCAGCGCCTACACCGGCGTGACGCTGGTCGTGACGTGGGAGGGCGGCTACATCCCCATCGAGCCGAACGTGCAGATCTCCGACCTGTCTGGTGCGGCGGGCTCGTCGCAGGTGTTCACCGTGCAGATTCCGGAGCGCACCAACGGCGGCACCCGCAACGTCCACGTGCAGCTGCGTGGCACGGGCAACGCGGACCTGTACGTGCAGCGCGCCGCGGTGCCCACGTTCTCCGCCTACGACTGCCGTGGCGTGAACGAGCACAGCACGGAGAACTGCAACCTGAACGGCTACGAGCCGGGCAAGTACTACGTGCACGTCTTCGGCGCGAAGGGTGGCTTCACGGGCGGCACGCTCATCGTCAAGTTCAACTGAGCTGAGGCGGAGGGGGCCGTTCCTCCGGCCTCCTCTGTCTGACGGGAAGCGCCCCGGTTGCCCGCGAGGGTGGCCGGGGCGTTTTCCGTTCGGGTGTAGGCGGCTGCCGCGTGTGTGTTATGACGGCGTCGGTACGAGTGCGGGGGCCGGACCGACATCGCCACGAGGAATCTCGATGCGCAATGGCAGGAGTCCGTCGCTTCCCATCAACCGCCGTCTTCGTCGCACCGTTGCCGGCCTGTTGCTCACCGTCCCCACGCTGTCGCTCACGGCCTGCGAGGGCGAGGATGATGGCGGCTGCATCCCGTATGACCCTTCCGAGGCGTACAGGACCAGCTACGAGCTGCTTCCGGATGGGAGCCAGCCCACGAACGACAACTGCATGACGCTGTGCCAGGCGATGAACCTGCCTGACCTCAAGCGCTGCGACGTCACGCTGGTCGAGACGCATTTCATTGATGGCGGGACCGGGCAGCGGACCGATACCCGTTGTCATTACATCGCTCCGGGCGGATGCCGCTCCGACGGACGCCATCCCGAAGGGCTCCTGGCGGGGCGGGTGGAGTCGCGGTCCGCGCTGGGCGCGCTCTTCGCGGAGATGGCCTGGCTGGAGGCCGCCTCGGTGCCTGCCTTCCTCCGGCTCGCGGAAGAGCTGAAGGCTCACGGGGCGCCCGAGGCGCTCATCCGGGCCGCGCGGCGCGCGGCGGGGGACGAGGTCCGTCATCAGCGCGCCATGGAGGCGCTGGCCCGGCATCACGGCGCATCCGTGTCCGCCGCGGAAGTGGCTCCCTTCTCCGCGCGCACGTTGGAGGCCATGGTGACGGAGAATGCGCGGGAGGGCTGCGTCCGGGAGATGTACGGCGCGGTGGTGGTCGGCTGGCAGGCGCGCACCGCGGGGGATGCGCGGGTGCGGGAGGAGCTCGAGCGCATCGCGGAGGACGAGCTGCGCCATGCGGAGCTGGCCTGGGCCGTGGATGCCTGGGCGGCGGAGCGGCTGTCGCCCGAGGAGCTGCGACGGGTGCGCGAGGCGCGCGTCGAGGCGTTCCAGGAGCTGACGCGCCTCGTGGAGCAGGAGCAGCCCGAGGCCGTGCTCGTCGCACAGGCGGGGCTGCCGTCGCGTGACGACGCTCGCCGGTTGCTCCAGGGCCTCCAGGTCCTCGTCGCGTAGCGCGGTTGCGTGGTGCGGGGCTCGCCCGATTGCATCACGGGTGGTTCCTGGGAGGCGCCCTGGTTTCCCGCGAGGGGACCGGGGCGTTTTCCGTCCTGGCACTGGGGCAGGAACCTGGGTGATGTCCTCAACATCTCCGGCGCCCGCCGCAGCCAGGAGAGGTGAAGACGTCGAAGTCGAAACTGCGCTTGAGCAGCGTCGCCTGGTCCAACCGCGCAGCGCGCTGCTTGCTCCGCACCTGCGCAGCGCCAGCAGGGGCCCCAGCTCGATCCGCTCTTCTCCGGCCGGGACCGGGCCTCCATCGGTCTGCACACCTGCGGGCCGCTCGCCCTCACGCAGCTCCGCAAGAGCCAAGGGCGGGCTTCGTCCTGAACATCGGCTGCTGCTACGACAAGCTGGAGGCCCCGCGGGACTACCCCGTCTCCAGCTTCGGGGGCGCGCATCCGCTGCCCTTCACCCCGCATGCCCTGGCGCTGACGACGCGGGGACGGCATCACAAGACCGAGGTGGAGTTCGCGCGGATGAAGCGGGTGTACGCGTGGCGCTTCGCGTTCCATCTCCTATCGAGGCGGCACTTTCCCGAGCGCGGCTTCGTGAGGGCAGGGGACGCACCCCAGACGCTCCATGCCGGACGCTTCGCCGTCTACGCGCGCGACCGCCTGGAGGCCGCCCGACGTGCCGCGTCGAGCGGCTGCGCGGAGAAGCCGGACCTCACGCGTGAGGAGCAGTCCGCGTTCGAGACAGCCACGCCCTGATGTCACACGACGTCCTCCGGCGCCCGCCCCCGGCCTGCTCCGCGAAGCCTTGAAACCGGAATGGCTTCATTTTCGTATAGAGCGGAACATCCAGGGGGCCCCTCATGCACTGGCGTCCGTCGCCCAAGACGTGTCTCGTGGTCTGTCTCGTGGTCTCGACCTTGCTCGCGGGCTGTGAGCCGGCGTCGCTCGACGCCCCCCCTCCCGCGGCCCCTTCGCTCGGGGAGGTGGAGCGGGAGCTGGATGGCACGAACATCGTGGAGTACGCGGCGTCGTGCCGCGCCGCGCTGGGCACGCCCAAGAAGCCCTACTTCCGGTGTCGCGACGGCAGCCTCCTCAAGACCACGGACACGCCCGATGGCGCGAAGTGCGACAAGCCCGTGTGGCTGTCCCTGGGCACTGACGGCCAGTGCGTCACCAACGCGCGCCTGCTCAAGCTGGAGACGTCGAAGGCGGACACCGAGATCCGCGTCATCTGCCGGCGCTACAAGAAGGGGGCGGACACCGAGGACGGCTTCCAGGACGTGGCCATCGTCATGTCCAACAAGACCTCGGGGGCGACCTGCTACTTCCAGGCGCTGTCGGGAAGAGGCCCGGACCTGGATGGCAGCAAGGTGCCCAATCCGCTTGCGGACCCGGCCTCCACGGACACCGACGAGAAGGCCGCCGCCGCCGCCGCGAAGACCTTCTACATCGCCCCCGAGGGCCTCAAGCTGGGCAACACCCTGGCCTGCTCCCAGTGCCATGACCACGACCCCTGGATGCACACGCCCTACATCGACCAGGTGGACGGCACGGACGCGAACCATGTGCCCACCGACTTCACGGACGCGAAGTACTACCTGGTGGAGGAGGCCTACTTCACGGGGGCGCCCCGCTCCTGGCCCAAGCCCCGGTCGGTCACCACGGCGGACGTGAAGGACGGCAACGGCAACCTCAAGGAGCAGATCTGCACCACGTGTCACCGCATCGGGACGTCCAAGACGTGCGACAAATGGGTGGACTGGGCCGTGGATGCCACGGCGATTCCGGCCACCAACGCGACGGCCCAGACCTACCCGGCCAAGATGTGGATGCCCACCTCGGGCAAGCCCGCGGCGGAGGTGGACTACCACAAGAAGTTCGACAACCACGTGAAGGCCATCAAGTGCTGCTGCAAGAAGCCCTGGGCACTGGGTTGCACGGACTACGCGGACCTGACGAGTCCCGGCACGGGCAAGGATGGCGACGGCAAGAAGCCGGGCTCGACCGCGGTCACCGACAAGTGTGTCTTCGACACGGGCCGGGTCGCGCTCGGCGTCAGCATCGCGCCCTACGTCGTCGCCGCTCGCAGCGGAGGTGATGAGTCCTGCACCACGCCCCTCACGACGCCCGTCTGCGCGAGCTTCTCCATCGAGCGCCTCCTGGAGGATGGCACCACCACGACGATCAACTCCGGACCGAATGGCAACCCGCTGAAGGCCTGCGGCACGCATCCGCAGTCGCCCTATCCGGGCCCGCACGAGCCCAACGTCGACGTGGAGGCAGGAGACCTGGTTACGCTCTCCGCGCCGCAGACGTATGCCTTCGGCGCGAGCCACGAGCTGTATGTCTTCACGGGCTGGAACGTGTCGCCGAACTGCCCCTGCACGAGCCCGGGGCCCACGTGCCAGTTCCGCACGAAGGGCGCCAGCAATTGGTTCAACCCCGCGAGCGGCCCCCACCCGTACGCGGGAGATCCACCCTACTTCCAGTGCCAGGCCCTCTACGCGCCCGCGGGTGTCTGCAAGAGCCCGGATGCGGGAGTCGACGCCGGCACGGACGCCGGAGTCGACGCCGGCACGGACGCGGGAATCGATGCGGGCACGGACGCCGGCACGGATGCAGGTAGCGACGCGGGCACCTGCGACGGAGGCTTCTGCCCCGTACCGGCCGATGCCGGCGTGTTCATCTGCGACGGTGGCATCGTGACGGTGCCCCTGGGGAACGGTCAGCTCGTCCAGACCTGCCAGACCACGGACCTGCCACCCCTCTGAACCCGTTCGTAGACCTTCCCCTTGCCTGGGGCCGCCGTGGAGTGCTTCACGCCAGCCCTGTCGAGGACTGCGCCGGGTTGACTCAGGGTGCGTGTCTGGTAGAAAAAATCAATGAAACTGGAATCCACGGCTCATGCACCCTGGCTGTCGGTGGTCCTCCTCCTGCTCGTGGTGAGCGGCGCCTGTGATTCACGGGCGCCCGTTCCCGAAGCGCCACCCGCCGAGCCCGTGGGCACGGTGGGGGCGCGGTTGGATCCGCCCACCTGGTTCACCGACGTGGCCATGGTGGGCACGTCCGCCTGCTCCACCGGCACCAACGACTACGGGGTCATCGACAACTGCTACAACACGGAGAACCCGCAGCGGCCCAGCATCTTCCGAGAGCTGTCCGCGGCCTGGCGGCCCTACCGTCCGGCCTACTCGAATCCGCTGTCGCTTCGGCCGTCGACGCTCAGCGGGGTGATGCAGCCGTTCCCTCCGTACGAGTTCGACAACGGGTGGAGCCCCCCGCGGATGCCCGAATACGGCGACGCGGCCAGCGCCATCCAGGTGCTGCCCTTCAACCGCGGCACCAACGACGGGCGCGTGTTCGTGCGTGGCGGCTGCCGTGGCTGCGCGGAAGCGTCCACGCTGTACACGTTCCGCCCCGAGCTGCTCGGGCAGGACTTCCGCTACAACTTCGCCAGCAAGGGCACCCGCTACGTGGAGCCCTCGCACGCCGTGGGGCTCCACCCGTTCATCTACTTCAACCCGATGGCCACCGCGCTGACGGCGAAGAACAACGGCGGCTTCCCGGACGCCCTCCACAGCACCACCTGCGAGGACTCGATGAGCGCCCTGGAGATGGGCGCCCATGGGCGCAACCCCGTGGCGTGCAGGGCCCGCTATGACGTGGGCACGCCATGGCTGTCCGGTGACTGCTACGAGATGTCGCTCGTCTACGGAATGGTCGCCGCCGATGGCAAGCGCTGGGAGCTGCGCTCGGTGGACCTGACCGTCTTCGTGCGCAGGCCGAAGTCCGTTCAGGCGGGTGAGCCGGAGGCGGGGGGCACCGCCGGCTGGGGCCTGTGGGTGTACCCGCGCCACCCGGACGGCGAGGTCAAGTCGCTGCCCGTCTGGGACCTGCCGCCGTTCCGCCCCTTCAACGTCCATGACTCGCCCTGGGGCGACATGAGCGCGGGCTCCGCGTACAGCGTCTCCGGCCAGCCGGACCTCATCGACTGGAAGCGCCTGTTCACCACCAACCCCGGTTTCCAGTGCTACGTGGCGGTTCCGGTGTGGCCGAGCCAGACGGTCTACGTGCGCAACACCTCGGCCTCCGCCCCCAAGTGGTGCCAGTTCTTCGACCGGCAGAGCTACAAGTCCTCCTTCCAGGTGGAGGACGACGAGGACCCGGTCATCGGCAATGGCGGCACCTGGAATGGCGTGGTGGGGTGGGGCACCAACGAGAAGCCCTACGCCCTTTTCGAGCCGGCGACGAGCGGCGACGGTCGGCTGCTCATCATCAACATGAACGGCCTCTACTACGCGGCCGCTGATGACGTCTGCCGCGCGGCGAGCTGGGGGCACTTCAAGCCCATCAGCATGATGCCGATGGACCCGGTGGTGAACACCCGGTACGAGATAGCGAAGTCCCAGGTCATCAACGGCAGTCCCCAGAACTTCCGGGACACGATGGGCAACGCCATTCCCTTCGGCGTGCGCAACCAGGGCGCGTACCCCTGGTTGGACCGGGAGGGGAAGAACCTGTTCTTCGCGGCGAAGAACCACCCGCATGACGGCTACTACGCGCGCAAGGTGCTCCGGGAGGACCGGTTCAGCCCCCTGGTCCAGACCGACGTCGCGGCGGGCCCTCCCGCCAACGACGCCGACCGCGCGACGTTCAACCCGGACCGGGCGCCCGCCCAGGCCGTCACCGTGCTCGGTGCGTGGACACACGGCAAGGCCATCATCCTGGACAACGGCCTGAGCATCACCGACCTGGCGGGCAACAGCGAGGACCACTTCCAGCGCACCTATGACCTGCGCCTGTATGCGGGCGCGGACGTGCCGCTGACGCCCAGGGGCAGCTCGCAGATCTTCTCGTTCGAGAACCAGCTCAACCACTTCGATGCGCTGAGGCCGACGCTGCCCTTCGACGTGGTGTGGAACGTCCAGTCCAACACCCAGCGCAACACGCAGGTGGCCTTCGACGACTACCTGAACAAGCGCGCCTTCGTGGTGGCGCACATGAACGCGGCCATGCGCATGGACGTGTCACCCTACGGGCCGTGGCGTGCGGAAGCGTTCCCCCAGGATGGCTTCGTGCCCTTCCGGGACGTCTGGGCCTACGTGCGTGGTGGCGGGGTCGCCGACTTCCGCTTCAAGCGCAACCCGCAGGCGCAGAACGCCGCCACGGGCCATCCGCTGTTCGGGACGGACGCTCCGCAGGCTCCAGGCTCCTTGCGGCTGCGCGGTGGCGCGCGAATCGAGCCCGTGGCGCTCGGCGGCGTGAGCGGCAAGGGAGTCTGGCTGGACGGCCGAAACGACTTCATGGACATGGGCTACCCCGTCGATGGCTCGCGGCGCGACTGGGTGTTCAGCATCTGGTTGGACTCTCGCCAGGACAACACGCTCCGCTTCGGAGAGACGCTCGTGCGGAGCGTTCCTCGCACCATCTTCTACTTCTCCGACAACTCGTGGGTCGGGCTGGTGCAGGTGAAGGACTCCAGCGGGAACGTGTGGCACGAGCTCGCCGTGTACAACGGGGCGACGAGCACCTCGTACACCGTCAACCTGGGCTCGCTGGTGCAGGCCGGTCGCTACTTCCACTTCGGTATGAAGATCTACACCGAGGCGGGCCAGCGGACGCTGGCGTTCTACATCGACGGGACGTGGCACTCGACGCTGACCGTGTCGTCGCGCGACGTGGGCTTCGACCCGATGTACAACTCGATGAATGGCTGGACGTGGATGACGGTGGGCGACCCCGGGCCGCCCTTCGTCCCGGGACAGTTGCGGCTGCCCTTCTACGGGTGGGTGGACGAACTGCGCATCTACGCGGTGTCATCGGCCGAGGTACGGCAGACGTGGACCGAGGAGCTCATCTGCAACCAGGCGCTGGGGACGACGGTGGACCTGTCCCAGCGCGAGCCCGAGGTGTGGCACCCCGCGCTGGAGCGGCTGCGCATGCGCTCGAGCCTGTATCCCGGCTTCCGCAGGTCCATCTGCGAGCAGATGCGGCTGGGCTCGTACGTGGAGCCGCTCGACTACCCGGCGCAGTACGGCGAGCACCTGTGCATCGACCGGGTGCACAAGAACCCGAATCCCCAGCCGAGCCTGGCGGCGCGGTGCATGCGGAGCGGGATGATGGGGCTGCCGGTGCTCCAGGCGGCGGTGCCCCGCCCGGACACCAGCACCAACCCGTTCTGCCTGTCGTGCCACACGGGGACAGCTCCCCTGCCGGGCCTGCGGCCAGGGGCACTGACGGCGGGCAGCGGGTCTCGCTTCCAGGACCGGCGGCGCCAGCCGATGAACGTCCCAGCGGTGATGGGCGGCGTGGTGCCGCCGTGGCTGACCACCGGCATCAACCAGCCGGACGGCACCCGTACGCTGGACCACTACTTCGACCACTTCCCGGCGCCCTGAGCCGGGTCGTCGAGCTGTCTCGGCGGTTGGCGCGCGGGCTGGAGTGCGCGCTGCCGCCGAGGCCGCGCGGCTGGGGGCGCGCGGTCGACTTGCGTGTCTCCGGGGGGCGCGTTCGGGCAGGTGCCTCGGTTGGCGCGTCTGAAGCCCTCAGGCGGTCCGCCCAAGGTCCCTCAAGAGGGCCCTGCGTTGTTCAAGGGAGCGCGCGCTCCCGTTGACGGCTATTACCGCTATCACTCTGGCCACCTCGGCTGGGCGGATGTCTGTCCGCTCATCGTTCGCGTCGTGGCACGGCTCGTCGAGCGGGCGCTGTCGAACCTGATACTGAAAGCCCTGCGGTACGCGAGGTCGCGGGTGCAGGTCATCCTGACTCGCGACACCGTCGTGGTGTGGCCCGCGACGTGACACGATGCGCGCCATGGCCTCGTCCCCTGAAATCTGTGTCTTCGGCGCGGGCAGCATCGGGTGTTACGTCGGTGGCCGGCTCGCGGCGACGGGCGCGGCGGTGCGCTTCATCGGCCGGGAGCGCGTGGTGGCGGAGGTCCGCGAGCACGGCCTGCGCCTGACGGACTGGCGGGGCGCGGACCTGAAGGTGCCGGCTTCCGACGTGCACGTCTCCACGGGGCACGAGGCGCTGGCCTCGGCGGACCTGGTGCTCGTCACGGTGAAGTCCGCGGCGACGGAAGAGGCGGGGGGCGCGCTCGCGGCGAGGCTCAAACCCGGCGCCAGCGTCATCAGCTTCCAGAACGGTCTGCACCGCGCGGACGTGCTGCGCGGCCTGTTGCCGGGCCGCGCGGTGCTGCAGGGCATGGTGCCCTTCAACGTCGCGGCGCAGGGCCAGGGCCATTTCCACGCGGGCACCGAGGGCACGCTGGAGGTGGAGCAGCACGCGGTGCTCGCGCCCTTCCTGGATGCCTTCACGCGGGCGGGGCTGCCGTTGAAGCAGCACGCGGACATCGTCGCGGTGCAGTGGGCGAAGCTGCTGCTCAACCTCAACAACGCCGTCAATGCGCTGGCGGACCTGCCACTGAAGGAGGAACTGTCCCAGCGCGCGTGGCGCCGATGCCTGGCGCTGGCGCAGAGCGAGGCGCTGGCGGTGTTGAAGCACGCCGGGGTGAAACCCGCGAAGCTGACGCCGCTGCCGCCAGGTTGGATTCCCACGCTGCTGGGGGGGCCGGACGCGGTGTTCCGCGGTCTCGCGAAGAAGATGCTCGCCATCGACCCGAAGGCGCGCTCGTCCATGTGGGACGACCTGCACGCGGGCCGGAAGACGGAGGTGGACTACCTCAACGGCGAGGTCGTCCGGTTCGCCCACCGGCACGGGCTGTCCGCTCCGGTCAACTCACGCCTCGTGGAGCTGATCCACGAGGCGGAAAGCGGCAAGCGCCGCGCGTGGACCGGGGACGCGCTGCTAGCGGACCTGAAGCAGGCGGAACTCGAGGACGGGCCTTGAGGCCGGGGTGGGGCGGGTTGGCAGGGCTCGCAGCCCCTGGCGAGCGACTCGTCCAGCTTCGGCCTCCTCTTTTCGATTCCGGCGCTCAGGTGACACGGGCGCGCGCCACCAACTCCTCCACACTGCGCAGGTGGGCCCGGCCGAAGGCGGCTATGGCCACCGTGGCGCCGCACAGCGCCAGGAACATGTCCCACTGGGCGTCCCAGATGTCGCCCTGCGTGCCGAGGAACGTGTCTCCGCCCTCGGGGTCCAGCAGCAGCGCGGCCCACCACTCGAGCAACTCGTAGAACGCGCTGATGGCCAGCGCCACCGAGCCGGTGAGGAAGTTCAGCCAGCCGCCTCGGCGCAGCGGAGTCCGGCGCAGCAGCACCTCGCGGATGATGAACGCGGGGAAGAAGCCCTGCGCGAAGTGGCCGAGCCGGTCATACGGGTTGCGCATCAACCCGAAGGTGTCGCGCGCCCAGTTGCCCAACGGCGTGAGCGCGTAGGTGTAGAAGCCGCCATAGGTGAGCACGAGGACGTGCAGGAAGACGCAGACGTAGACCCAGCGCGACATGGGGAAGCGGCGGAAGGTGGCGGCCAGCACGACCATGCCTACCAGCCCCGGACCCGTCTCCAGCAGCCAGTTGAGCTGGCCGGTCGGGCTGAAGATGAGGGTGAGCAACAGGATGGGCGCCAGCACCCCTGCGAGCAGGAGCGCAAGGCGCGCCTCCTCCCGCGTGCCATGCACGGGAGGAAAAACGGGCGTGGGCGCGAAGTCCCGCGTGGGCACCGCGGCTTCGGTGGAGGGCTCGGGAGTCATGCGGGAGGCGGGAGGATGCATGTGGGCCGCATCGATGCGCTCAGTTCTCGAACGTGGGTGGAGTGGTGTGGACGAGGGCCGGGGCAGGCTCGTTGCCGGACATGGCCAGGAGTCCCTTGAGGCATCTGGCGGCGAGGAGCCAGCTCTTCGGGCTCTGATTTACGGGCGGAACCGCGCCTAACGCCTGTAGGCGCCTGCCGCGGCGACGGCGTTCCAGATCAGGCCATAGGTGTTGATGGCGGTGCCGATGGCCCACGCGACAAGCGAGCTGTAGCCGTCCAATCCGGTCTGGACGTAGTTCACGATGTTCATCAGCACCCCGCCATACGCCAATGCCGGTATCGCGGCCCCCATCGCGATGCGATAGGGCAGGTGCTTGCGGTACACCCCAAACAGCAGGCAGGCCGAATACACGACGAACAGCCCCATCGCCGGAAGGGGCGGCGCCCGACTCAGCTGCACGCCGCCGCTCCTCACCTGCAGGTAGCTCACCGCCAGGTAGGCAATCGCCATCGTCGGATACAGGCACTGCAGCATCAACAGCGTTCGCGGCTTGATGGGCCACCTCGTTTCCGCCAATCGTATCCTGGTCGGTCACCCTGACGGACACCCACTGCGTCGTCCGGGGAAATGGCCGCCAGCGCGAGCAGGCGCGCGTCCCACGGAAGCCCCGCCACACGGTGAGTCTCCCGCCAACGGAGCCGTACCTCCGCGCGTGACGTATCGCTGACGGCCCTCTCGGTCATGGAGTGGCCCCCAACAACGGCGTCATGTCCGGATCCGCCTTCTGCATCGCGCGCTGATATGCGGGGCGCGCGCCAATCCGCTGCAGATAGGCCAGGATGTTCGGCCACGGCGAGAGGTTGTACGGCTTGAACAGCCGCATGGTGGTCAGCGAGAACACCATCATGATGTCCGCCGCCGTCAGCTCCGGACCCGCGAGATAGAGCGCCTCACCCAGACGCTTCTCCACTGTGGAGAAGACCTGGTTGAACCGCTCCTTCGCCGCCTGCAGCGGCGCGTTCTCCTCGGACGGATCGACGCGCTCCAGATACCTCACCTGCAAGACGACCGGCTGCAAGGTCCCGTTGGCGAAGTGGAACCAGTAGAGATAGTCGGCGAATCCGGGCTGGCCGCGCTTCACGGCGAGCCGTCCGTTGCCATGGGTCTCAATCAGATATTCGGAAATTGCCCCGGATTCGCCGAGCACCAGTTGCCCATCGGTGATGATGGGCGCCGTCCCCATCGGGTGCAGCGCCTTGTATTCCGGCGGCGCCAGCTTGTTGTCCTTTCGGCGCGCATACCGCTTCAGCTCATATTCGAGCTCCAGCTCCTCGCAAAGCCAGACAATCCGCTCCGATTGGGAGCGCCCGAGGTGATGCACGGTCAGCATGTTGTTCGTCATGAGCTCAATGTACGGCTGCATGTCGCGGGATGCTTGCCTGTACCTCTCTGCTTCTTGCTCGATCCTCTCGCCGGAGACACGAGCGAGAGGGTGCTACGCTCGCCGCATGAACCTCGCGGATCTCGCCGAGCTCGCTGCGCGCCAGCTCCCTCGCCCGAATGGCCGCGAGAGCCAGTACGTGCGACCGCTGAAGAACCTCGGCATCCTCCGGCACCACCAGCCGACATCGTTCGAAGCCGCCATCTACGAGCCGGTCATCATCCTCGTCCTCCAGGGACGAAAAGAAACGGTACTGGGCGCCGATTCGTTTCCGATGGGCGTTGGCGAGTGTCTGCTCGTCAGTCACGACCTTCCGGTCATCGCACGCGTCACGAAAGCCCCATACCTCGCGCTGCTCTTCGATGTGGAGCTGGACACGCTGCGCGACCTTTACGAGGCAATGGCCGAGTCGCTTCCCTCCGCCGCGCAGCCGCGCTCGCTCTCGGTCCAACCCTGCGATGCCAGGCTCGTCGACGCGCTCCATCGCTATCTCGCACTCGCGGATGCGCGGATGGATGCAGCGGTGCTGGGTCCGCTCGTCTCGCGCGAGCTCCACTACCGGCTCGCGACGGCGCCGTTTGGCGGCATGCTGCGCGACCTGCTCCGCCATGACAGCCACGCCAGCGCAATCACGCGAGCAATCGCACAGCTGCGGCGTGACTTTCGAGCGCCCGTAGAGATTCCCAGGCTCGCGCGCAGCGTCGGGATGAGCGCGTCTTCGTTCCACAAGCACTTCAAGGCGATCACGGCGTCATCACCGCTTCAGTATCGAAAGGGACTGCAACTGCTCGAGGCCCGCCGCCTGTTGCGCGCCGGAACGCTCACGGTTTCCGCGGCGGCATTCGACGTCGGCTACGAGAGCGCCGCACAGTTCAGCCGGGATTACACGCGCAAGTTCGGCGCATCGCCGAAACACGACCTCCCAGCAGGTTGAGCGCTGTTCCGGACCGTTCAGCAGGTCGTGCTCGAGACTCACGGCCCCTCTCGGCCCCGTAGGGGCGCTTGCGACGCCCGACCGCGCGCCGACCTAGAGCCAGCGACGCACGCGTCGGGCGTACGCCGACCACGCCTCGCCATGCGTGCGCGCCAGCCAGGGTTCCTCGCCGAACACCACGCGCAGGTGGAACGCGAGCGCCACCGCGAGCGCGTACAGGAGCAGTCCTCGCGACGCGAACGCCATCGCCCAGCCGAGCAGGACCAGCAGCACCGACACGTACATCGGATTGCGGCTGTAGCGATACAGCCCGACCACCACCAGTTCGCGCGGCGGCGCCCAAGGCGCCAGCGTGCCCTTGCCCGAGGCGTAGAAGTCGCGCACGCACCACAGCAGGCCTGCCGTGCCGAGTGCCGTCGCCAGCAGTCCCAGCGGTTGCCGCAGCGGCAGTTGCGCCCGCCATACCCACAACGCCGGCACCAGGAACGCCACCGTGCCCGGCAATGCGAGGAAGGCGACCAGGGCGCGCGCGAACAGGCTCACGTCCGGCCGCCGCGCATCAGCGCCATGTCGTCGAGACCCAGCACGCGTACGTCGGCGGAGGACATGCACGATTCTCCAGAGGTGAGCGGCGCCTGTCGCGCGCGGCTCAGCGAAGGGTCACCTCTTCAATCCGGACGAAGGCGAGCCCCTCGGGGCCGCTGACAACCTCCCAGATTTCGTAGGTGATGCGGGTGACGTCGCCGTGGGCGTCGAAGTCGATGCCACCGCTGGCGCCCTCGAAGTCCAGATCGCCGCCAACGTTGCGGGCGGCTTTCAGGAACTCTTCGGTGCCGACGCCCACGGAGACCGGGGCCGAGGAGTCGGGCCTGGACACTTCGCGCAGGTGGGCGCGCACGGCCTCGTGGGTGTTCTCGCCCCCCTGCAGCAGGGCGAGCGCGATGAGGTACACGGTGTCATAGACGGGGAGCAGGGACCGCTGCGGTTCCTCCCCCAGGACGCTCCGGTAGGCCATGTCGTGGGCAAGCGTGCTGGGGTTGTCCCGTGGAGCGGTGGGCAGGGTACCTCGCATGCCGGTGATGATTTCGGGCGGTGCATTCCCCAGGAGCGCGTTGTCCCGACTGGCGTCGCCACCGTACAGCGCGGGCCGGGGCATGGGGTTGCGCTCGAGCAGGGCCGTGGAGATGCCCGCCGTTTCGAAGGCACTCGCAATGAGGACGATGGCGGGCGGGTCGCCCTGGGCAAACGCCGCGGCGACCTCGCCTCCGAAGTCGGTCGTCTTCGCCTCGGGGAAGGATACCTGGGCCAACACCCGTCCTCCTGCCTGCTCGAAGGCGGCTCGCAGTGTCCGCGCCAGGCCCACACCATAGGGAGTGTTGGTGTGAAGGATGCTCACGGTGTCGATGCCATCCCGGTGAATCCGGTCCGCCAGCACCCGACCCTGGAATTCGTCCGAGGGGAGCATGCGCCAGACGAAGTCATCGTCGTTCAGCTCGGAGATGGCCGCGGCGGTGGCGAATGAGGAGATGATGGGAAGGCGCCGTGAGACCGCCAGGTCCGCCATCCCGAGCACATCCGAGCTGGTGGGCGGCCCCGCGACGGCGACCACTCCGAGGTCCGCCAACTCGTTGGCTGACGCTCGCGTGATGGCGGTGGGGTCAGGGTCTCCCCGCTCGGTGGCGGCCAGCAGCAGGTCCAGTTCCTGGCCATTCACGCCCCCGGCGGCGTTGATTTCCTGGAGGGCCAGGCGCGCTTCCTTCTCCGCGAAGAACCCATCGAAACCGCCCGGCCCGCCGAATGCCTGGAGCAGACCGAGGTGGACCCTGTTCGGGTCGGGAATCGGGGGCTCGGGAGACAACGAGGTGTCGCAGCCGAGCGCCAGGAGCAACGCGAACACTCCGAGCCGCATGAAGACTCCCCCTTTCGCGCGCCGTTACAGCTCGTAGCTGTAGCGGAGCATGAGTTCACGTCCCCGCTTCGGCACGTCAATCCCCCCGAAGCCAGGCTCCGGGTCGTCGAGGTCGAGCAGGTTTCCCAGGCGAAGCTGCAGCGTGTGCCGCTCCCACGACTGGAGGTACGCGGCATCGAGCACGAGGTAGGCGGGCAGCTCGTAGGGGTGGAGCCGGTTCGCCTGGACGTTGGCGCTGGTGGCCAGGCGCGCGGAGGCATGGCGGAGCGCCGCGCTGAAGGTCCCCAGGACAGGCTCCCGGTATTGCCAGCGAAGCTGCGCCGTCACTCGCGGGTAGCGCTGCGTGGGCGTGGAGACCTCTCCCAGGAAGATGTCGGAGGTCTTCGTGTGGGTGTGCTGGTAGGCGTAGCTGCCGCTGAGGGTGTGCCGTCCGAGGAGCCACCGTCCCTCGGCCTCCAACCCGATTCCATCCTGGCGCCCGGTGTTCCTGGGCTGGAAGTTGGACCCGAAGGGAGTCACTTCCACCTTGTCACGCACGCGACCCAGGAAGCCGGCGAGGGAGAGGGCCAGCGTCGGCGAGGGCTGCCAGTGGACCTCGCCCTCCAGCATCCGGGACGTCTCGGGGCGGAGCTCAGGGTTGCCCACGGCGTCGCCCGGAAACAGGGGCTGGGCGTAGAGCTCCAGCGCCGCCGGTGCCTTGAAGGCGGTTCCATAGAGCAGCTTGGCGGAGACGCGTTCGCTCGGCGTCCAGACGCCGCCGAGGCGGAAGTTGGTGGTGTCCCCGTAGAGGTTGTGCCGGTCATGGCGCGCGTTCGCCGTCAGGCTCAGCACATCCATCGGGTGGGACACGTACTGCACGTAGACGCCGACGTTGGTGAAGAGCTTGTGCCCCGCCTCGGGGCTGAGGCGCGTTTGCTGGCCGGTGTCGCGGTCGACGCGGAAGACCTCCAGCAGGTCCTCATCGTCACGCGTGTAGTCCGCGCCCAGGACGAGGGAGTCCTCCCGGAACAGGCGGGCATGCCCTTCGAGCACCGCGTCCCACGCGTCGTAGCCGAAGCGCCGCCTGGGGTAGGACTCTTCCGAGCCGATGCTGAGCCGCTCCTTCCTGCTGGGGCCTCCCGTGGCCAGCGCGAGGCTGCCGACGAGCGCCAGTCGCTCGGTCATCTGCCAGCGCGTCCTGGCGCGGGCGTCGAACATGTGCAGTGCGACCCGGTTCTCATGGGTGAGCGCCCCGAAGTCCAGGAACTCAGCCACCGTGTCGAGCTGGCCATAGCGCGCCAGCACCTCCGAGGAGACCGCTCCGACATCGAGGTGAAAGGTGGCCAGGGTGCTCAGGGGCCGGGTGATGGCGTCACGTGACTCCAGGTTGCGGGTCCTTTCGAACACTGGGAAGTCGGGTGACGAGGAAGGAAGCCGCCGCCCGTCATAGTCGCTGCGCTGCGCCGAGGCGCCCAGCGTGATGCCCCAGGCCTGACTGCCCGCGAGGACCTCCGCGGACACGCCACCCCCCAGGTCATCATTCAGCTGTGCGTGCGCGCCGGCCGACACCCCGTCGCGCCGCTGCCGGGTGATGATGTTCACCACGCCAAAGAAGGCGTTGGCGCCATACACGGCGGACGCCGGGCCGCGTACGACTTCGATGCGCTCCACCAGGTCGATGGGGAGCAACTCGGGCCCCAGGAGGTTCGTGGTGTCCGAGCGGAAGGAGACGGGCTGCCCATCCACCATCACCTTGAGGTTCTTGCTGTAGCCGCGTTGTCCACCGGTGATGCCGCGGACGCCGCAGTCCGCGGCCAGGTAGTCGTGCGTGCAGTAGAGTCCGGGAACGAGCTGGAGCGCCTCGCCCACGGAGGTGAAGCCCCACTGGCGGATGTCCTCGCGCGTTACCACCGAGATGATGGCGGGGGCCTCGCGCACCCGGCGTGGCTCCTTGGTGGGAGTCACCACCGGCGTGGCCATGAGCTCTTCGAGGCTCCGCTCCGACAGCGGCTTTTCCTCCTGGGCGACGGCCGGTGCGGCCTTCGAGAGGAGGGCCACCACCGCGAGCCTCGGCAGCATGGAGCGGGGTACGCGCACGGCACGAAGCATGTACCGTTCTGCGTCTACGGCAATCCAGGTGTTCCGGCGCGATGCACCATTTGACGTCGGGCCACGCCACTGTTGAGCAATGTGAAGCAGTTCCTCTGCCGTACAGCTGCGTTCGCGGCGCAGAGGGTGAAGAGGATGGTGGGCCTGGGCGCGGTGAGCGCCGTGGCACTGGCAGGCCAGGTGGGAGTTTCCCAGCCGACGTTGAACAGGGCCCCATTCCGCCTGGAATCATGACCTGGTTGGGCTGTGGCCCAGCCGGTGGCGCTGAAACCGAGGTGTCGGGGGGCCTGTGCCCTTCTGTGCGGCCACTCCCGTTGGGGCCTTTGAGCACCGCCAGTACCCTCCGGCGCCCGCCGCAGCCAGGACAGGTGAAGACGTCGAAGTCGAAAAATCTCCAGCCGGTCAAAGGATTGGCTCCCGACTTGGGGGAGTGAGCGGGAACGGAGCCCGGGGGAACGGAGCGAGTGTTCAGTCGACGGAGAGCGCAATCGCACTCGTACCAGGGACTCGGGGTGGTTCGCGTCTTCGTGACGGTGACCGTCTACCTGGTGCTGCCTCCGAAGCCGCCCCATTCCCCGTCCCCATACCTTGAACGTGAACCTCCACGGGAACCCAGTACGTAAGCGATTGCGTTGTCCCTCCACGCGACACACGGACACGGTTTCCTCCACCCGAGCTTGTGACGGACGCTGTCAGAATTCTTGCACCGGAAACGATTAGAGCTACAGGAGGCAGCCATGAATAGAATGAACAAGTGGACGACTCTCTCGATGTACGGAGCAATGGCGGTGATGCTCGCGGTGGCCACCGCAGCCCAGGCCGGCCCCGTGGATGACCTGACCAGCCGGAAGAGCGACTGGGACAGCACGCGCCGGAAGATGGAGGATGTCACCAACCGGGTCGAGGCGTACATCCAGCGCTCCAGGAAGCTCCGCGAGATGGACAAGAACGAGCTCGCCGAGCTCATCACACAAATCTGCCGGCTCGACGTCGAGCCCAACGAGGATGAGGCCAACCGGCTGGCACAGTCGCTTCGCGACAAGGTTCAAGAAAACGTCAAGCGTGAATACGACAGCGTCAACTCGGAGGCCGACAAGCTCGAGGACGACGCCGAGCGGCTGTTGAATGACGCCAAGGCGCTGCTTAACAACGTCAAGTCCCTGACCTCGACCGACGAGGTCAAGGACGAGTCGAACAAGCTCGTCAGCGAGCTCTCCAACGCCATCGACCGTTACACCGAGCGCGCCTGGCAGCGCCTGAACGACGACTACAAGACGCTCGACAACGTGAAGAACGGCGTCATGAACGGCTCGAACAACCCGAAGGTTCGCGCGGCGATGGAGTACGGGAAAGAGAAGCACCTGTACAATCAGCGCATCTGCGAAGAGAAGGAGCTCTCGCTCTCTTCCGGCCGGCCGGACTGCGTCTCGTTTCAGAAGGACGCTTGCGTAGTCTGGGAGTTCAAGCCAGACACCTACAGCGAGTCCGACGCGAAGTCGCAGGCCGAGCGATACCTGTCCGATGTGACCTACAAGTTCAAGGACGACCGTCGGGCCGTCGAGAACTGCAAGAAGAACTCAGATGGCCAGCCCATCTTCGAGGCCAGGGGAGTGACCTACCCCGCCTGTCGTTTGTCGTCGCTATGACGAAGCTGAGGCGTCCAAGCGCACGCTCCGAAGACCCATCACTGATAGTCGTCCTCGCGCTGATGCCTCACCGCGAGAACCAGGATGTGATCGTCGGCGATCTCGAAGGCTCCCTCAAGCAGGGTCTGTCCCGGCTTCGGGCGGGCCTCGCGTCCCAGGCCGCCGAAGTGCGCTCGCGGCGCACGCTTCTGGCGTGGGCTGAGCGCGAAGGACGTCCTGCCGGGTGGCGCGGCTTTCTCAGCCGTCCGCGTACCGCGTACCGCGTCGCGCGGGGCCGTGAGGAGCGCGTCCCACGGGAGCCCCCCACACGGTGAGTCTCCCGCCAACGGAGCCGCACCTCCGCGCGTGACGTATCGCTGACGGCCCTCCCGGTCATGGAGTGGCCCCCAACAACGGCGGCATGTCCGGATCCGCCTTCTGCATCGCGCGCTGATACGCGGGGCGCGCGCCAATCCGCTGCAGATAGGCCAGGATGTTCGGCCACGGCGAGAATCGCACGCGTCACGAAAGCCCCATACCTCGCGCTGCTCTTCGACGTGGAGCTGGACACGCTGCGCGACCTTTACGAGGCAATGGCCGAGTCGCTTCCCTCCGCCGCGCAGCCGCGCTCGCTCTCGGTCCAACCCTGCGACGCCAGGCTCGTCGACGCGCTCCATCTCAAGGCGATTACGGCGTCATCACCGCTTCAGTATCGAAAGGGACTGCAACTGCTCGAGGCCCGCCGCCTGTTGCGCGCCGGAACGCTCACGGTTTCCGCGGCGGCATTCGACGTCGGCTACGAGAGCGCCGCACAGTTCAGCCGGGATTACACGCGCAAGTTCGGCGCATCGCCGAAACACGACCTCCCAGCAGGTTGAGCGCTGTTCCGGACCGTTCAGCAGGTCGTGCTCGAGATTCACGGCCCCTCTCCGGTCGTTTTTGTATAGCCGACAGGCCCTTGGTGGGAGGGCGTCCTGGCACAGCTCGGACGCTCATCGATGTGCTTTCGGCCCGTTCATCGTGCGCGATTCCGGACATGAGTGAACCTGCGATTCTCGCCGTGGGAACCCGGGAACGCTGGCGCGGCGTCGAGGTCTCCGACGACGGTGTGCCCGACGTACTGGGCGTCTTCCTGCTGCGTGTCCACGCGGCCTGCCCGGAGCCACGAGTCCGCCGCTCACGTCCTCGAGGAGCTTCGTCGCAAGGACCTGTCCGTCGAGCGGGCCCGAGCCATCGTCGCGGGATGGCTGAAGGGCCTGGTGCCCCAGGCCGCGAAGGGGGACTGGCAGCTGTGGTGCGCGCGAGGCAGGCAGAGCCTCAACCCTTCCGACTGCCCGCCTCGTGCGCTCCCGTAAACCATCATCATCCGGGCACTTCATTGGCCCAGTGAGAAACCACCAAACTGGCCCAATAGGAGGGCCAGTGCGCGTCTAGTCTGGGCTCCAGCGTGGCCGCATGACGTGGCCTCGCTGTGGAGCTTTCCGATGATTGACCTGTACTTCAGCCCCACCCCGAATGGCCTGAAGATTCGACTGTTCCTCGAGGAGACCGGTCTTCCTTACCGGCTCGTTCCGGTTCGCCTGTCGGCCGGAGAGCAGTTCGCTCCGGCGTTCCTCTCCATCTCTCCGAACAACAAGATTCCGGCCATCGTCGACCATGCGCCGCTGCACGGCGAGACGCCGCTGCCGGTGTTCGAGTCCGGCGCCATCCTGCTCTACCTCGCGGAGAAGTCCGACCAGCTCCTGCCCGCGGACGGCCGGGCCCGCGTCGAAGCCACGCAGTGGCTGTTCTGGCAGGTCGCCGGCCTGGGACCGATGGCGGGGCAGGCGGGCTACTTCCGCGTCTACGCATCCGAGCCCCAGTCCGCCGCCATCGAGCGCTACACGCGGGAGGTGTCACGGCTCTATGGGGTGCTCGACCGCAGGCTCGAAGGCAGGGACTTCATCGCGGGCGGGGCGTACTCCATCGCCGACCTCGCCTGCTATCCCTGGGTCGTCCCGCATGCGGCGCACGGGCAGACGCTCTCGGCCTTTCCCAACGTCGAGCGTTGGTTCGAGCGCATCAAGCAGCGGCCCGCCACTCAGCGCGTCTACGACTCCGTCGAGGACGTGTACACGAAGAAGCAGGACCTGTCCGCCGAGGCCCGCCAGGTGTTGTTCCATCAGGGAACTGCTCCGGCGGCGCGTTGAGGTTCCCCATTCATCCGAGCCCCATCATGCCTCTCTATCTATGTGAGACCTGTGGCACGCAGTACGCGGAGACGCCTGCGCCTCCCGAGCACTGTCCCGTATGCGAGGACGAGCGCCAGTATGTGGGCTGGAACGGCCAGCGGTGGACGACGCATGAGGCCCTCGCGAGGAAGTACACGCTGCGCATCGAGGAGGACGCGGGACTGTTGGGCCTCAGCCTGCCGGCGGACTTCGCCATTCCCCAGCGGGCGCTGCACCTGCCGACGGACGTGGGCAATGTGCTCTGGGAGTGCATCAGCCTCGTCACGGATGAGGCGGTCTCCGCGCTGAAGGCGCGCGGGGGGGTGGACCGAATGGTCATCTCGCATCCGCACTTCTACACAGCGATGGTGGAGTGGAGCGAAGCGCTGGGCGGCGTGCCCATCCTGCTGCACGAAGCCGACAGGGAATGGGTGCGCAGGCCGTCGGCGAGCATCCGGTTCTGGAGTGGGGACGTGCTCCGGCTCTCGGAGGACGTCACGCTCATCCGCTGCGGCGGACACTTCCCGGGCAGCACCGCGCTCCATTGGAAGCGGGGACCGCGCTCTGGCGGAACTCTGTTCCCCGGCGACGCGTTACAGGTCGTCTCCGACCGGCGCCACGTCACGTTCATGTACAGCTATCCCAACTTCATCCCGATGAAGCCGAGCGACGTGCGGAGCATGCGCGAGCGCCTGCGCTCCTACGACTTCGAGGACGTGTTCGGCTACACCTGGGGGCGCAACATCCTCGGCGGCGGGCGAGCGGCCGTGGAGACCTCCTTCGAGCGCTACCTGTCCGCGGTCTCTGGCTGAGACGCAGTTGCGGTACGGGGCAGGGGAGGGGCTCGTTCCGTCGCGAGCCCGACGACGGGGCGGGCGCTTGCCTCGTCCCATTCCACGACGAAAGGGGAGGGTGGGCACCGGTGCTCTTCGGCGACCCTCGTGAGCGAGGGGACTCCGATACGCTTCACAGAAGGAGGAATTGGCGGCCACTTTCACCTCGGGGTCCGGTAGCCCCTCTGTGCGCCCCGCTCGGACACTGGCGGGTGGTGGCCCTTGAGGGGGGGGCGGGGCCCCCCGCCGCGTGCCTGCGCGCGCACTGCTTGCGTGTCGGGCGGCCTCTGTGGCCCAGCCGGTGGCGCTGAAACCGAGGTGTCGGGGGGCCTGTGCCCTTGAGTGCAGCCACTCCCGTTGGGGCGGGCCACGTGCAGATGCCAGGGGCAAGGGGACGGTGGGCAACCCCAGGTGCCTCAACACCTCCTTGACGCCGGGGCCTTTGAGCACCGCCACTCCCCTCCGGCGTCCGCCGCAGCCAGGACAGGTGAAGACGTCGAAGTCGAAACTGCGCTTCAGCAGCGTCGCCTGGTCCAACCGCGCAGCGCGCTGCTTGCTCCGCACCTCCGCAGCGCCAGCAGGGGCCTCAGCCCGGCCGCACCGAATCAGTTGGGCTCGCTTGCTCAAGCGTGTGTTCGACATCGACATGCAGCAGTGCCCGAACTGCGGCGGCGAGATGAAGATCATCGCCGCCATCCTGGAGCGGCCGGTGATCGAGAAGAACCTCACGCACCTGGGCTGGAGCCGCAGCCGCAGCCGCTGCCCACGGGCCCGGCGCGCGAGCCGGGGCCGCACTGCGGCTGGGGCAGGCGCTGCGCGTCGTGTCGGCACGACGCTGTCGACATCAGGGTCAACCCTGATACTGAGACCGATGGCGCGGCCTGTGAACGGTCCAGGACCTGCCGACCCAGCACGACGCAGCGGTCGAGCCGCCCAGATCGAGGTACTTCAGGCCACAGCAGGCCACCGCAGGACGACTTTGGGGCCAGTCTCGTGCCTTGCCGAGGGCGTTTGAAATTCCTATGCCCTTGCCGCTGCTCGGCTCAAAGGCGTGCGGCTGGCCGGAGAACGGCTCGCCCGTCGTGGGTCCGGCGGCCATAGGCGAAGCCGCCACCCAGGATGCCGCCCAGCCATTTCCACCGCTCATGCCGACTCCACGCGCTGGCCGAAGAAATAGCGCTGCCCGGACACGAAGCCGGGATGGGGGTGATCCTCGGCATAGCGCTCCAGCACCACCGTCGCATTCAGGGGCTGGAACTCGCCCGTGGCGGAATAGAAGCTGCTGCAGTCCACGCCGGTGAACGGTTCGAACTTCCGGCGCCACGACAGGAAGGCACCCCAGTCGGTCCAGCCGCCGCGGCCGCGGTTGACGAGCGCCTTCCTCATGCACCAGACCATGCGCTCCATGTCCAGCAATTCACCGCCGAACACGGCCACCTCGTCGGTGCCGGCCTGACTCGCAAGCTCGCCCGTGCGGGCATGGACGAGCTCGGCGTATTCGTTGTCGTCGTAGCGGCCGTCATACAGCACCGGCTCGCCGTCGACCGATTCCAGCAGGTTGCTCACGTTCGCCTCGATGGTGCGCTTGTCCGGTAGGCGCCGGACTGCCTTGCGCGCTTCAAGCATGTAAGGCACCAGCCACAGGGCGCCACACCACTGGGCCACCTGGCACGCCTCGATGCGCAGGCCGTCGCCCCCGTCCAGCATCAGGCCGGCGAGGAATTCCAGGTCGTCGCGCCGCCCGGCATCGGCGATCAGGTCGAGGCAGGCCGCCACCAAGGTGGGCGCGGCCTGCTCGTCCAGCACCCAGCGCCGCAGCTGCGCAATGCCGCTGCCGTCGCCCTGCTTGGCCGCCTCCAGGGCGGCGGCGACCGCGATCCACGGGTCGTCGCCCGCAGCGGCTTGGACATCGGCAGCCTGCGCCGCCACCGGGCCCGCGTAGTGGTAGCCACGTCCTTTCCAGAAGAAGCAGCCTTCCAGGAAGGCGGGCCGGTCGAGGTATCGGTAAGTCTGTTGTTGCATGGGTCATCCCTGCCTGAGGCGGTTGGCACGGCTGTCCTGGAGGTCGCTGAGCAGTCCTTCGAGCTTCTCGCACTTGACGCCGGTGGGCGCCAGATTGCCTTGCCCTGCCGGACACCCTCCTGCCGCCTTCGGCACGCGGTGCTGCCGGACACCGCCGAGGCCCTGGTGGCTCCGGCGCTCGGCCTGACCCAGCCGTGGCGCTCCTGTCCGTCTGAATAGCGCCGCGCGTGCGAGCATCGGATGCCGATTCGGGTTCGGGCAGAATGCGCCCATGCGAAGAATCCTGACCGTGCTCCTCGTCCTGCTGGTGGCTCTCGCCGCCTACCTGCTGCTGTGGCCCGTTCCCATCCAGCCGGTGGTGTGGAGCGCCCCTCCGGACCCGGGCTACCAGGGGCCCCATGCGGTGAACCACAAGCTGGCGGGGTTGAAACATCTCGAGCTGGGCGAGGACGTGGGCCCCGAGCACGTCGTCATCCGCGACGGCCACGTCTACGCCGCCGTGCTCAGCGGCGCCATCGTGCGCCTGGCCCCCGATGGCGCCTCGCGGGAGGTGGTGGTGAACACGGGGGGACGGCCGCTGGGCTTCGATTTCGATGCCCGGGGCGACATGATCATCGCGGACCCGATGCGGGGATTGCTCAAGGCCACCCATCTCGGAGCGAACGCGAAGATTGACGTGCTGGCCGACACGGTGGACCACCCCGTGAAGGGAGACCCCATCCTCTATGCCGACGGCGTGGTGGTGGCGCCCGACGGCCGCATCTACTTCACGGATGCCTCGCGCCGCTTCGCTCCCACGAAGTGGGGTGGCACCTTCAACGCCAGCGTGCTCGACATCCTCGAGCACCAATGCACCGGGCGCCTGCTCGAGCACGCGCCGACGGCGAAGACCACGCGCGTGGTGATGACGGGCCTGTGCTTCCCCAACGGGCTGGCGCTCTCCGAGGACGGGAAGTCCCTGTTCCTCACCGAGACAGGCGAGTACCGCATCTGGAAGGTGGCCGTGGATGCGAAGGAGTTGGATGCGAAGCAGCTGGCGGCCCAGCCGAGCGAACAGGCCCGGGTGCTGCTCTCCAATCTGCCCGGCTACCCGGACAACCTGATGCGCGGGCAGGAGGGTCGCATCTGGGTGGGCTTCACCAAGCCTCGCGGCGCCTTCGTGGACAAGGCGGCCGGCAAGCCCTGGCTGCGCGCGCTCTCGGTGCGGCTGCCCAGGTCCTTGTGGCCCGTGCCGAAGCCCTATGGCCACGTCTTCGCGTTCGACGAGGAGGGCCGCGTGCTCGTGGACATGCAGGACCCGAGTGGCGCCTACCCCGAGGCCACCGCCGTGACCGAGACGGACGACCGGCTCTACATCCAGAGCCTCCACGCGAAGACCCTCGGATGGATGGACAAGAAAGCCGCGGGACTGTGAAGACACGACACGGAGGAGACATCATGACCAAGGCCACTTTCCAAGGTTTGTCAGGCAAGACCGCCATCGTCACCGGCGGCGCCACCCTCATCGGCGCCGCCGTGGTGCGGGCACTGCACGAGCAAGGTGTGAAGGTCACCCTGGCCGACATCGACGTCACCGGTGGCGAGGCGGTGGCCGCGAGCTGCGGTGAGGGCGTGTGGTTCCGAGCCACCGACATCACCGATGACGCGCAGGTGCAGGCCTGTGCCGATGAGACGGCGGCCCGCTTCGGCGGCGTGGACTTCCTGGTCAACCTGGCCTGCTCCTACGTGGATGAAGGCTTCAAGTCCTCGCGCGCAGACTGGCTGGGCACCCTCGACGTCAACGTGGTCAGCGCGGTGATGATGCTCAAGGCGGTGCATCCGCACATGAAGAAGGCCGGACGCGGCGCGGTGGTCAACTTCGCCAGCATCTCCTCGCGCGTGGCGCAGCCCGGGCGCTGGCTCTACCCGGTCAGCAAGGCCGCGCTGGTGCAGCTCACCCGCAACATGGCCATGGACCTGGCGCCGGACCACATCCGCGTCAACAGCGTCTCGCCCGGCTGGACCTGGTCGGCCGTCATGAACAAGCTGACGAACGGCGACAGGGCCAAGACCGACCGCGTGGCCGCGCCCTTCCACCTGCTGCGCCGCGTCGGCGACCCCGAAGAGGTGGCGCAAGTGGTGCTGTTCCTGTGCTCGGACCATGCAAGCTTTGTCACCGGCGCCGACTACGCCGTGGACGGTGGTTACTCGGCCATGGGTCCCGAGTCCTACGAGCCCGCCATCCCCAAGCTGATGGAATGAGCGACACGGCCCGCGCGCTCCGCCGCCGGGCGGGCCGCTGGCCGGGACAATTCGAAGGGACGCGGCCGTGCCTGGGACGGCAGGGCCCTGAAGCCGCTATGGTTGTTTCACGGTCCCACCAGGAGGCGGAAGCATGCGCAACATCATGATTGTCGGCGCCGGGCAGTCCGGGTTGCAGCTGGGCATCAGCCTGCTCAAGCGCGGCTACCGCGTCAGCATCTCCAGCAACCGCACGGCGGAGGACCTGCGCACCGGCAAGGTGCTGTCCAGCCAGTGCATGTTCCACGACAGCCTGCAGCTGGAGCGCGACCGTGGCCTGAACTTCTGGGAAAAGGACTGCCCGCCGGTCGAGGGCATCGCCTTCAGCGTGCCGCACCCCGAGCTGCCCGGCGAAAAAGCCCTGAGCTGGGGCCACCGTCTGGACCACTACGCACAGTCGGTGGACCAGCGCGTGAAGTTTCCCGGCTGGATGGAGGAGTTCACCCGCCTGGGCGGCGACCTGCGCATCCACGAAGCCAGCATCGACGACCTGGAGCAGTGGACGAAGACCTATGACCTGGTGTGTGTGGCCGCCGGCAAGGGTGCACTCACGCGGCTGTTCGAGCGTGACGCCACCCGCAGCCCCTACAACGAGCCCCAGCGCGCGCTCGCCCTGACCTACGTCCACGGCATGAAGCCGCGCGCCGAGTTCTCAGCCGTCAACTTCAACTTGATTCCCGGTGTCGGCGAATACTTCGTGTTCCCGGCGCTCACCGTCAGCGGCCCGTGCGACATCATGGTGTTCGAGGGCGTGCCCGGTGGCCCCATGGACTGCTGGGGAGACGTGTCGACGCCGGCCCAGCACCTGGCGCGCTCCAGGGAAATCCTGGCCAGGTTCCTGCCCTGGGAGGCGGCGCGCTGCGAGCAGGTCGAGCTGACCGACGCCAACGGCATCATGACCGGGCGCTTCGCCCCCACGGTGCGCAAGCCGGTGGGCCAGCTGCCCAGCGGGCGCATCGTCATGGGCATGGCCGATGCTGTCATGCTCAACGACCCCATCACCGGTCAGGGCTCCAACAACGCCGCCAGGTTCTCCAACGCGGTCGAGCAGGCCATCGTCGGCCATGGAGGCAAGGCCTTTGACGCCGCCTTCATGAACCAGACCTTCGAGTCGTTCTGGAACAGCTACGGCACCTTCACCACGGGCTGGACCAATGCCCTGCTGATGCCGCCGCCGCCCCATGTGCTCAAGGTGCTGGGCGCGGCCAGTGGCGCCCCGCGGGTGGCCCGGCGCATCGTCAACGGCTTCAACGACCCGACCGACTTCGTGAACTTCTTCATGACGCCGGACAAGGTCGACGCCTACCTGGGAGCGATGCCGGCCTGACAGCGCGCGAGGGCTGAGGCTCGCGCACCGGAAGGCCAGGCTTTCCGGTGCGGCGACGCGGGCAGCCCGGGAGCTCCTTTCAGTGTCCCGCGCTCGGCCAGCTGCTTCTTCCCCTGTCCGACCTGCACGGGATGCTCGCCGTAGCGCTGGCCCAGCTGGGCCAGACGCTCCTTCTCCCGCACCGCCTCCAGCGCCACGCGCGCCTTGAACGCCGCGTCGAACCGCTTCCTGCTCCGCTGCTTCACGGACAGGCCACGGCGCCCGCGGGCACCTTCAAGCAGCTCAGCGCGGGCCTCTGGCATGCGTGTGGCGTGCGGACCGATGACTCCGTGGCCTGCTGGGGCGCGAGCTGGAACGGCCAGGGGCTGCCTCCGGCCGGGGCCTTCAGCCATGTCACCGCGGGCGCCTCGCACAGCTGCGGGGTGAAGGTGGACGGCACGGCGGTCTGCTGGGGCGACAACTCCTCCGGGCAGGGCACCGTCCCGGCCTCGGCCTTCCAGCAGCTCAGCGCGGGCGACGACCACACGTGCGGGGTGAAGGCGGATGGCACCGTGGCCTGCTGGGGGGGCGCCTACGCCGGAGAGAACGCGCCGCCCCCGGGCACCTTCAAGCAGGTGGAGGCCTATTCCTTCCTCAGCTGTGGCGTCCGGACGGACGACACCACGTAAAGGCGGAATTGGCGGCCACGTTCACCTCGGCGTCCGGTAGCCCCTCTGTGCGCCCCGCTCGGACGCTGGCGGGCCGTGGCCCTCGAGGGGGTGCGCGGCCCCCCGCCGCCCGCCTGCGCGCGCACGCCTTGCCTGTCGGGCGGCCTCTGTGGCCCAGCCGGTGCCGGTGAAACCGAGGTGTCGGGGGGCCTCTGCCCTTCAGTGCAGCCACTCCCGTTGGGGCCTTTGAGCACCGCCAGTACCCTCCGGCGCCCGCCGCAGCCAGGACAGGTGAAGACGTCGAAGTCGAAACTGCGCTTCAGCGTCGCCGCGCGCTACCAGCGCGCGGCGCGACCTGACCTGTTCGGCGCTCTAGCTCTCGTCAAGCGGTGCTATCTACTGGCCCGCGATCGCGTACGGTCTGAGATACACAACCGCGTTGCCGCCTGCTCCGGCATGGTTGGTGTAGGTGATGCCCTTCTCCAGGGTGTAGAACGAATCAACGTAGTCGTCGTCGTTCGTGAACCAGTTGCTGGGCATGCTCTGCACCAGTCCGCTGCCCAGGGCCACCAGGGCGGAGATTTCCGGCTGGCCCACGGCCGTCAGGATCTGGCTCGCGATCGTGAACAGTGAGGCCACCAACTCCTGATAGTTGGTGTTGTCGTCGTGCTCCATGATGATCACGTTCGCCGCCGCCCAGCGGTAGCGGTCCCAGAAGATCAGGATCTGGTTCGGGTAGTAGGTCGTGCCGTCAGTATCCAGATAGGGCATGTCGACGATATCCAGCGCCGGCTCGTCGCGGCTGGGGTCGACTCCGTTGACGATGGCATAGACCTCCGCGTTACCGGAGATCCAGGGCTCCTCGTCGTCGTGCAGGTAGATGCGATCGAGCATCGTCACCGGCGTGCTGGTGGCGGTGGCGGTAGCGGTGGCGCCCACGTTCAGCGTCGGCATGGGACGCTGGCCGTAGGCCACGAGGCGCTCGCGCATCAGCTTGATGCCAGCGGCCAGGTCCTTCCGCCCGTCGATGTCCACCACCAGCACTGGTTGCTCGGGCATGCGGTGCACGTCCAGGCGGTGCACGCCGCCAAAGCGATCGAAGGCCTCGATGAATTGCCACGTGGCGTCGTTCCCATCCGGCTCGTAAGCATAGAGGGGCTCAACGCCTTGCTTCAGCAGCTCCAGCATGGAAGCACTGGCCAGACGGAGCTGCAGGAGGCTGTCGACCTCGCCCTCGAGGCCCTTGCGCTGGCGAATGTTCAGGTCCGCTCGCTCCGCCGCAGCCTTGACGGAGGCCTGGGACGGTACAGTGCTCAGCCACTGCTTCAAATCCACCGCGAGCTGCTCGCCGCTCAAGCGAGAGGCGAGATCCCTTCGCAGCGCCGCATCCTGCTTCGCAAGGGTCAGCGCCATCTCGCGCTTGTCGGCGGCCAGCGACACGCTGACGCGATTGCGCAGCGCCGCTGAATTCAAGGCAGCGGCTCGAGCCTGGGCCCCTGCGTTGAGGCCAACGAGCAGCGCGATGACCATCCCTATCCGTTTCATATGGTTCTCCGTTTGATGCGTGGGGGGGATGGGCCAGCCGTCGTACGGGCACGGCGGTCTGTCCCAGGCACGATTGAGCTTAGCCCGCATTGGGAAAGACAGGTGAAAAGTGAAAACCTTGGATGGCGCTTGAGGGCGTGAATCCTGAGCTACACGCCACTGCCGGACGCCATCGTCACGCGTGGTTCCACCCTTGCCTGTCGGGCAGCCTGTGTGGCCCAGCCGGTGCCGCTGAAACCGAGGTGTCGGGGGGCCTCTGCCCTTGAGTGCAGCCACTGCCCTTGGGGCGGGCCTCGTGCAGATGTCAGGGGCAAGGGGACGGTGGGCAACCCCAGGTGCCTCAACACCTCCTTGACGCCGGGGCCTTTGAGCATCGCCATTCCCCTCCGGCGCCCGCCGCGGCCAGGACAGGTGAAGACGTCGAAGTCGAAAGTGATGTCGCTTGACGATTTGAATCAGGCGGCCAACGCGCTCGCGGCGTTCGCGAGTTCGCCGGGTGCAACGCGGAAGACGGGCCTGCGGGGGTGCTAGAAAGGGGAGGGCCGCACCCTCCTTGCCCCCGGTGGTCCATGTCGCGTGTGTTTCCATTTTTTTCGCCGGAAGTGCAGCAGGACCCGTACCCGCTCTATGCGCAGGCCCGCGCCGAGGAGCCGATCTTCTTCTCCGAAGATCTGGGCATGTGGGTGGCCACCCGGCATGCGGATGTCACCGCGATCCTCCGCGACACGGACCGTTTCTCCTCGCGGCTCACCACCGTGAGCGTCAAGGAGCCGCCGCCCGAGGTCGTGGCCGTCATGCGAAGGGGGTTCCCGCGGACCGGCTCGATCATCCACCTCGACCCGCCGGAGCACACGTCGGTCCGGCGGAGCATGAACACCGCTTTCACCCCCCAGCGAATTGCCTCCCTGGAGGGCGCCATCACCTCGCTGGCGAACCAGCTCGTGGACTCTTTCGAGGCCACGGGTCGGACGGAGCTCATCGCGCGCTTCTGCGGCCCGCTGCCGGTGGCGGTCATCGGGGACATCCTGGGAGTATCGCGGGCCGACGTCGGCAAGTTCGGCCAATGGGCAGATGACGCAGCGCGCTTGCTCATGAGCGGTCAGCTGCCCACCCATGAATGGGTGAGCGCGGCCGAGAGCGTGGTGGCCATGCAGCACCATCTCGCGGATCTCATCTCCGCGCGCCGGAGCACGCCAGCCGACGACCTCCTCACCACGCTCATCCAGACGGCCACGGCTCCGAACGGTCAGCTCGACATGGCCAGGGCTGTCAGTTATGCGACCGCGTTCGTGTTTGCGGGCCACAAGACCACCACGGACCTCCTCGGCAATGCCCTGCGCCTCTTGCTCCTGCATCCCGAGCAGCTCGCGGCGCTCGTGCGCGATCCGTCCCTCGCCGCCGCCGCCGTGGAGGAAACCCTTCGCCGGGACTGCCCGGTTCCTGGGACCGCCCGTGTCGCCAATGTCGACGTGAAGATAGGAGACGTCACCATCCCCAAGGATGCGCGGATCCTCGTGCTCCTGGGTTCTGCCAATCACGATGAGAGCGTCTTCGAGGACCCCTCGAGGTTCGAGTTGGGGCGCGCCGGTTCGGGCGAGCACCTTGGGTTTGGCCGTGGTGTGCACTTCTGCCTCGGTGCCCCCCTTGCGCGCCTCCAGGGGCGCGTGGCGCTCTCCGTGCTCACGCAGCGCCTGCCAGGCCTCCGCCTCGCGGACGAACGACCGGTGAAGTTCTGGCAGGTCACCATGTTTCGGGGCCCCGTGTCCCTCGAGGTCGCCTGGGACGTCAAAAAATAGCTCACCGCGCTCGCGCTCGCTGACGCCATGAAGAACGAGGGCAGGGTGCGGCGAGTGGACTGCCACGGCGGTATCGCGGTGTTGTTCAGCAGCACCGCCGTGTATCCCGCGAGCAGCATGCCCAACAGAGCGGCCGAACAGCCCGCGACCTTCCCCGTGACGCCGAGCACGCCGCGTGGTCCTGCACCCGTGTGGAATACAGCCTCTGTGGAGGTGGGGTCGGGTCAGGCGCCTGCGCGTCTTCCGGTGCGCCGCGTGCGAAGCACGCGGCGCACCGATTCTCCTACCGAGACCGCGCTGAAATCGGGGCACACCGCCCCATGGCGGTATCGCGGACAGCGACTCAGAGTCCGTTGGGGACCACGGTCACGGTGCCGGAGCCCCTGTTGGTCAGGATGAGATCGGCGTACCCGTCCGCGTCCATGTCCGCGGTGGCGATGGCGTTGAGGCCAGGCGAGGCGCCGGTCGTGACGACGGTGCCCGAGGTGAAGCCTCCGTTGCCGTTGCCGGTCATCGGGCGGACGCCGCCCGAGGCCGTTGTAACGAGGATGTAGGCGTCGAGCTTGCCATCGCCGTTGAAGTCATCGGCCACGACGCCCAGCGCCGAGTTGGCGGCCGTAGTGGCCGCGGCGGCGGACTGAGCGCCGCTCGCGAAGGTGCCGTTGCCGTTCCCCTTGAAGAAGAAGAGGAACCGGCCGGCCGCGCCGTTCGAGAGGATGTCGAGCGTGCCGTCGCCATTGGCGTCGCCGAAGGCGATGCCCGCCGTCTGGCCGTTGGCGGAGTTGCTGTAGGAGACGGGTGCGGCGAACGAGCCGTTGCCCTGGTTGATGAGGACCGACAGGCGTGCGCTGGCGGGGCTCGTCACCACGAGATCGGAGAAGCCATCGCTGTTCAGGTCACGGCAGGCGATGGTCGACTGCACGCCGCCGGTGTTCGGGATGCCGATGAACGTGGGCGCGCCGAAGCTGCCCGCGCCGGTGCCGAAGAGCACGCTCACCTGGCTCAGGGTCACGCTTGTCGTGGCGATGTCAGCCACCCCGTCGTGATTGAAGTCCCCGGTGCAGAGGTGGACGGAGCCCGGGGTGCCGGTGGTGAAGCTCGTCGGCGCGCCGAAGGTCCCGGGCGCGCTCGGGCCCAGGTTCTTGTAGACGCTGATGTTTCCGTTGATGAGGAGCAGGTTGGTCTGACCGTTGACGGTGACGGCGTCGAGCCACCCGTCGCCGTCCACGTCCACGGCCACGACCGCGTTGCTGGAGAGCGAGGCGCTCCCGTAGTTGACCTCCGACTGGACGCTGGCGTCGCCGTTCCCCAGGAAAACGGAGAGCGAGCCGGAGGGGGTCAGGATCGATCCGGATTCGGCGTTGGCCACCAGGATGTCGAGCTTGCCGTCGCCATTCACATCGGCGACCGCCGGGGCCAGCGGGCTGTGGTTCGCGGGGGAGCTGACCGGCGTGCCGGGGACCTGGCCGGGGGGGGCGGCCTGGCAGGTGGCGTTCGAGCAGATCTGGCCCGTCGAGCACACGATGCCGCAGGCGCCGCAGCTATCGGCGTCGCTCTGGAGGTTCACCTCGCAGCCGTCGGACGAGTCCCCGTTGCAGTCCCCGAGGGTGCCGGCGCAATCCTGGCAGTTGTTCCCCTCGTAGGTGGGCGCGCACTCGCAGGTGTAGCTACCCACGCCGTCGATGCAGGTGCCACCGTTCAGGCACGGGCTTGCGGCGCACTCGTCGATGTTGGTGCAGGTCACGCCGTCGCCCTCGTACCCCGCGTTGCAGGCACAGGTGAAGGAGCCCGCGGTGTTGGTGCAGGTGGCGTTCTCGTTGCAGTTGTCGGTACCGGCGGCGCACTCGTTGACGTCGGTGCAGGTCACGCCGTCGCCCTCGTACCCCGCGTTGCAGGCGCAGGTGAAGGAGCCCGCGGTGTTGGTGCAGGTGGCGTTTTCGTTGCAGTTGTCGGTACCGGCGGCGCACTCGTTGACGTCGGTGCAGGTCACGCCGTCGCCCTCGTACCCCGCGTTGCAGGCGCAGGTGAAGGAGCCCACGGTGTTGGTGCAGGTGGCGTTCTCGTTGCAGTTGTCGGTACCGGCGGCGCACTCGTTGACGTCGGTGCAGGTGCCGCTCTGGCACGTGAGGCCGTCGCAACAGGGGACCGTGGCGTCGCACGGCGCGTTCACGGCCAGGCAGCCCTGGCCGCTGCACGTCGGGTCGTAGAGCGGCGAGGTCGGGTCGAGGCTGGTGACGAAGTCGCCGTTGTGAGCGCTGTGCGCGTTGATACACGCCTGCTCGCTAACACGGACGATCGTGTAGGGATGACTCGTCGAGCCGGTCTTGTGGCAGAGCTGGACCTTACCGTTGACATCGAAGTAATCGCACTGCTCGGCGGTGAGGGCGGAGTCGGCCGAACCGACGTACGCGTCATTGTCTCCGTCGGAGATCGGGCTGCAACCGCCGATGAGGCCGAGCAGACCGGCCCCCGCGAGCATGACGAGGCGAGAAATTGATTTGTGTTTCATTGAGATTCCCCCTGAAAGGACGCACCACGGCCTCGCGACGGCTTGCGCGGAGCTCGCGGGCACCCAAGCTGAACTGTCTTTGAATGCGGGGCTGGCTTTATTCACCCGCAGTGGAAATATATAGCGTCCATTGGCGACCTATCAATTGCCAATTCATGGCCGCGGTCAGATTCCTGCCGATTCGGCACAATGCCCGTGGTTTTCGCACAGCTAAATCCATGCATGAGTCAGCACAAACCCATTACATTCGACGTGGGTCGAACGCGCGCCAGTGGCGATAGATGATTTGTGAATGAAATAAATGGAGCGGTGGGGCTCAGCGCTCTCTGGGAGAGCGCTTCGTCGTCGGCCACGTATAGGCGGAATGGGCGGCCACTTTCACCTCGGTGTCCGGTATCCCCTCTGTGAGCCCCCTCGGACGCTGGCGGGCCGTGGCCCTCGATGGGGGGGCGGGGTCCCCGCCGCCTGCCTGCGCGCGCACTGCTTGCGTGTCGGGCGGCCTCTGCCCTTCAGTGCAGCCACTCCCCCTGGGGCGGGCCCCGTGCAGATGCCAGGGGCAAGGGGACGGTGGGCAATCATCGTCGAGCGGGGCCTACTCCTGATGGATGTCGATCCAGATTTCGTTCGACACGAACGTGTCGAGCACCGCCTGGACCCGGTATCGGCCCTTCCCGCGCGGAAGGTCGAAGAACGCCAGGTCCGCGTCGAAGGTCGTCCCCACTTCCGTGGTGTCCTCCGTCGCGGCGAGTAGCTCAGGCGTCAGCGGAGGGACCCTGGAAGGCTCCCGGAACGCAGGGCTGATGCTCATCCCTCGCGGCTGATCGAGCGCGGAGAACGTGTTCTCCCAGCGCCTGCCTCCGTCTTCCTGGGTGACGATGAGCCGGAGCCGCTCGGTGGCGCCGTGGAGCACGCCGGGGAGCGTGACGTGCGCGGTGACCATGTCCACGGGGCCCACCCACTCCGCGTGCCGTTCTGGTGCGGGCAGATGCAAGACCGCGGGGCCTTGAAGCTGGAGCTGGAAGACGTCCGTTCCGCGCACCGTGAAGGCCCTGGGAGCCTCGCTGGGCGGGGCGTGGTACCAGATCGAGCAGCGAATTCACCAGGGCCGGGTTCCCCTTCCCGGTGCGGAACATCTCGCCGAAGACTTTCTTGACCGCGTTCGCCGACCCAGGTCGCACTCCATCAGCCTCGGTCAGAGTTGCACCTGGCGGTCGCGGGCGACGTGCTTCATCACCAGGGTGGAACGCATGCGTTGTACGCCGGGTAGGGCGCCAAGGCGCTCGTCGGCATGGTCACGAAGACGAGCGCCTCGAACGTCAGGCCCACCGCGGCGGGGTCGACCAGGGCGAGGTCGCCGCGGATGGCGCCACTTGGCTCCAGCGCCCGCACCCGGCGATGACACAGGGAGACACTCAGGTGCACCCGAGTGGCCAGCTCCGTGATGCTCAGGCGACCGTCCTTCTGGAGCTGATGGCGCGGGAGATCGGCTTGCGCTCCCTGTTCCGCAACCTCGGCGAAGGGGCTGACACGCCGCCTCCTCGGGAGGGCTCGAGATCGTGCCAGTCCTGGCACGTTTCCCCGGCGGCGGTCCTGTCGCGAGCGCCTGGAGACCGCGCAACCCCGTGGAATCGAAGGGAATCGCGAGCGACGCGCGTCCCGGCACGCGCGTTGCGATGGGGTCGGGTGTCGCGCGACGGCGGAAGGCCGCCGCGATGGAACCGAACCTCACAAAGAGAGAATGACATGAAGCACCTGGTGATGAGCCTCTTCCTGGCGCTGGCGGTGGTGGGCTGCGGCAACTCCAATGAAGGCGGCGGTGATGACGGGGGAAAAGATGCCGGCCCGAACGACCCCAACTCGCAGGGAGGGGGCCTATGTAGCGCGAGCAACGCCTGTCCTTCGGGCCAGTTCTGCTTCAACGGCCTCTGCGCCATCGGCTGCCAGTCGGACGCCAACTGCGCGGCGGACCAGTACTGCGACCTGGAGGACATGGGGACTCCGGTGGCCTTCTGCAAGAAGAAGTCGGTGAGCACGTGCTCCTCGGACAGCCAGTGCGCGAGCAACCAGCGCTGCATGGAGGGCCTGTGCAGCCTGAGGCCGCCCGCGAATCCGCCCTCCTGCAACGCGAACACCTCCGACTTCAAAGACGGTTGCGACAAGTACGCGGTGTGCCTCGATCCGGATGACTCGGGCGCCCAGCAGCCCTACTGCGCCAGCTTCCCGTCGTGCCCGCAGGACGGGGTGTGCCCCGTCGGTCAGGGCGGCGCCGTGTGCAACGATGGGTACATCCCCAACAAGGGCCGCTTCTGCATGCAGGGCGCCTGCAAGGACAACTCGAACTGCCCGTCGCAGTGGAGCTGCGTGAAGCCCTTCTCCAACGCGGTGCTTGGCTTCTGCAGCCCGGGGGCCATGGGCTTCCCCTGCACCGAGAACGCCCACTGCGCCAGCGGGCAGTGCATGGCGCCGGCGCCGGGCATGATGGGCATGTGCATGTAGCCGAATGAGCTCGTCCTCCCTTGCTCCGGAGCGGGGCGAGGGAGGACCTCCCGGCGGGGGCTGTCCTTCCGCCCCCGTCCGCATAGAGTGGCCCGAGCCTTCGTGATGCGCCGACTCCTCCTACTGCTGCTGCCCGCGCTCGCCCTCTTCGTCGTCGCGGGCTGCCCGCTCGACATCCGCGTCCGCTGTGACGAGTCCACCCCCTGTGCCACTGGCGAGGCCTGTGTGCAGGGAGGGTGCGTGCGCGTGGACGCGACGCGGGTGGGAGCGGCCTGTGGCTCGGATTCGGAGTGCGGGTCGGGGCTCACTTGCGGCGCGGGCTTCCCGGACGGGTACTGCCTGCTGGAGTGCTCGGAGGGACAGGGCTGTCCGGAAGGGAGCGTGTGCGCGCCGGACCTGGGCCGCTGTCTGCGCACCTGTGGCGAAGCCTGTACACGCTCCGGGTATGCATGTGGCGCGGTTCCCAACCAGGGGGGCCCGCTCCGCGCGTGCATCCCGGAGGTTCCCGGGCCCGACGGAGGCGCGGACGGCGGGATGGACGGCGGGACGGACGGCGGGACGGACGCGCTGACGTGCGAGACGGACTTCGAGTGCCCCGCTGGGACGCGGTGCGACGATTCGCGCTGCATCCAGGGGCTGAGGCTGGGCGAGCCGTGCCGCGATACCTTCGAGTGCCCCATCTTCGCCTTCTGCCCCAAGGAGCGCCGGCGGTGCGAGGAGACGTGCAACTTGCAGGCGGGTGACATCTGCCATTTGGGATACAGGTGCGCCCCGGATGGCCAGTGCGTGGAGGACTGCACCGGCGTGCCCGAGACGCTGGGGCTGACCTGCGAGAACTCGCTGGACTGCAGCCGTTGCGGCGTGTGCTTGTCGTCGGGCGACGCGCTTCGCTGCCGCCAGCCGTGCCGGCTCGACAGGGACTGTCCGGGCGGAGCCGAGGGGGCCTGCGAGATGGTAGGGAACACGAAGGCCTGCAAGCTGTAGCAGGCCCGGGTTGCTTGCCAGGGGCCGCTCCCAGAGAATGACCCGGTGATGACGGGTGAAGTGCTTGCGGGCCGCTACCGACTCGAGCGGGAGCTGGGGCGGGGAGGAATGCTGGAGGCAACGCCATGATGGGCGCGGTGCTGCTCGCGCTGGCGCTCACCGCGTCTCCACTGGACACCATTCGCGATACCTATCAGGCCGGCGAGCTGTCCCGGGCTCGCGCCGAGCTGGAGTCCCTGCTCTACCCGCTGAGGCTGGGCGGTGATGCGCTGGAGGCAGAGGCCCACCTGCTGCTCGCGGCCACCTACCATGCGCAGGAGGAGCTGGCGCACGCGGAGGACGAAGTCGTGCGCGGGCTGGTCGTGCGCGAAGACGCTGCGGTGGACCCGCTGCTGTACCCGCCGGACTTCATCGCCTTCGTGGCGAGGGCGCGCACCGCGCACCGGGCACGCATCGCGGAGCTCGCCGCGGAGCGCCGCCCCCGGTTGGAGCCTCCGCCCACACTCATCCCTTCAGAGCAGGCACTTCCCCCCGCCCTGTCGCAAGCGTGGTACCTGGCGCCCTTCGGAACGGGACACTTCAAGCATGGGCGGCCACGTATGGGCACCGTGCTCGCGGTGACGCAGGGACTGAGCCTCGCGATCTCGTCGGCCTCGCTGGGAACGGCGCTCGCGCTACGCGGGCCGGACGGGCGCTACAGCGCACAGGACGCCGGGCGGGCAAGGACACTCAACGTGACGTACCTCGTGGGCATCTATGCCTTCGCGGCGGCCTATGCCTACGGCGTGCTCGACGGCGTGGTCCTGGCGCCCGCCCCGGCCGCGGTGCGCCAGGAGCGCGTGCCGTAGCCTCTGGACACGAGGCTCAGGTGCCGCTCGACCCGGGCGAGCTCATGAACAGGGGAGAAGTGCGAGGGAAATGCGTGCGAAAGGGGTCATGAAGCAAAGGGCCCCGGGCCGGAAGAAGGCGCACGGAAATCGCCATGGCCTGCGATTTCCGGCCCGGGGGCACAGCCCATCCGTTCAGGGGAACGTCATGTACCGCTGGTTGTTGCTCTCATTGGACTCGAACACGTCGTTCGAGACGTCCACGGTGACCCAGAAGCTCCCGGGCCAGCAGCTCGGCCCGAGGCAGGTGCTGGTCTCTACCTGCGCGCACTGCCCCGGTGCTGGCACTGGGAGCGGGGCATAGGACGGGGTCTGATAGGTCCACCACGACGTGGCGTTCATCAACCGGAGCTGGAAGCGCAGCGTGGAGGTCCCCAGGCCCTGGTTGCAGTACGACACGACGTAGGCACTGCCCTGCCGCCAGACGTTCGAAACGACCAGGTCCGGCAGCGCATAGGACGGCGTGAAGTGGGCCACCGCGTCGTTGTTGACCTCGCTCCACTCGGAGACCGCGCCGTTGACGTCCGCGGTCACCTGCACGTCGATGGTGTCGGCGCAGTTGCTCCCCACGACGATGCAGGGCAACTGGGGAGTCCAGGCGCAGGTGCCCTGGGCGGGAACCGTGAGCGGGTTGGTCATGTCGAACGACTGCCCCGTCGCCACGTTGCGGAACCGCATCGCGAAGGTGGCCGAGCTGTCGACGATGCCCCGGTTGCAGTACCGCGCATGGTAGGCCCCCGTTGTGCGGATGACCTCCTCCACCGTCAGGTCCGGCAGGGTGGGGTCCTCGCGGAAGGACACCGTCATCGTGTTGTTGTCCTCATAGGTCTCAATCACGTTGTTCGTGTCGTCCACATGCACGGTCAACGTGATGAAGTCCTTGCACCCGACCCCCAGCTGCGTGCAGGAGATGCCCCCCGTCCAGATGCAGGTACCCGGCGCCGGCACGGAAAAGGGATACACGGGGTTGGTCTGGAAGGAGGAGCCCGTGCCGTCGTTCGTCATCAGCACCGTGAAGGTGCTCTCCGAGCCGTGGGACGCCCTGTTGCACAGCCTCGCCTTGAAGCCGCCCGAGCTGCGCGAGATCTCCTCCACCGTCAGGTCCGGGAGCAAGCCCCGGGTGGCCTGCTCGGCCACGCCCAATCCGGGTGCCTCCGGCGCTTCGTCCACCGCTCCGCAGGCCACCTGCAATGACAGCGCCGCCGCCAGCAAGAGCAGCCCACCGAGCCCATGTTTCATCCTGCTTCCGTTGTCTTCGTGCATGCGACCCCCTCTGAAGAAGCAGGGTGGAAACTAGACGCATGCTCTGACATCGCGGAATGGCGGTCGGGTGCCGCGTCCGTCTGGTTCATGGCATGAGAATGTTTCATGCCATGTTTCAGGACGCGGCCCCGGTGTCTTGTTCGCCGAGCCGGGGGCGGCGATGCACCGGGGGGCGGCCCGCTGCCAAAAGACAGACACGGACTGCCGCCTGGATTGACGCCGCTCGCCGTGGGCTTCGAGATCCGGCGCACGCCCATGCGTGTCATGGCCTTCCTGGACTCCGCGGCCCCCCGCCGCAACCGGTGCGTGCCGAAGCGCGCTCACCCGTTCGCGGCGCGGGCCTTCGCCAATATCCGCTGCACGACGTCCGTCTTCGCGTCGGCGTAGTTCTGCACATACTTCCACTCCTGCTTCGCGAGCTCGCGCTTGCTGGCGGCGTAGAGCTCCAGGTCCTCGGGATGCATGCGAAGCCAGTCGCGGAATAGGAGCATCTGGCCGACCTCGGCACAGCCCTCCGTGAACACGTGCAGGTTGATGTCCGTGTCGGGGCCCTTGAACATCCGATGCTCGAACCAGTGGGGCTCGCGGATACGGAGCACGTACCCGGCCGCCTCCATCACCGGCACGTAGCTCGCTTCGTCCGCCGAGTCCTCCACGGTGAGCACCATGTCGATGACCGGCTTCGCGGGAAGGCCGGGCACTGACGTCGAGCCCACGTGCTCCAGGCGCTTCACCCGGGCGTCCAGCGTCGCGCGGACCCTCGCGGCCTCGCGCTCGAACAACGCGGGCCACGCGGGGTCGTAGTCGCTCACGACAATCGGGCGCGTCAGTGGCTTCAGCTCGCCGAGCGTCGCGGCGCGAAGCTCCTCCTCCGTCGTCTTCCGCGTGTCGTCTTCCCCGGAGCTCATGCGCCGGGACATTACAACCGGAGTCAGCGGGGCAGCTTCTCCAGGAACGCCAGCAGCGCCGCGTTGACCTCCGGCGCCCGCCGCAGCCAGGACAGGTGAAGACGTCGAAGGCGAAACCGCGCTTGAGCAGCGTCGCCGGGTCCAACCGCGCAGCGCGCTGCTTCCTCCGCACCTCCGCACCAGGTGGTACGAGACGTATGTGGTGTGTGTCTATCAGGCTCCAGGAAACATGATGGGGGACTTCCAGAAGAGCGTCATGTCCAGGCGCTGACCACGCCTTGAACGTGCGTCCCGCGCTACGGGTTCGCCGGAGCCGGTGTGGCCGGGGCCGCGGGAAAGCTTCGCTCGCGCAGTAGCGCGCCAGCGTCGGCGTCGCGGCCCCGGAAGGCGCGGTAGCCCTCGAACGGGTCGACGGTGTTTCCCACGGACAGCACATGGCGCCGCAGGCGGTTCGCGGCCTGGAGGACCTGGGCGCGCGCCTTGCCCGAGAACGCGTCGTAGGCATCCGCGGCCAGGACATCCGCCCACAGGTAACGGTAGTAGCCCGCGGCGTATGCGTTGCTGGCGAAGACATGCCCGAAGTGGGACATGCGAAAGCGCATGCCGACCGCTTCGGGTGCGCCCAGCTGCTTCAGTGTGGCCTGTTCGAATGCACCGGGGTCCTTCGGCGGCGCCGCGGCCAGATGGAGCTTCATCTCGACCAGCGCCGAGGTCAGGAAGTCGACCGTGTAGAAGCCCTGGTTGAAGGCCGCCGCCTTCTCGATTTTCGCCAGGAGCGCCGCGGGCATCGGCTTGCCCGTCACATGGTGGCGCGCGAACCGGGCGAGGACCTCCGGTGACGACACCCAGCGCTCGAACAGCTTGCCGGGAAACTCGGCGTAGTCGGGCACCACACGCCCACCCGCGAGGGAGGGGTAGGCCACGTTCGAGTTCAGCTCGTGCAGGGCATGACCGAACTCATGGAAGAGCGTCTGGGCGTCGCGCCAGCCCAGCAGCGCGGGTGTCCCTGGTGCCGGCTTCACGAAGGGCAGGGCGTTCGACACGATGGGCGTCGCCGTGCCCCGGAACCGCTCCTGGATGCGGAACGGGTCCGTCTGCCCGCCGTTGTACTTGCCCTGTCGTGCGTAGGGGTCGAAGAAGAGCAGCCCCACGTGCCGGCCGCTGGCGCGGTCCTTCACTTCGAAGACGCTCACGTCGGGGTGGTAGACGGGCACGCCCCTGGCGGACGCGAAGCTGAAGCCAAACAACTCACCCGCGAGCCAGAACATGCCTTCCCGAAGCGCGTCGAGCTGCAGATACGGCTTCACCTCGCTCTCATCGAAGTCGTACTTCGCCTTGCGGACCTTCTCCGCGTAGTAGCGGTAGTCCCACGGCTCGATCTTCTCGCGCTGGCCGGAGCGCAGCGCGAGGGCCTGCATGTCGGCCACCTCTTCACGCACCCGGGCGACGGCGGGCGTCCACATCTCCTCCAGCAGCGCCATGGCGCGCTCGGGCGTCTTGAGCATGGTGGGCGCCAGCTGCCGGTGGGCATAGGTGGGGTAGCCCAGGAGCCGGGCCTGCTCCGCGCGAAGGGCCAGCATCTCCGAGATGATGGCGTGGTTGTCGCGAGCGCCACCTCGGTTGCCCCGGCCGTCATAGTTGCGCCAGACCTTCTCGCGCAGCGCCCGCCGGTCCGAGAACGTGAGGAAGTCCGCCACCGCCGAGCGCGTGTTGGCCACGACCCACCGGTCCTTCATGCCCCGCGCTTCCGCCTCGGAGGCGGCGGCTCGCCGCAGGGGCTCGGGCAGCCCCGCCAGGTCCTGCTCGCTTTCGAGCACGATGCCTTCCGCCTCGTCGCCCCGCACGTTCTGGGAGAAGGTGGTGTAGAGCGCCGCGAGCCGCTGGTTCAGCTCCGCCATGCGCTTGCGGCCCCTGGTGTCGAGCCAGGCACCCTCATTCACGAACGTCTGGTGGTAGTGGTCGACGAGCCGCCGCTGCTCCGGTGTCCACTTCGCCCGCTCCGGCGACGCATGGACCGCCTGGACGCGCTGGAAGAGGCGCTCATCTTGCGGCATCTCGTCCCAGAAGGCGGCCAGCCGGGGCGACATCTCCCGTTCCACCTCTTGAAACTCCGGCGTGTTCATCACGTTGGACCACGCGTTGTAGACCTCGTAGACGCGCGTGAAATCCCGCCCCGCATCCTCGAGCGCGGCGATGGTGTTCTCGAACGTGGGCGGCTCCCTGGCGCTCGCGATGGCGGCCACTTCCCGCCGGGACGCATCCATCGCGGCGTCAAAGGCGGGCCGGAACTGCTCGGCCTTCACGCGGTCGAAGGGGGGCACGCCGCCGTAGGGCCCCTTCCAGGGCGCCAGCAGCGGATTCGACGGGGCGGGGGCCGCCAGGACTGCGCCGGCGGTGAGCACTCCGAGCAATGCGATTCTGTATCCGGGCATCTGTGTAGAATAGGTGTCGGAGCAGTTCTCCATCCATCGAATGAAATTCGACTGGGAGCCCGGAATGACGCCTCTCGACCGAATCGATCGCACGATTTTGACCGCGCTCCAGAAGGATGCGCGGTTGTCCAACAAGGAGCTGGCGGCGCAGGTGGGGCTGGCGCCCTCCACGTGCCTGACGCGCGTGAAGAAGCTGGAGTCCGAAGGCTTCATCCAGGGCTACCGCGCGGAGCTGGACTCGGGCGCGCTGGGGCTGGGCCTCCAGGCGCTCATCTCCGTCCAACTGCGGCTCCATGTCGACCATGCCTTCGGCAGCATCGGCGACCACCTGCGCTCGTTGCCGGAGACGGTGGCTGTCTATTGCCTGGGCGGCAGCACGGACTTCCTGGTGCACGTGGTGTGTCGCGATACCGAGCACCTGCGGCGGCTGACCATCCTGTCCTTCACCAGCCGTCCCGAGGTGAGCCGCATCGAGACGTCGCTGGTGTTCTCGTACACGCGGCTGCCCGTGCCCGTGGACCCCGAGGAGATGGCAGCGCTACCTCGGCCCAGATGAGGGAGCGCGCGTACACCTGCCGCGTCCCCCATGGGCTTGCCCTTGCGGCTTGTCGCCCTTCACCACCCCGAAGTCGGACGGCGGCGCGTAGACGCCGTTCACCGTCGTTCCACCGTTGTGGATGGCGGGGAACATGGGCTGCATGTTCTGGGGGAAGCCGAAGGTGCGTATGGCGGAATAGGCGGCCACTTTCACCCCGGCGTCCGGTAGCCCGTGCGCGTCTTCGAAGCCAACGCGCTCGACTACCTGGTCAAGCCGGTGGTGCCCGAGCGGTTGGCCGCCGCCGTCGCGCGGGCGCGCGCACGTCACGCCGCGATGAAACCGGAGGAAGCGCCGCGCGGAATGCTGGGGCCCGACGACCAGGTCTTCCTGCGCGAGGGCGAGCGTTGCTGGTTCGTAGCGCTGCACGAGATCAGCCGGATCGTCGTGGACGGCAACGCGATTCCGCGAGTGTCAGGCCGGCACCGCGCCGAGCCGCTGTGGCTGTGGCCGGTGGTGATTGGCATTCCCCTGGCGGTGCTGGGGCTGGCCAGCTCCGCCGCGCGCAAGCGGCGGGCCTTCGCCGGCCGCCAGGGCGCGTGCCTCAGTCCCACCAGAGGTGCCAGGTGGTCGACTCCAGCAGCGCGGCAGCCTCCTGCTCGGCCGTGCCCACGTTCGAGGGCACCAACGCCAGGTGCTCGTACGCGAGGGCCAGCGCGGCGTCCCGGTCCTTCGGAAGCCGGTCCACCACCCACTCGACGGTGCCGGGAGTGACGGAGGCGACACGGGCGCCGTAGCGCTCCTCCCAGCGACGCGCCATCGCCGTCACCTTCACCAGGGACGGCGTGGACTCTCCGGCCTGCAGGAGGACGGGCAGGAAGGCCACCGTCTTCCACGCCGCATCCGTGGGCACGAGCGCGAGGCGCACCCTCTCGTAGGGCTTGCGGGACAGCGGCTCTACCACCGCACCGAGCGACGTGCGGACACCTTGCGCCTCGTCTTCGCCCATGTCGCTCCGCGGCGCGGCGCGGGCCTTCGCAATCAGGGCCTCCACGTCCACGCGCTCGGCGAGCGCCACATTCGAGGGAGGGTCCTCCACCGGGTCGTCCCACATGGGCAGGCCGATGTGGTTGTCGGGCTGGGGCAGCTTCGGGCGATTCGCCTGCTCCTCCCACCAGGCGAGGTGCGCCTCCCTCAATTCGCGCTCGTTCCCGCCGAGGAGCACGGGGCGGTAGCCGGTGCGGGAGGCCTGGGCATCCAGCGTGCGCCACAGCCGCTCCGCCTTCTCGCCGGGCACGTCCGCGTAGAGGACGCCGTAGCCCTGCGGATAGAGCGCATGCAGCGGCCCCAGGTCCAGCCCCTTCAGCGGTTCGGGCGTGGGCACCTCGGGGACAATCCTGCGCAGGGCCTCGAAGCGCTCGACCTCCAGCGCGGGCCGGTAGAAGCGCGGCCGCAGCGCCTGGGGAGGCAGGGCCTCGAGGACGTCGCTGAGCGCCTCCCCGGTGTTCGGCATCTCCACCTCGGCCCCCACCGTGAGCGACGGGTCCAGCAGCCGGGCCTCGCGCAGCGACAATTGCAGGCGCGGGTCCTTGACCGTCTCCACCACCTTCACGCTCGTCCACGACCTGTCCCGCGCTATCGGCATCCGGGTCCACGGGTGGCGCTTCAGCGTGCGCGCCTCCAGGTCCAGGCCCGAGCGCCGGAGCACCGTGCGCAGCTCGGCCTCGTCCACGCCCGCGACGGCGGCCGCGCGCGCCAACACCCGGGCCTCCGGGTCCGCGAGGCGGACGAGCAGGTGCGGCAGGCGCGCGACGTCCACGGTGAGTTCCACGAGGTTGCCGGGCCCGAAGTACGGCAGCTCCAGCATCTCCTCGGCCTCCTTCGCGGAGATGCCCTCGGGGCCCTCGACCTCCAGCCCGTAGCGCCGGAGCAGCGCGAGCCCGTCGTCCTCGGCTTCCAGCCGGTGCCGGGCCAGGAGCTCTTCATCGGACCCCTGCGCCGGGCCCAGCGCGGCGAAGATGAGCGCCGCCTCGAGGGCGGCCTCCAGCTCCTGCGGGTACCGCAGGGCTTCAGGGGGGCTGCCGGATGTCTTCGAACCTTGAGTGCTCACGATGGTGCATCCGTAAAGGAGGAGGCTCCACCCCACCGCGAGTGCGGCGACCGTGTGCCTCCGGAGGAATGTCCGCATGCCGTTCCACTCAAGCATGACGGATACAACTGCAACAGCCCTCCGAAGGCTTGACGCGACCCGTTTAGATGCGCCCTTCCGCGGCCTGCTGGCGCTCGATGCTGCGGTGGCGCTGGGTGACGGCATCGCCATCACCCGGTCCGAGGTTCCGGTGACCCGCTTCTTCGACCTGGAGACTGGCGAGGCCCTGGGCGAGGTCGCGGGGACGACCGCGCCCGAGGACGCCCTGCGCCTGGCCCTCTGGGATGCGCTGAGCGACGGGCCGGTGGCTTTCCACCGGCGGCGGGAGCTGGCGCCGCTCGTCCACTTCCCCGACGCGATGGAAGAGGTCGTCGTCCTGCGCGACGGGCTGGTGGTGGCGCGCGGGCAAACGGAGAAGGACCCCCTCTACGTCCTGATGCTTCATACCTGACAGCCCCCTGTCACAGAGGATGGGTAGGTCCTGCCCATCCACCCACGCCGTCCTGGAGGAGCGCCATGAAGCTCTACTTCCACCCCATGTCCGGAAACTCGCGCCGCGTGCTGCTCGTGGCCACCCACCTCGACATTCCCCTGGAGCGCATCGAGGTGGACCTCACCACGGGCAAGCAGCGCGAGACGTCGTACCTGGGCATCAACCCCAACGGGCGCGTCCCGGTGCTGGACGACGACGGCTTCGTGCTCTGGGAGTCGCGCGCCATCATGCTGTACCTGGCGGAGAAGACGCCGGGACAGACCCTGCTTCCCTCGGACGCGCGCGGCCGCGCCGACGTGAACCGCTGGCTCTTCTGGTGCTCCGCCCACATGTCTCAGGCGGCCACCGTCCTCGTCCTGGAGAACTTCGTGAAGCAGCGCACCGGCCGCGGGCCGCCGAACCCCACCGAGGTCGCCCGCGGCGAAGCCCTCTTCGCGCAGGCCGCGCCCGTGCTGGACTCGCACCTCGCGGGCCGGACGTGGGTCACGCAGGATCGCCTGACGCTCGCGGACTTCTCGCTCGCCTCGTCGTTCGCCCTCGCGGGGCCCGCGCGGCTGCCGCTCGGGGACTACGCGAACATCCGGGCATGGCTCGGGCGCGTGCAGGAACTGGAGGCGTGGCAGCGCACCGCGCCTCCGGCCCCCTCCCGCGCCTGACGAAGGCGCTCAGCCCGCGGCCATCGTCCGCACGCGCTCCGTCAGGAAGTCGAGGAACGCTCGGACCTTGGCGGACATGCGCTGCGGGGAGTGATGGTAGGCGTAGAGCGGGAAGGTCTCGTCGGCCCAGTCGGGCAACACCCGCACGAGCCGACTTCGACCGCCTGCACCGCACGAACGTGCGCGGGACGTTCGTCGTGGCCCAGCCTGCGCCACGCCTCGAAGGGAAACAGCATCGCGTCCGGAATGCCGACGCGGAAGTCATGGGCTGCGGGCCCCTCGGGCTCGCATAGGGCGGGCAGGGTGCTCCAGGTGACCTGGACGCGCAGCCGGCTCTGGGGCGATTCCCTGCACGAAGCTGTTATTTCGACGGAGCTGTGGCGCGTGATGCGAGCGGCGTGAGGTGGAGTTCGCGAAGCTGCCGCTCGAGCGTGAGCCCGCGGTCAGCGAAGAACTTCACGCCGCGGCGCACGGCGGCGAGCGCCCCATCGAGGTCGCCCGTCACGTACCGCAGTTGCGCGCGCAGGAAGAGCTCGGCGCCATGGTCCAGCCCATCAGGGAGCGACATGCTTCCTGCACCTTGAGAGGGGTGGGCGTCACGCCCTGACCTCGTGTGCGCACCCGCCGCTCAGGACATCTTCGCCACGAGCTTGAGCGGCAGGTTCCGCGGCAGGAAGCCCACGGCCGTCCACGGCCAGCCGGGCACGTAGGCTGGGAAGCTGGCATCCACATGCCAGCCGTCATCGCCTGGTGCTTCGCTGCTCGGGAAGCGCGGCCACGCTCTTCGCCGTGGGGTGCGCGGCGGACTGGATGGCGCACGTGTTGGAGCAGCGCGAGCAGGGCCACCTGTTGCGTCCACGAGCCCGCTACGTGGAAACCATGCCGCCCTCCGCTCGCACATGACCGGCGCGCGACAACCGGGCCTGGTCAGTCGTCCGCGAACGACGCGGCGGCAAGGCAGGCAGATGACCCCCGAAGCACGGGTGCACGCTCGGCCGATAGCGCGCAAGAGAGCGCAAAGTTCCTGAAACTCCAGGCCGTTCTGGAGAATACACCCCGTCACGTCCCGTCCGGAGGCCCCCGCGCACGAAGGGGGGTTGGCCGATACGCGCCGGGCGGGGATGCTCGCGGGAATGACCGGGCTACAAATTGGAATCTTCTCCGGCGTCTTCGGAGTCGGCTTGGGGGCCGCGAGCCTCATCGGCTACGTCCGCTGGCGGCGCTGGCAGCAGACACTCCAGGCCTGGCAGGACTTCGCGACCACTCGCGGCTGGTCCTTCATGGCGACGCCCGGGTTCATGTACTCCGAGGGGACGCTGGAGATGAAGGGCCGCCACGCCGGGCGGTCGTTCACCGTGGAGACCGAGCACCGGGGATGGGGCAGGGCGTTCCACATCGTCACCATCGTCCGGCACAAGCTGGGTGACGGCTTTCCGCGCGACGTAACCATCCGGTCCAAGACGCGAGGCGACATATTCCTCATGCTGTTCGGCGCGAAGAACGAGGAGATTGGCGATGCCAGCCTCGATGCCGTGCTGGACCTGGACAGGGTCACCCCCCGGGCCAGCGCCGTCCTCCTCAGCGCGGGGGTACGAGGGCCCATGCTGAACCTGGCCAACGTCTTCGAGACCTTCTCCATCGAGAACGGCGTCCTGTCGGTGGAGGTGATAGCCGTCCCGCGCACCACCCGCGAGATGTACAGATTGCTGGCGCCCGTGCGTGAACTGGCCGACGCCGTCCAGGGCGCGCGCGACCCTACCCGCTGACGGGCGGAGATCACCGGACAGGCCGCTTCGGGCCCCGCCTTCCATGCGACCTGCTCCAGCGCTTCGGCTACCCCCCGCATTGAGGTCGTCGGACTCCCCATGCAGCCCGGTGGGCTCGGCGGGTGCGGGTTGAATGTAACGGAATGCTCAATCCGCACGTCGTACCAATGGACCCGGCGCGAACGTGTAGGAGGAATTGGCGGCCACGTTCACCTCGGCGTCCGGTATCCCCTCTGTGAGCCCCCTCTCGGACGCTGGCGGGCGGTGGCCCTCGATGAGGGGCGGGGCTCCCCGCCGCGTGCCTGCGTGCGCGCTGCTTTCCTGTCGGGCGGCCTCTGTGGCCCAGCCGGTGCCGCTGAAACCGAGGTGCCGGGGGGGCCTCTGTCCTTAGGCGCGGTCTTGAACTTCAAGAGACGGCGCTGGCCCCGCCTCGTTGTGATCGGAGTCCCAGAAGTGCTTGTTCATGGACGGCGCATAGTCGATGCGGTGTTTTCGGCGCCACTCGCTGACCCAGTGCAGGTGACAGCCCATTCCCACGCCCCCAACCCACACTGGCTTCTCGCGGGGCATTGCCAGCGGGGCGACATGGACTTCACGATCCGGTCGTTCAGACGCTGAGCTGAAACAGAAAAGGGCGGGTCCGGAAACGGGCCCGCCCTTTTCGTTTCGGCTCGACCGGCCCGTCGATCAGCCCGCCGCGCACATCATGTAGATGTCGGGGTGCGGGCAGACCCATCCGTCGACGGCCCAGAAGCAGCCCGCGCTGAGGAAGCATGGATCGTTGGGGTCGCCCCGCAGGGGGCGCGACGCGGGATCGGCGGCCCCGGTCACAGGCGCGGCCGTCAGCGAGATCGCGGCGAGCACTCCGGCGATGATGGACTTGTGCATGGTGCTTCCTCCAGATGGAAACACAACCTTAAGATTGACGACGGCGTGCTGACAAGTCACCAGGGCGTGTATGGCGGCGCTTCCAGTGGCGGCCGGCGGCGCCGACGGCATGCTGGGCGGCGGCGTGGGTGATATGGACTTCTAAACCGCCTCGGCGAGTCCGCTAAACATGAAGCCCCGCATGCTCGAAGAAGGAGCGGAGGACATCGGGGCGATGCTGGAGGGTGAGGAATTCCCTTCGCGCCAGGCGCCTGAGGTCCGAAATGGCTGGGGGCGCCGCGTTGAGCAAGGCCTCCTTCACCATGCCATTGCAGCCCTCTTCTGAGTCGAGGTCCGGGGCGTACGGGGGAAGCCACTCGATGCGGAAGTCCTTCGTATGTCGTTGCAGCCATGCGCGAATCGCCTTGGAACGGTGCGCCTGAAGGCGGTCCCAGATGATGACCAGGGGGCGTCCGATGCGCTGGCGGAAGTAGCGCAACGCGGCGATGACTTCTTTGTCGTGGACAGCGCCAATGACGTGGCGAGCGAGCACCTTGGGGCGTTCACCGCCTTGCGGGGCCGTCAGCAGCACGATGCTGGAAACCTCACGGCGCCTGCTCAGGCGCTTGAGGACGGGGACTTGTCCCACCGGCGCCCAGGTGGTGCCCAGGCGGGCCCGAAACGTGTGACCCGTCTCATCCAGGAAGGCAATCGCCCTCCCGCTTCTTCGAGCCCCCTTTTGATGCGAGGCCAGTCCCGCTGGACCCAGGCTTCAATGAGCGCGGCATCCCGCTCGCGGGCCTGGGAATGAGGACGGTGCGCAGAGAACCCCAGCCGATGCAGGGGCCTGGACAAAGAGCGCGGGTGGTAGCGCACGCCCCAGCGTTGCTCAATGAGAAGGGCGATGCGTGGAAGAGTCCATCGCTCCGTGGGAAAGCCGGCCCGAACGGCGCCGGCCTTGAGCACTCGAGCCACTTGCTTCCACTGCGAAGGGCTCAGCCGGCAGGGGCGGCCCTCATGGGGCTTGCGCCGCAGCCTCTTGACGCCCCCCTGCGCGAGGGCTTTGCACCACTGCGACACCGCTCCTCGGGTGACGCCGCACTCGTCCGCCACATCCACCGGGCGCCAGCCCGATGCCAGCAGCGAAGCGGCGAACAGTCGCCGCTCCTCCATCTGCTCGGGCGTCAGCCTGAATGGCTGCTGCCCCATCACCACCACTCCCTTCATCGAAACAACCGCTCCGATGTTTAGGGGATTCGTCGAGGCGGTTTAGGTCCGGTCGCTCAGCCGCTGAGCTGGAGCGGTTGCTCTGGGTGGTGCGTCACCGGGTGCTGCGCCTGCTGGAGAAAAGAGGGGCCCTGCTCGCGCAAGGGCCTGAGGACGCGCTGCAGGCGTACAAGGCGCACTCCCTGCAGCAGCGGCTGCGCTGGACGGAGGTGGACGTGCGGCTCCCTCCCCGAAAGCAGCCCCGGTGCGCCTTCCTGGAAGTCTTTTCCCTGCATGCCAATACGGACTTTCACGAGAACAACCGGCAGGGCCTGGAGCGGCTGTGCCGCTACGGAGCACGCGGTGCGCTGGCGCTGGAGTGTTTGTCACGAGTGCAGGACGGCCGCCTGGCGTACCGGATGAAGCGCCCGCTGGCGGACGGCACCACGCATCTTTTCTTCACCGGGCTGGAACTGCTCCGTCACCTGGCGTCCCTGGTGCCTCCGCCTCGGGCGAACCTCACGAGGTTCATGGCGTCTTCGCTCCGGGCGCCAAGCTCCGCCCATTTCTGCTCCCTCCAGCGGGGACGGAGGCGGGCCCACAGAAGGAGAGCCTCTCCTTGGCCGCGACGGTAGAGGAGCCGAGGAAGCAGAGGCCGGCGCGGGTGGATTGGGCCGGGCTGCTGCGCAGGACGTGCATGCTGGACGAGTTCGCCAGTCCGTAGTGTGGAGACAGGCGAAAGGTGCTGGCGTTGTGCCGGCCCTCGCTGGGGTGCGCTCGATATTGGAGCACCTGGGACTTCCCAAGCAGGCTCTGAAGAGGGCCCCGGCCCGGGGCCCCCCAGCAGGCGTGGTGCTGAACCTGGCGCAGCCGCTGTCAACACGCCCCAACAGCCTGCCTCTCTGCTCAAGCGAGGGCGGCCAGGGCAGGGGTGTGCCCCAAGGGGGTGCACCGTCCCGTGTACCCGCGCGGCCTTGCTGGCCCCGTCAGCGGCCCTTCTCGGCCCCGCCTTCTGCACCCCACCCCCACCCCCACCCCCGCCCCTCCCCCCGACGTCTACCCGGAAGGACGCTACCGGGCGAGGCCGACAGAGAGGTACTCAAGGGCGAACCGGGCCTGGACCGTTCACGCCTCGGGCTCCTGCCGCAGGAGTGTCAACCCGACGGCAGCGTGGAGACCGGTGCTGGGGCGCGCCAGGAGCGGGCGATTCCCTGCGCGAAGCTGCTATTTCGACGGAGCTGTGGAGCGTGATGCGAGAGGCGTGAGGTGGAGTTCGCGAAGCTGCCGCTCGAGCGTGAGCCCGCGGTCAGCGAAGAACTTCACGCCGCGGCGCACGTCGGCGAGCGCCCCGTCGCGGTCTCCCGTCACGTAGCGGAGTTGCGCGCGCAGGAAGAGCTGGGCGCCATGGTCCAGCGCCTGGTGCCGCAGCAGCTTCGCGGGGCCGTCCACCGCGTCGAGAAACGCGGCGACGCGAGCGAGGTCCGCCGCGAGCCGCTCCGTCAGCTCCGCTTCATCGGTGCTCGCGTCCACGCTCCAGTTGGACGGAGCACCTGCGACCAGGTCCTCCATCCGCTCGCGGAAGTGACACTCGTGTTCCCTGGGTGCTTCGGGGACGGGCTCGTTCTCCAGGCGGTAGAGGGCATCGAAGGCGATGGCCACATTCACGTAGCACCGGGCCTCGCTCGCGGTGTTGCCGTGTGAGCGCTGCACGTTGAGCACCTGGAGCGTCTCACCGTGACGGCGGCGCCAGGTCAGCTCCTTCTTCTTGAATCCACCTGCCTTGGCGAGCGGCTGCATCGCGGCGGTGGCGATGGCGGTCAGCGTCTTGATGGCGTCCATGGTCATTCTGACTGTCGTGGGAGGGGCGCCACACGCGCGAGTGAATCCCGGACCGCGGCGCACAGCGCCGTCCGCTCGGTGAGGATGGCGGAGACGTGCCCGGCGTTCACCCACCGCAGCTCGCTCTCCTTCCAGTGGGCGTGCAGGGTGCGCGTCTCCGCCGCCGGGACGAAGCCGTCCTTCTTGCAAGCGAGCAGGATGGCCGCGCCGGGCTGTCGCGGGAGTGGGAACTTCGTCAGGTTCGCCAGGTCGAAGATGCGGCCCAGCCGCTGGCGGGCCTGCTCCGCGTCACGCCGGGCGCCGTCCAGTTCCGAGAAAGAGATGGACCACGACAGCAGCCCCCGGGTGAACACGGGCACGGGGGACGCGCCCGCCGCCAGCGCCGCCACGGCGAGCGGCCCCGGGAACAGCACCGCCGTGAGCGCCGCCATGTACCCGCCCATGCTGTACCCCGCGATGCCCAGGCGCTCGTAGCCGGCGTCACGCAGCCACGTGAGCAGTGCGCGGGCCTCCTCCACCATGCCGAGGTTCATCAGCACGTGGTCGCTGACGGTGCGCAGCGCGCCGCCCTTCTGTCCGAGCGGACGGCGCACGCCGTAGTACGGATTCTCCAGCAGGAAGAGGTCGACGCCCTCACGGACCAGCGGCGAGTAGAGACGCTCGCGGAGCACGTAGCCCTCTTCGCGCGAAGCGGCGAGCACCACACAGGCCGAGCGCCCACGGGTGTGCTCCGCGCTCAGCCACCGGACATGCGCCGTCTGGACGGGCGGGGCCAGGAGGGGCAGGGGCGAGGTGAAGGTTCCGTCCCGCAGCCACGCGCCCCGGTGCGGCCTGGCGTCACCCCACTCGGGAGTGACGCGGGCCGGCTCCGGGAGGAAGGAGGTCCCCACCTCCACCTTCTCCAGCAGTTGCTCGTCGCCCCAGCCGTGGGTGAACAGTCGGGCGCGGCGGGCCAGCCCCGCGAAGAGGACATCCACGACGTGCGCACCGAGCGGGGACCAGGACTCCTCGCGCCCATCCTATGCGCCCGGCCCTCGCATCCAGCACCTGTTCGAGGTTCACCCCTGCGTCCGGGCCGGCGTTGTCCTCCTACGGGCGTTTCGCCGTGGCCGCCGCCGCGACACAGGCGCGCAGGCGGCGAAGTCCCTCGTCGATGTGGGTGGTCGCCACCGCGCCATAGCCGAGCACGAAGCCCGGCTGCGCGGGCCTGCTCGCGTAGTAGCTCGACAGTCCCTCGATGCCCACGCCGGCCGCCTTCGCACGCTCCAGGGTCTCCCGCTCCAGCTTCAGGCCCCCCCGACGGAGCGTCGCGCTCAGGTGCAGGCCCGCCACGGATGGCAACGGCTGGAGCCAGTCGCCGAAGTCGCGCGTCAGCCGCTCCAGGATGCGCTCGTGCCGGCTCTCGTACTCGCGCCGCATCTTGCGGATGTGCCGCGCGAGCAGTCCCTCGTCGATGAAGCGCGCGAGCGCGGCCTGCGCCGGCCACTGGCTGTGCCAGTCACTCACCTGCTTGGCCACCCGCAACTCCCGTTGGATGGAGGGCGGCGCGATGAGGAACCCCAGGCGCAGCGCGGGGAGCATCACCTTCGAGAACGAGCCGACGTAGATGACCCGGCCGGAGCGGTCCAGGCTGAACAGCGTCTCCAGCGGGCGCCCGCCGAAGCGGAACTCGCTGTCGTAGTCGTCTTCAATCACCACCGCGTCCCGCTGCTTCGCCCAGTCGAGCAGCGCCGTCCGCCGCGCGGGCGACATGGGCATGCCGAGCGGGAACTGGTGCGAGGGCGTCACGTAGACGAGCCGCGCGTCGTCCGGCAGCGCGCGCACGTCGAGCCCCTCCGCGTCGACGGGGACGGACACCACGCGCGCCCCCAGGGACTGGAACAGCATCCTCGCGGGCGGATAGCCCGGCTCCTCCACGGCGACGCAGTCCCCCGGCTCCAGCAACACCCGCCCGATGAGGTCCAGCGCCTGCTGCGCGCCGTGCGTGACGAGGACGTCCCCCGCGTCCGCGTGGACGCCCCGAGCGACACCCACGTGCCGGGTCACCGCCTCGCGCAGCCCGAGGTGGCCGGCCGCTTCCGCGTGCCCCGACGGCACCGTGGCGGCCCGGAGCTGCCGCGCCAGGAACCGGCGCCACGTCTCGTAGGGGAACAGCCGCGAGTCCGGAATGCCCACGCGAAAGTCATGGGCCACGGGCGCGTCGGGGGCGCGCGGGTCGGGCAGGGTGCTCCAGATGGCCCGGGCGCGCAGCCGCACCGCCGAGGACGCCCTCACGCGGCCACGCCCCCGGGGCGTTTCACCCTGCACGAAGCTGCCTGCCCGGGTGCGGCCCGCCAGCAGGCCCTCCGCGGTGAGCCACTCATAGGCCACGCTCACCGTGTTGCGCGACACCGAGAGGCGCTTCGCCAGCTCGCGCGTGGGCGGCACCCGCTCTCCGCGCCGCAGCCGGCCGTCGAGGATGGCCGCGCGCAGCTCCCGGTAGATCTGCCCGGCGATGTCGCGGCGGCTCTGGAGGTTGACGTGCAGGTCCATACCGCCGGCAACCTTGGATTGGCCCAGTGAGATTCGTCAATCCTGGCTCTGCCATCGGGACATCGCCGAGGGCACTCTGCCGTCACTTCCAGACGACAGGAGACACCCCATGACGCCCGCTGCCCCCGCCGCCTCGCACCCCGTCCACCCGGACCGCATGCCCTGGATTCCCATGGGCCGTCCCGGGTTGTCCTTCAAGCCGCTGCGCTTCTTCCGCGACGACAGCGGCTGGATGTACCTCTTCCGGCTCGAGCCCGGCACCGTCATCCCCCTGCACCGGCACACCGGCGAGGCGCATGGCTTCAACATCTCCGGAAGCCGCAAGCTCCTCGACACCGGCGAGGTGATTGGCCCGGGCACCTACGTCTATGAGCCGCCCGGCAACGTCGACACCTGGATGGCCGTGGGCGACGAGCCGACCATCATCCTCATCAACGTGCGCGGCGCCATCGAGTACCTCGGCAAGGACGGCGAGGTCACCGGCCGGGTGACGTCGAACGACCGCCTCAAGACGTACCAGCGCTGGTGCGAGGAGCACGGCACCGCGTTCCTCGCCACCGTGGAGTGACGCCCATGCACACCACCGCATCGGACTCCGTGGCGGACCTCCCGCGCGTCTGGACGCTGGAGCGATTCGGGCTGCTGTACGCCCGCCTCGCGCTCGGCGGCGCCTTCCTGTCCGCCGTCGCCAGCCGCTTCGGCGTCTGGAAGGCGGACCCGGGCCTCGGGTACTTCGACAACTTCATCCGCTACACGGGTGAGGTGAACGCCTTCATGCCCGCGTCCACCAGTCCCTTCCTCGCGTGGGCCGCCACCGCCGCGGAACTCTGCCTGGGCCTCCTGCTGGTGCTCGGCTTCCGGCGGCGCCAGGTGGCGCTGTGCGCCTCCGTGCTGCTGGCGCTGTTCGGCACCGCCATGGCCCTTTCCTTCGGGCCCAAGGAGCCGCTGGACTACTCCGTGTTCTCCGCCTCGGCGGGCGCGCTGCTGCTGGCGCTGTATCCTGCCCGGCCCGGCGGAACCCACATGTCGGTGTAGCCTGGAAAGAGCGCTCGGCGGGCCGCATGTTTGGAATGCGGCCTGGGGCCGATGGGCTTATCTCCACAGGGGTGCCCCCAATGACCGCTCAAGAACGTGTCGAGCGCGCCGCCAGCGCGCTGAAGGTCTTCCCGCTGCCCTCGGCGGTGCTCTTCCCGCACACCGTCATCCCCCTCCATATCTTCGAGCCGCGCTACCGCGCCCTGGTGAAGGACGCGCTCGCCGGGGACCGCGTCATGGCGCTGGCCCAGCTCGAGTCCGGCTGGGAGGGCAGCTACGGCGGCAAGCCACCCATGCAGCCCATGATGTGCGCGGGCATCATCATCTGGGACGAGCAGGTGGAAGAGGGGCGCTACAACATTCTCCTCCAGGGCGTGTGCCGCGTCCGCCTGGCCGGCGAGCTGACGGGCGACAAGCTCTACCGCGAAGTCTCCGCCCAGGTGCTGCCAGATCTGCCCTACCAGGGGCCCGAGGAGGAGCAGCTCCGCCAGGCCGTCTTCGAGCTGGCCGGCCGGGTGCCTCCCTCCTTCGCGGAGAACCTGCTGCCGGTGGCCGCGCGCGCCATGGGCGGCATGCTGGCGGACGTGGTGGCCTCCGCCATCATCCCGGAAGCCGAGCGTCGCCAGGAGTTGCTGGCCGAGCTGGACGTGAAGCGGCGCCTGGATGCGGTGATGGAGGACATCGGCGAGCTCATCGGCCGCCTCCAGCCCGTGCGGCCCTCCGGACCGCTGAACTGACCGCGGGGCCCCTCCGGCCCGCGGGTTGGGCTTGCCTTGAGGGGCGGGCCGGGCATTGCTGGGCCCCACACCGGTGCCGGATGGCGGGCCACTCCCGGGCGCGTCCGGCCGAAAGGGGACTGGAACCACCATGCGGCTCGTGAAGCTTGGGCTTGCCAGCGTCAACACCACCGTGGGCGCCTTCAGCAAGAACACGGACAGGGCCCTGGCGCAGGCGAAGAAGATGGCGGCGGATGGGGTGACGCTCGGGGTCTTCCAGGAGCAGCTCATCGCCGGCTATCCGGCCGAGGACCTGGTGCAGTGGCAGGGCTTCATCGACCGGCAGTGGCCGGAACTGGAGCGCTTCGCCCGCGAGACGGCCGCGCTGCCCACCGTCTTCGTCGTCGGCGTGGGCATCGCCTGGCAGGGCCTGCGCCTCAACTGCGCGGCGGTGGTGGCGGGTGGGCGCGTGCTGGGGCTCGTGCCCAAGGAGAAGCTGCCCACCTACAGCGTCTTCTACGAGGCCCGGACGTTCGGCCGCGGCCTGCCGGGCATGGCGGAGGTCTACCGGGGCGTGCCGCTGGGGGACTACCTCTTCCAGTTCGACTTCGGCCTCGTGGCGCCGGAGGTGTGCGAGGACATCTGGAGCGCGGACGGCCCCATGCGCCGGCGCACCTATTCCGGCGCGGAGCTGGTGGTGAACCTGTCCGCCTCTCCCTTTCGTCTGGGGTTCGTGGAGACGCGGCGCGAGCTCATCGCCACCCGCGCGGCGGACCACCAGTGCACCATCGCCTACTGCAACGGGCTGGGCAGCAACGACGGCCTCATCTTCGACGGCGGCGGCTTCCTCAACCAGAACGGCCGCCACGTCATGGAGACGCCGCGCTTCCAGGAGGGCTACGCCGCCGCGGTGGTGGACCTGGACCGCACCCTGCGCCTGCGCGGCGAGGCCACCACCTGGCGCGTGGACCGCGAGGCGTGGGTGGCCAACGGCGGCCAGCGGGTGCCCGTGGTGGACTGCTCCGCCGCGGTGCGCACGCGGCGCGAGGGGCTCACCTACCCGGTGCCCCCGCACCGCAGCTTCTTCCTCCCGGGGCCGGACCCGCGCCGGCCCGCCCGGGAAGCCCTGTGCGAGGATTTGCTCGACGCGCTGGCCCTGGGCGTGGGCGACTACTTCGAGAAGACGCGCGCCTTCAAGGTGCTGGGAATCGCCCTGTCGGGCGGGCGTGACTCGCTGCTGACGCTGCTCATCGCCCACCGCTACGCGAAGAAGGCGCGGCCGGAGGACCCGGGCTCGCTCATCCGCGCGTTCTACATGCCCAGCCGTTATTCCAGCGACGCCACCAGCGAAGCGGCCGAGACGATTGCCCGCGAGCTGGGAGTGCCCTTCCAGGTGGTCTCCATCGACGAGGCCTTCGAGCGAGAGCGCGCCGTCGCCCAGAAGATGCTGGGGGACAAGCCCGTCACGCCGATTACGGAGCAGAACATCCAGGCCCGCCTGCGCGCCCAGCGCATGTGGAACTGGAGCAACTCCTGCGGCGGCCTGTTCCTGCAGACAGGCAACATGAGTGAAAAGTCGGTGGGCTACACAACCATCGGTGGAGACCTCATGGGGGCTCTGGCCGTCATCGCCAACGTACCGAAGACGGTGGTGATGTACCTGCTCGACTACCTGCAGGAGACGACGGGCTACGAGGGCATCAAGAAGGTGCTCGCCAAGCCCGCCGGTCCGGAGCTGGCGCACAACCAGGTGGGGGAGGAGGAGCTGATGCCCTTCCCCGTGCTCGACGCATGCTTCTACCTGCACGCGGGCGAGAAGCTCACCCCCGCGGAGATGCTCCAGGCACTCACCGCCATGTTCCCGGAGGTGGAGGCGGCGCGCCTGAGCGGCTACGTGGAGAAGTTCGTCCGCCTCTTCCAGCAGTCCATCTACAAATGGGTGCAGTCTCCGCTGTCGCTGCACATCGGCAACCTGGACCTGGACCGCGAGCGCGCGCTGCAACTGCCCGTCGTCACCGCCACCGACTGGCTGCGCGAGGGCTGACGCGCAACCCCTGTTGCCTCCACGCCACGCCCGGCCGCCCCACGGACGAACGGCCCCTCCAGCAATTCGCCCTTGCCGGGTGGCGCCTTGCCGGATGTCACTTCGCAAACAACCTTCAGGTCAGCCACTCGACGATGGAGGGTTGGATGAAAGCGAAGATTCTGGCGGGCGCCATCGGGGCGCTCATGTACGGCACGGCGGCTGTTGCCGCTGACGGTGATTGCCCGCCTTCACGGGCAAGCGCTGACGGGGCGTCGCAAGGGGTGATGCTGGCCCAGGCGCAGGATGAGATGCCCGTGGAGGGAGACGTCCAGCAGGAGGACACCACCATCATCGAGACGGAGCCGGTGCCCGACACAGGCGTGGCGCAGGACCCGCTGCTCGATGAAGGCGTGGGTGGCAGCGGCGACGTGGGACAGGATGTGGAAAAGCAGGATGTGGAAAAGCAGGAGCCGGGCATCGGCGGCAGCGGCAAGTCGGGCGAGATGCTGCTGCGGTGCGAGCCGGTGAAGGAGGGTACGGGCGGCAGTGGAACGATGCAGGCCCCGTCGTCCCAGGAGCTGACCCCGCCGCCGTCCCAGGAAGTGATGCCGCCGCCGCAGACCCCGCCGCAGACCTCGCCGCAGACCGAGGAGCTGCCTCCGCCGCAGTCCGAGGCGTACCCGCCGCAGGGCGAAGCCACGGGCGGTAGCGGCGTTGCCACACCTCCTCCCGACTACCGGCCCACGGCCGCGGCGGCGGAGCCCATTGAGCCGCTGGAGGTGAAGGAGAAGGAAAAGAACGACATGACGGGCCTGACGCTGCTCATCGGCGGCGGCGTGGAGGGCTATACCGGTGCGCTGGCGCCGCAGATCAACCCTGGCGCCACGGCGGGTGTGACGGCGGCCATCCGGCCGTCCAAGGTGTTCGGCATCGAGCTGGGCTACAGCGGCGCGGTGAACAACATCGACATCCCGACCGCGGGCGGCGCGGTGGACGGCCCGGACCTCGTCCGCAACGGCGGCACGGCCGTGGCGACCCTGGGCCTGTTCGCCACCCCCTGGCAGCCCTATCTGCTCGGCGGCATCGGCATCAACGACTACAACTTCCGCGGCGGCGAGGGACTCGGCTTCTCGGACGACACCGTGGGCAGCGTGCCGGCGGGCGTCGGTCTCCGGGGTGCCATCGGCTCATTCCTCGCCGTGGATGCGCGCGTCAACTACAACTTCCTCTTCGACAAGGAGTTCGCTCCGAACGTGGATTCCGGCGGCGGCGACTTCAACGAGGGCGGCAGCTACCAGGGCACCGTGAGCGTCGGCGGTACCTTCTGAGCAGCCTGTCGTGGCAGTGGATTGCGCGGAATGACCTGGTGGCGCGGTGCCCGGAAGCGAACGGGCCCCGCGCCACCGCGCGTTTTACGGTGCGGCGCGTGCGCGGCTGGCGCGTTAAGGTGTCCCACCCCCGCGGCAAGAGGAGAGGTGAATGAGCCTGAAGGTGGAAGACGTGAAGGTGGGAACCGGCACCGAGGCGACGGCCGGCAAGTCGGTGACGGTGCACTACGTGGGGACGCTGACCAGCGGCTCCAAGTTCGACAGCAGCCGGGACCGGGGCCAGGGCTTCTCCTTCCGGCTCGGCGCGGGCCAGGTCATCGAGGGCTGGGACAAGGGTGTCGCCGGCATGAAGGTGGGCGGCGTGCGCAAGCTCACCATTCCCCCGGAGATGGGCTACGGCGCGCGCGGCTACCCGCCCGTCATCCCCCCCAACTCCACCCTCCTGTTCGAAGTCGAGCTGCTGGAAGTCCGCTAAAGGAAGCGAGGCGCGTCATGGCGGCGGTGGAAATCACGAAGGACAACTTCAAGGAGACGGTGTCGAAGGAAGGCATCGTCGTCCTCGACTGGTGGGCGGCGTGGTGCGGCCCGTGTCGGGCCTTCGCGCCCACGTTCGAAGCGGCCTCCGGCAAGCACCCGGACATCGTCTTCGGGAAGATTGATACGGACGCCCAGCCGGAGCTGTCCGGCGCGTTCGAGATTCGCTCCATCCCCACGCTGATGGTCTTCCGCGACGGCATCCTCCTGTTCGAGCAGCCCGGAGCGCTTCCGGCCGCCGCGCTGGAGGACCTCGTCAAACAGGTGCGTGCGCTCGACATGGAGCAGGTGAAGAAGGAAGTCGAAGCGCGCCGCAACGAGCCGCCCCAGGCCTGACGCGGGGTGGACTTCGACGTGGGCGGGGCTCCCCTCGGGGAGCCCCGGCCGGCGGCGTGGCGGGCTACCAGCTCACGAGCAGCGTGAAGGACGAATAGGGCGGCTCGCCGGACTCCAGCTCCACCCGGAAGGTGAGCTGGGGGTTGCCCTTGAGCAGCCCGCTGAGCGCCATGCCGCGGCTCCACGCGGGACCGAAGAACTCGTCCCGGAAGATGAGCCGGGCCGAGCGGTCCGAGACGCGCTCGTACTCGCGCTCGCCGAAGGTGGAGGTGGCGCCGGCCATGCCCTGCGTCACGGACAGGCCCTCGTTCGGGTCCTTGCCGGCGACGGAGAGCACCATCTCCCCCACGGGCGCGGAGAAGATGAGGTTGGCCGCGTGGAAGGACAGCTTCTCCACCGCGTCCGAGTACGTCAGGCCCGTGGCCACCAGTGCGGTGGCGCCCTCGTGGAGCAGCTGGAGGTACTCGCTCACGGGGCGGAACGCCGGGGCGCCCCGGGAGGAGGTGGCGCGCGGAGGCGGGCTCCCTTCCCCATCCAGGGGCTTCCCCGTCAGCTCGGCGATGCTCTGCCGGAGGCTCTGGAGGAAGAGGTCCAGCACGGTGTGCTCGGGCTTGCACAGGGCGATGCGGGCTTGGAGGAGCTCTGGAGCGTCCATACCTCCTATCTACCCCAGTGCGCGCTCGTCAGGGGAGCGGGGAGGGGGGCAGGAGGGGATGCGCCGGCAGGGGGAACTCGCCCCGGGCATGGCGTGTTGGACAAAGAGCGCTTCATGGCGGGCTGGCCCTCGGGGGCCTGCTCCGCTGCCCGCTCCCCTCCCACGACGCGGCGTTGCCCCGCAGACGGATTGAAAGGTGTCTTCCTCGCTCTCCCATCTCCCCGCCGTCCCTCCCAGCTCTCCCGCCGACGAGCTCGAGCCGCCCCGCGCGCGCATCCTCCTGGTGGACGACGTCCCCGCCAACCTGCTGGCCTTGAAGGCCATATTGGAGTCGCTGGGACAGGAGCTGGTGACGGTCCGCTCGGGAGAGGAGGCTCTGAGGGAGCTGCTGCGCGGCGACTTCGCCTGCATCCTGATGGACGTGCAGATGCCGGGGCTGGACGGCCTGGAGACGGCCCGCCTCATCCGCGCCCGCGAGCGGACGCGGCACGTGCCTCTCCTCTTCATCACCGCGCTCAGCCGCGAGGCGGCGTACATCGCCCGGGGCTATGCCCAGGGCGCGGTGGACTACCTGCTCAAGCCGGTGGACCCTGACATCCTGCGCGCCAAGGTGCAGGTGTTCGTGGACCTGTACCTGCGCGGCGAAGAAGTGAAGCGCCAGGCGCTGGAGCTGGCGGAGCAGCGGCGCGCGGCGGAGGAGCTGCAGCGCGCGGCGGTGCTGGGACAGCAGTTGGTGGGCGTCGTCGGCCACGACATCCGCACGCCCCTGTCCGTCATCCTCACCACGGCGAAGGCCCAGCTCGACTCCCAGGCGCTGCCCGCCGCGCAGCGCAAGGCCTTCGAGCGCGTGGCGCGGGGCGGTGAGCGCGTCCAGCAGATTGTCGACCTGCTGCTGGACTTCACGCGCACCCGCCTGGGCGGCGGCATTCCCGTCGTCCCCCAGGCCGGAGACCTGAACGACCTGTGCATCCGGGTGGTGGACGAGCTGCACGTGACGCGGCCGGGCCGGGTCATCCAGTGCGACTTCGCGCGCGACAGCCTGCACGGCGCGTGGGATTTGGAGCGCATGGCGCAGGTGGTGTCCAACCTGCTGGACAACGCGCTGAAGTACAGCCCGGAGGGGACGCCGGTGCGCCTGTCCACCTGGGAGACGGGCGAGGGCGTCTACCTGGAGGTCCACAACGCGGGTTCGCCCATTCCCCCCAAGCTGCTGCCGCACCTGTTCCAGCCCTTCCGCCGGGGCGAGGGCTCCTCCGAGGCCACGGCCCGCGAGAGCCTGGGCCTGGGCCTCTACATCGCGCAGAGCATCGTCCAGGCGCACCGGGGCACGCTCGGCGTGCGCTCCACGGAAGGGGAGGGCACGGCGTTCCGCGTCTGCCTGCCCCGCCACCTGGACGCCCGCCAGCCCGCTCCCTGTGAAGCGTCGCCGGAAGCAATGCCGATGACCGCCTGACGCCGGCTACCGGGACGAGCCTCCCTGCTGGACGTCCACCTGTACGAGGCGCTGGACGGTGAGCGCCCGCAGGTTGGCGTCGACGGAGAAGAAGATGAGGGCCGCGCCCACGTTCGCGACGAAGCCGTCGTCCTCGCGCTGCAGCCGCGCCAGCAGTTGCTCGGGCGAGCCCTGCTCCAGCGCCGCGGCGAGGTTCTCCAGGTGCGTCTCGATGTGGAGTCGCACGTCCTCCGGGAGTCGCTTGAGCTGGAACTCCGCGGATTGGGAGATGAAGATGCGGCCGGGGTGCATGTCGGGGGACTCGGTGAAGGGACCGTTCCAGACTGTGTATCCCGGGACGCAGCGGCCAGTCGCCAACAGTTCGGTGCGGTGGACGATTGTTCATCCCGCTACACCCCGTGCACCCGGGGCGACCCTCGCTCCTCACCTCGCGACGGTGCAGACGCCTCCGCCGTTGAGGTGGGCCTGGTCGACGATGCTCCGGGTGATGAACTCCTGGAGCGTCCTCACGTCATACGCGCCCGGGAGGTAGACGACGGGCTGCCCGCCCGAATCCCTCAGCTCCCGGCCCTCGCTGTCACGCAGGTCCGTGAGTTGCTGTGAGGCGAGGCCCTCGGGAGTGATGACGCCGTCCGCCCCGGCGGTGGCGGCGATGGCGTCGAAGCGCAGCCGCACGCCTTTGTGGGTGCCCAGCCGGTCATAGAACATGTGCTCGGCGTGGATGGTGACCTCGGCTTCGGCCACGGAGGCCTCGGGCACGATGATGCCCCGGGTGCCGTCCACACCGTTGATGCAGTCCCGCATGCGCGCATCCACGGGGAAGCCCATCCGGAAGGTGAGCACGCCCACGCCGGCCTTCACCGCGCGCCCCTCCACGAAGTAGCTGAAGCCGCGCTCGCGCATCATCGCCGCGTCCTCAGCGGACACCTGCCCGTCCGCCAGTTCGGTGCCGTCCCGGGGCGGGCTCAGCCGGAAGCCCACGTCCCAGCGGCCCGCGGGCAGGCCCTTCAGTTCCGCCAGGGGCACGTCGCCCTTCTGCACGTCCACCAGCACGTGTCGCTTGCTCGTGTGCACCTCTCCGGCGGCGGAGGTGAGGGTGAAGTCCCCCAGCGACACGAGGTAGCGGGTGAACTGGATGGACCAGCCGTCCTCGAAGAGGGTGTCCGGCAGGCCGCGCTGGGTGCCGTCTCCTCCGCTCATCGTCACCTTCACGTCGCCCGTGGCCACGTTGTCGCAGGCCGCGCCCGCGAGCGCCCAGGCCACCAGCACCGCGCACCCCACCGTCCGGGATTTCCATTGTCGTGCGTTCATGTTTCGTGGATGTAAATGCAACTATGTTGCAAGTCAATCCGGGGCTGGGGTATCTGGGCATGGAGGTGCCCCGGACTTCTGGCCCGCCCGTTGGGTGGGTGGAGTCCGGGGGCCCGTGCCATCTGGAGCGAGGTCCTCACCGTGTGGATTCCGACGCTGGTGCTCTGCGTGCTGAGCGCCACGGCCGACGTGCCCGTGACGCCGCCCGTGCCCCTGGAGGCGGCACCCCCGGTGCTGCCGGCGGGAGTGCCTCCTCCCGAGGTTCCCGCCACGGTGCTCCTGCGAGTCACCATCGATACGGCTGGAGAGGTATCCCATGTGGAGGTGCGGCAGTCGGCGGGCGTGGCGTTCGACCGGGCGGCGATGGACGCCGCCGTGCGCTGGCGGTTCCAGCCGGCGCGACGGGGCGAGGAGCGGATTGAAGTGCGGGCCGATGTGCCCGTCACCTTCGTGCCTCCAGTGCACGGGCATCACCTGGAGCCCGTGGACGGGGAGGAGGAGGCTGCGCGGGAGCCGGCGCTCGTGGACGGTGGAGGCGTACCGACCGACCCGGACGCGCCGCCTCCCGTGGCCGCCGCCGACGCTCCCGCCTTCTCCACCACCGTGCGCGGCACGGCGAGCGCGCCGCCGCCCGTCGCGGTGGGGGACCTCTACATTCCCGTGGGGCAGCTCGCGGACGTGCCGCGTCACTCGGCGGCGGACCTGATGCTGCTGGCTCCCGGCGTCATGCTCGCCAATCACGGCGGCGAGGGCCACGCGGAGACCCTCTTCATCCGGGGCTTCGACGCGGGCGAGGGCAAGGACGTGGAGCTTCGACTCAACGGCGTGCCCCTCAACGAGGTCTCCCACGCTCACGGACACGGCTACGCGGACACGTACTTCATCATCCCGGAGTTGGTCGAAGCCCTGCGCGTCACCGAAGGCCCCTTCGACCCGTCTCAAGGCGACTTCGGCGTGGCGGGCACGGTGGAGTACCAGCTCGGCCTGGAGCGCCGGGGCCTCACCGCCTCCGTTGCCTACGGCAGCTTCGCCTCGCGCCGGCTGGCGCTGGTGTGGGGCCCGCCCGAGTCGAACAGCGCCACCTTCGTGGGGCTGCTGCTGCGCCAGGGCCACGGCTTCGGCCCCAACCGCGCGCACGCCAGCGCGGGCGCCATGGCCCAGGTGGAGCTGCGCCTGGGCGACGAGACGCGGCTGCGCCTGTTCGGCACCAGCTACGGCATGCGCTTCTCCTCGGCGGGCGTGGTGCGGGAGACGGACGTGGTGGACGCGCGGCTTCCCTGCGCGTCCGATGCGGAATCACAGTTCTTCTGCCTCTACGACGCCAACCAGGGCGGCGCGGGCCAGCGCCACATCCTCTCCGCCGAGCTGTCGTCCCGCCTGAAGCGCGGAGGACGCTTCGTGCAGCAGGGCTACGTCGTCCTCCGGCAGACGCGCATCCGCGACAACTTCACCGGCTTCCTGCAGGACACGCCGCCCGGAGAGGAGGCCCAGCGCGGAGACAACACCGAGGGCTACTACCAGGGCTCCACCGTGGGCCTGCGCGGACGCTACACGCCGGGACTCACGCTGCTCGGACACCCCCGACCGCTGGAGCTGGGCTACGAGGCCCGCTTCGACGACGTGCACACGCGCTCGCGGCGCCTGCGGGACAGCGGCGGCGCGCCCTACACCACGCGCTTCGACAACCGGGTGCGCACCACCCAACTGGCGGCCCATGCCTCGCTGCGGGCCGCACCGCTGTCCTGGCTCACCCTGCGCGGCGGCGTGCGGCTGGACACCTTCCTCTTCGGCGTGGACGACGAGAACCGGCCCGCCGTGGACCGGGGCGGCACGCGCATCCCCGAGGAGTCGCTGGAGGCCTACGGCTTCTTCGCCAGCCCGCGTGGCACCGCCGAGGTGCGGCTGTCTCCGCGGCTGAGCTGGCTCACCAGCGTGGGCCTGGGCGCGCGCTCCAGCGACGCGGCCGCCCTGTCCGACGCGGAGCTGGCGCCGTATGCGCGAGTCACGTCCGCGGAGACGGGGCTGGGGTGGCGACTGGAGGGCGAGGAGCGGCCCTACGCACTGGAGGCGCGCGGCGCCGTCTTCGCCACGCGCGTGTCGCAGGACTTCGTCTTCGACGAGAAGGCCGGCCGCAACCAGCCCATCGGCGCGTCGCAGCGACTGGGCGCCTTTGTCTCCGCGCGGGGGACGTGGCGGGAGCGGGTGGACGTGCAGGCCTCGCTCGCCTGGGCCCGCGCGACGCTGCCGGTGCCGGGCGCCTCCGCGTGGAAGGTCTGGGACGGCACGGTGATGCCGTACATCCCCCAGCTCCTGGGCCGGCTGGACGCGTCCGTGCGAGGCACCGCCACGGTGGTGGGGGAGCAGTTGGGGTGGAACGTGGCGGTGGGGCACAGCGCCGTCGGCCCCCGGCCGCTCCCGCTGGACCGCTTCAGCGACTCCGTCTTCCTCTTCGACGTGGCCACGCGCGCCAGGTGGAAGGACTTCGAGGTGGGGCTCGCCGTGGAGAATCTGCTCGACACGCGCTGGAGGGAGACCGAGTTCAACTACGTCTCCAACTTCCGCGGCCCGGATGCGCCCGCGTCGCTGCTGGCCACGCGGCACTTCTCCGCGGGCGCGCCGCGCACCTTCACGGGCACCTTCACGTTGTACCTGGACCTCCAGGAGGACACGCCATGACGTCCCCGCTGCGCACCACGCGGCGCGCCTTCACGCTGATGCTGGGCACGGCCTTGTCGGGAGGCGTCGCCGCCTGCGGCCTGTCCGGCACCGGAGGCCGTGGCATCACCTTCCGCATGGGCCTGCGCACCGCGCTCGCGTCCGGTGAGACGGTGCCCGGTGAATTCACCACCGACACCGGCTGGCGTGTGCGGCTGTCCTCGGGGCGGATGGTGCTGGGCCCCATCTACCTCTTCGAGAATGCGTCACCCCTCCAGGCCAGCCGGCTGCGCCGCCTGGGAGAGTGGCTGCTGCCCTCCGCGCGGGCACACGAGGGGGACTTCTTCTCCGGAGGCCGGGTGCTGGGTGAGTGGGACCGCGAGGTGGTGTTCGACCTGCTGGCGGACGGTGGTGAGGCGCGGGTGCTGGGGCGCTCGCCGGGCATCGCCGGGCTCGCGCGCTCCTTCTCGCTGTTGCTCCAGCCTCCGTCGAAGGCGCTGGGCGCCGAGGGCGCGGTGCTGAACGGGCGCTCGGTGCTGCTGGAGGGCACGGCCTTTCGCCAGGAGCAGCGCGTGCCCTTCCGTGTCGCGCTGGACTTCCCTCCGCCGCTGGAGCTGCAGCGCGTGGACTTCGTGCCCATCGAAGCGGAGCTGGATGACGAGGGGCTCTTCGTCGTGGAGGTGCAGCCGCACCGCTGGTTCGAGGGCGCGCACTTCGACCGGCTCGAGGCGCCGCCCGGAGGGGGCCCCGTGGAGCTGACTCCGGAGACGCAGGTGCACCGCGCCCTGTCCGTCAACCTGCGCCGCTACACGGCGTTCGCCGGGACGTGGGCGCCGGCGTGAGGCGCTCACGTCCTCCGTGACTTCTTCGTCCTCCTCCAGCTTCAGCGCTGACGACTCGTTGCGTGGCGGAGGCGGGTTCAGCTCATCCTGGTCGTGGGAGTGCGGACTTCGTGTCCGCCTACCACGGGGCGCAGCCACTGGAGTTGTCCAGGAGGGTCTTTTCGCGCACCTGAGGGGTCAGCTTCTCGTTCTCGATGAGGTACTTCACCCGGACCTGGTTGACGTCTGGTCCGGCCGGGCAGTTGGAGCTGAAGGTGAGGTAGGTGACCGTCGGCCCCGCTCCGTCGAGGGAGGTGCTGAACCCCGGCTCGCTCGTGAAGTCATCCGTGGCGGGGTGTCCGTGGCGCTCGTCCGAGCCGAGCATGCGTCCATCCGGTGCTCGGAGCGTCACGCGCAGGCTCTGCTCGACGGACTGGCCCGGGCCTTCCTTCTTCTCGAAGCTCTCCAGCAGCACGGCCGTCAGCGTGCCCTCCTTCTTCTTCCACGACTTCGACTGGACGACGCGCCATGCAGGCCCGAGCTGGGGACATGCCAGCGGCTCCGCCCACGTCACGTCGCGCGCGTACGCCGCGGACTCGAAGGCCTTGAGTGTCTCCAGCACCTTCGGCCCCGCCGCCGGCTCACAGGCTCCGAGCACCACCACCACGAAGCCCGGCTTGAGTCCCGGTACGCTGGCGCTCGGGACGATGCGTGGGTAGCCCTCGGCCACCTTCAGCGTCCCGTTCCATTCGTTCTGCTTCGCGCGCTCCTGCCACCTGCCCAGGGACGCCTCGGCCTCGGCCGTGTCCTTGCCTCCACCCCAGATGATGAGCTGGGCCGGCCGGGGCTCCGCACCCGCCACGCCTGTCCACGCCAGTGCGACAGCCACCACGAACCCTCTCGTCTTCATGCAGTCCCCTCGTTGTTCCGACGGTCCGGAATCCTACGCGGGATGGCCCTCTCCGACAGGAGGGCGACTCAGTCTTTCTCCTCTTGCAGCTCGTTCAGGAACGCGACGATGGCGTCCACCTGCGCGTCGCTGAGCATCTCGTCGGTGAAGGCGGGCATGGCGCCCACGCCCCGGCGAATCTGCGTGCGCATGGCCACGGACGGCAGGGGCTTGTTGTTGAGGCTCGGCCCCAGGCCGCCGGCGCCGCCCGGGTGGCACATGTTGCAGTTGCGCATGAAGAGGACGCGGCCCTCCTGCTGCTGCGCATTGAACTGGCGCGGCGTGCCGAAGGCGGGACCCCGGCGCGCCGGGCCGCAGGCCGCCACCAGCGCCAGCACGGCGAGCATGGCGGTCCTCATGGCTTCGCCTCCGGCGCCGCGCGGGTGATGCGCCACAGCACGCCTGTCTTCTCGAAGGGGTGGATGACGCCCTTCGCCTTCACCAGCATCACTCCGAAGTCGACGATGTAGAGGGCCCGGCCGCTCGGGTCGAAGTGCGCGTCGATGGGGCGCTCCAGGCCGCCCTTCCCGAGCCGGGTGGCGGGGCCGCCGCTGCCTTCGTCCTTGTTGGCGACGAAGTCCTCGATGACGCCGTTGGACACGTCCACGCGCACCACCTTGAAGCCGACGGGCGCCAGCGTCTCGCCCGTGTCCGGGGACTGGTCTCCGAACTGCGCGACGAAGGCCTCGCCCACGTGGCCGAACTCCGTGCTGCGCGAGAAGTCCAGGTGGTTGGAGGACGAGTGCACGCCGAACAGCGCCACCGGCCGGGGCGGCGTACCCGGGGCCTCCTGGAGGACGCGCCTGGGCACGTCGCCGCCGGGCACCTTGAACCACTCCTGGTCCACCGGCTTGCCGCCCGCGAAGTCCGGGAAGCCGTACCATGCGCCCTGCTCCACCTCCCAGAGGTAGTCCGCCACGCCGAACAGCGGCCGGCTGCCGCGCACGTCGTACCCGTTCTCCGTGACGTACAGCCGGCCGTTGGGCGCGAAGGCGAGGCCGAACGGATTGCGGAAGCCCCACGCCACCAGTTCCGGGTCGGTGGAGCCGGGGACGAGGCGGAACACGGCGCCGCTGCACGGCATGGCGCCCTTGATGACCTGGCCCGGCCGCGTCTCCGTGCCGAAGGGGACGAAGGCGCCCGTGCTCACGCGCCCCGTGTTCGGCGCGAGCGGGTTGTCGCTGGGGTAGTTGACGCCCGCGAGGGTGATGTCGCGGCAGGGCAGGTCATGGAACGCCGGGTTGCGCTCCAGCCAGCCGAGGCTCGCGTTGTCCGGGCCCACCACGCCCGAATTCGTCGCGGTGCCCACGCTGAAGTAGAGCGCGCCGTCCGGCCCCACGGCGGGGCCGTTGGCGTGGTGGTCCCCGAGGCCAGGCAGGTTGGACACGAGCGGCGTGGTACGGCCGTCCGGGGTGATGCGGACGATGCGGCCTCCGCCCTGCACGCCGCCTTCGGCCACGTAGAAGGCGCCCTGGTGCCAGGCGACGCCCGTCCAGGGGGGATGGTCCCCCCGGGCGACCTCCGTGAGGCGACCGTCCTTCTCCACGCGCACCAGACGGGACTGGGCGAAGGCCTCGCCGTAGCTGTAGCCGGACTCGGTGACGTAGGGCGTGCCGTCCCCGTCGAAGGCGACGCCGGTGGGGTAGGTGAGGCCGGTGGCGACGACCTCGACGCGGTAGCCCTCCGGGACTGCCACGTCCGCCGGATTCACCCGCCGGGGCGGTCTGAACTCCGTCGAGCCGCCGCCTCCGCCCGCGAAGAGATGGAAGCAGCCGGGGAGCAGTAGCAGCGCGCACGCCGCCAGGAGCGGACGCGCGAGGGGGAGGAGTCGCATACGCGGCGGGGGGCCTCGGGTGGGAGGACGTAAGGGCCCGACGCTAGGAGTCGCATCCTCGCGCGTACAACGCGGGTCGGAGATGACGGTTGCCTGCGAGACAGACGCCTGTCCGACGTGGGGTGCTCTTGTGCGGCTTGCACGGATGCAGTGCCCCGGCGGCCGACGGCGGCGGAAGGAAGCGTCATTCCGCGAGTCCTTCGCCTGGAGCGGGGGGCGGAAGGAAGCGTCATTCCGCGAGTCCTCCGCCCGGAGGGGGCGGAAGGAAGCGTCATTCCGCGAGTCCTCCGCCCGAAGCGGGGGCGGAGCGCCGGGTGCTCCCACGTGCCGAATCAATACCGCTCGAAGACGAAGGTGAGCGTCTCGTGCTCCGTCGGCCCGAAGGTGAGCCTCAGGAAGCGGTCTCCCGAGGGCGCGGAGAACTTCAGCACGTGGGTGATGGCGGGAAGGCACACCGGGGCGGCGGGCTCTAGCGTGGAGACCACGAGCGCCTCGCCCTCGGTCGTGTCGTGCACCGCCACGGGGACGGACTGGCTCAGGTAGAGCGCCACCGTCTGGTCCCGGTCGGGGTCCGTCACCACCTCCGTGTAGCCCCGGAAGGAAGTCCCAGTTGACGGCAGCGTCAGGCCGTAGAAGGTGTGGCCCGTGTCCGTCGCCGGGTAGAAGCTCGTGGGCGCACTGCCCGCGGTGACGGCCTGGGGCGGGTTGAGCAGTGCATGGGTGCATGCGTGCTCGACGTTGGCGTCCCGCCGGCCGGTGGTGAAGTCCAGCTTCCCGTCTCCGAGCCCGGCGTGAGTCGTGTCCACTGGCTGGCCCGTGGCGCTTCGCAGCGTCGTGACGTCCAGCGTGTATCGATTCTCCTGCTCCAGCGGCGGCAGGTCCGACTCCGGGCGGGGAATGGCCACCGTCAGCGTGAGGCCATCCGAGGACCAGGTGCCCATCAACATGCGCGGTGCATTGGCCGGCGTTGTCACATCCCGCAGCGTCACCTGGGTCGTCGAAGCGTCCATCGGCTCGTTGAAGGTGAGCGTGAGTACCTTGCGCAGCGCGAGGTTGGTGGCGTCGGCCTTGTGGAGCTCCACGGGCAGGACGCCGGCGGCCCCCTCGGCGGGCTGGGACGCGGTGACGTGTGGCCGGGCGGCGGCCATCCCGTGCACGGTGAAGTGGAAGGTGAGCGGGGCCGCGAGCCGGTTGCCGGCCACGTCCTCGAAGTCCGCCTCCACGGTGACCTGGACCCGCGCGCCTGCGGAGAAGGGCTCGGCGGGGTGCACCATGAAGGCGCGTCCCTCCTCCTTCCAGTGACTCATGCCGAGCGTCCGCTGCGCTCCGTCCACGGCGATGCGCACGGTGCCCCGGTCTGACTTCATGGGCTCGCCGAAGCGCACGGTGATGGCGGAGTCGGCGGACACGTGGGCCTCGTCCGAGGCGGGCGTGGTGCCCGTCACGGTGGGTGTCGTCGTGTCGCCCGCATCCATGATGTCTGGAGGACCTGGCGTGTCGTCGGAGTCGCAGCCTGTCAGGGCGAGCGCGGCGCAGGTGGCGAGCAGGGCGGTGGCATGGGCGAGACGCATCGGTATTTCCTCCAGGGAACGCTGGCCGAGGCCGCCAGCAGGGAGCGGGAGCAGCAGTGCCGAGGTGTCCCCGTGCGAGGCGCGCTCCAGCGGTGAGCGCCTGAAGGAGGCGCGCAAGTACCGGACCGCTCTCATGTGAAAGGACGCTCAGCGGTGAGCGCGAGCAGGGAAGGTTCACAGCGGTGCCGGAGCGCCCATGCATGGAAGGGCGCTCCGGCGGACGTGCGCGCGGCTAGCAGTTGAAGAGGGTCGGGTCGTTGTCGTTGCAGTCGAAGCGACGGTTCACGTAGCCGGACGGCGGCTCGCATGCGGTGAGGACGGAGTTGGTGCTGGTGCCGTAGGTGTCGCCGTCCGCGTCGCGGTACCAGCGGACGCGGTTGTCATCCAGGTACTCCGGCACCACGCGCACCTGGTTCCCGGTGACGGGGCCCAGGGCCAGGATGTACGTGCTTCCCACCGTCAGGTCGTACGTCACCACCTGCGACAGCCCGCAGCCGGAGGTGATGCTCTCGCTGAGTCCCGGCGTCACGGTGGTGCCGCCCGAGGTCAGCAGGGTGAAGGTCGCCGAGGGCGACAGGTAGAACGCGACGGACTCCGTGGTGTCACCCGCCGTGGTCGCCGAGGGGACATACGTCACCGAGCCCTCCGCGCCCGCAGGCAGCGTCACGGTGTAGTGCTTGTGCTTCGTGCTGATGGCCGGAGCGCTGGTGGTGCGCGTGGCGCTTGCCGTCACGTTCACGTTGTCTGCGCCGTTGCCGTAGTGCACGCAGGCGTGGTCCGTCATGTTGGTGTCGTCCACCGACGTGCAGCCGGCGGGCAGCTCCTGCTCCTGCTGCCCGGGGGCCTCCAGGTCGGCCTCTTCCACCGGGCCGCAGGCCGCCAGCGACAGGCCCAGCAGCGCACTCCAGAGATTCCGCTTCATCCGATTCATGTGGGGTTCCTTTCGACGTGGTTTGGGTAACTCAGTTGCAATAAAAGCCCGGTCGTTTCCATGGGTCCGCGGGCGCGGTGGCCGTCACGGAGGAGGAAGGAGGGCGGGGCTAGGGGAGGTGCTCAATCACCAGGCCCAGCTCGGGCAGGGCGGTGGGACCGAGGGTGAGCGTGTACTGGACGCGGTCCGTCAGCTCGTAGCCAACCATGTGCTTCAGGCCGTCACAGTGGTTGTCGGTGGGCCGGGTGCCCGCCGGCGTCACGGTGGCCTGGATGGCGGTCTCCACCAGCGACACGGGGACGTCCGGCGTGCCGAGGTAGATGACGAAGTTGCCAGTGGCGAAGGCCTTGTAGCTGAAGGTGCCCACGTACTGGCCGCCTTCCGGACGCAGCTTCACCGTGTAGTACGTGTGGAAGTCGTCCACGCGGGGCACGCGGGTGGTGGAGGCGGTGACGGTGACGTAGGGCCCGTTGGAGACATGCCAGCAGGCATGCTCGCCGTTGTCTCCGAAGCTGAAGCCCTCGCTGGGGACGTAGTCGGGGTCCGGCTCGCACGCGAGGCCCTCGGCCGTGGCCCGGTAGCCCCGGTTGCAATGACACCAGTCCCCGCCAGGCTCCCGGTGGATGTGGCCATCGGGCGCGCAGGGGTCCGTGGCCGCGGGAGTGTCGTCGGGCGGAGGGTCGATGAGGGGCGGGGGCTCGGCGCCACCACAGGCGCAGAGCGCCATGGCACACGCGGCCAGGGCGAGGACGCGGAGGGAAGGGGACATGGCGTGCCGGGCCCGACTACTCCTCGGAGTGGTCGTGGGCGGCTTCCTCGATGACGAGGGTGAACTCGGAGTTGCGCTCCGCGATGGCCAGGAACTGGAGGTGGTACTCCGTCCCGCCCTCGAGGTCCGCGACGATGGCGGTCTTCAGGGCGCCGCACACGCTGGTGGGTACGCTGTAGCGGCACTCGCGCGCCACCTCGGCGCCGGTGGCGGCGTCGTAGATGCGCACGCCGCGGTGGCGCGACAGGAGGAAGGCGAACTCGCCGGACTCGTCGGGGATGAAGCCGACGCGGCCGCCCCAGCCGCAGAAGCCCGTGGCGGGCAGGGTGATGTTGTAGCCGGTGTGCGGGAGGCTCACGTCCACCAGCACGGGGGCGCCCAGGGCGGCGGCCGTGACGGATTCGAAGGGACCAAGCTCCGCATGGACGCAGGCGTGCTCGGCCACCTCGCCCAGCTCCACCGCGTCGCACGAGGCGAGCAGCCCCTGTTCCTCCGACGTCAGGGTGGCTTCCCAGTCCTGCTCGGCGGCGGGCTCTCCGGTGGGAGCGCCGCAGGCGGTGAACAGCGCCGCCGCGCCGGCGGTGAGCAGGGACTTCTCGAACAACTGCCAGGTCTTCATGGGTGGGTTCCTCGTTGGGACTGCTGGGGGACTGCCGCTGCGACAGGCGTGCGATGGCACGCGCGCAATATGTATCTCGGATGTATATGCAATCAAGTTGCATTTACGGGGCGGTCGACGCGCGGGCATCGGTCAGCCGACGACGTCCTGCGGCTCAGGGGTGGGTGTGTTTGGACCTTGGATGTTTCTTATGTTTCGAGAACGCTTGTTGCCCCTAACACCTCGACTCCACTAGGACTCACCTCGCGCGTGGTGCTCCGCGCGTGCGGCCGTCCCCCGCGGCCGTCCCCCTTTCGAGGTGCCTGCATGAGACTGCCGTCCTTCCTGCTGCATGCGGTGGTGCTGGTCGCTGTCGCCGTTCCCTCGCTGGCGCAGGCGGCTTCCTACCTTCGGGTGGTGAGCTGGAACCTCCGTCACGAAGGCTGGGCCGCGGAGCAGACGTACACGGACGATGCGAAGCAGATCTGGAACCAGTTCGGCGCCAACAGCACGTCCAACAACGGCTGTGACCTGGTGTTCCTCCAGGAGGTGATGAACACCGACGTGATGCCGGCGCTGGCCCAGGCGCTCACGCAGGTGTCCGGCGTGTCGTGGACCTACGCGCAGACGCCGCTCATCGGCCGCTCGTCGTACAAGGAAATCTACGCGGTGCTGTACCGGACGGACACGGTGTCGCTGCTGTCGTCCACGGTGTACAGCGACTCAGGCGACAAGTTCGAGCGCGAGCCGCAAATCGTGAAGGTGCGGCACACGCCCACGGGCGCGGACTACACCTTCATCAACTGGCACGCCATCTGGGGCACCGCCGCCGAGCGCGACGTGGAGGTGCGCAACATCGACACCGTGTTCAAGTCGGTGCAGGACGGCAGCACGAGCGACCAGGACGTCATCCTCGTGGGTGACCACAACATGGCCTGCACCGGCGCCTCGTGGTCCGAACTGGCGGCGCTGTCTCCGGCGGTGTCCTGCAAGCTCGACGTGGCGACGACGCTCAACACCAGTGGTGGCTTCGCGAATGCGTATGACCACTTCTGGATGCAGAGCACGTACGTGACGGAGTTCTCCACCTCGGGCCGGGACTACATCGCCAGCACCACGGACTACGTCACCCGGCTGTCGGACCACGCTCCCGTCTACCTGTCCCTGTACTCCAGCAGCGACACGGATTGAGCCGCACGCTACACAAGGCAGGGTGGGGCCTGGCCGCCGCGCTGGTGGTGGCCGGGCTCGTGCTGTGGTGGGTGTGGCCCCGGGCTCCGGAGGCGGCGTCCGTGCACGCGCGTTCCGCCGCCGTCGCGGAGGCCGTGGCGCCAACGCCTGTCGTCCCCGAGGTGCCCACGCGCGCGGAGCCGGAGGGCCCGAGACTGCGCGCGGTGCTGGAGGGTGAGCATCCGTTCATCGGAGAGGCGCGCGTGGGCGCGGCGTTCATCTCCGAGGAGGACCGGCGCACGTGGGAAGCGGCGAAGCGCGAGGGGGATGAGGGAGCGGGGCCGGAGCGACTGGAGGACCTGGCGAACGTGGCCGAGTGGCGTCCGGCGGTGGTGACGCCGTCTGCCTCGGGCGGGACGCTGGGGCCGGAGCCGGTGCCGGTGGCGAGCCGCTACCGGGTGCTCGCCTGGGAGCCGGATGGGACGTTCTGGTGGGGTGACGTGGTGCCGGAGTCCGTGGCGGGCCTCGTGGACGTGGGCGTGCTGCGCGCGCGAAGGCCCACCGGAGTCCGCGTGCGGCTGGCCGGAGCGCGGCCGGAGCAGGGTCCGTTCTCCGTGAGGCTGGAGCGCGTGGTGGACGCGGACCCGCGCGCCGCCGAGCGCGCGAGTGAAGTCCTCCCGGTGGTGGCGCACGCGGCTCCCGTCGTGGCGGCGGCGCTGCGGGACGGCACGCCCGTGCCGCTTCAGGCAGGAGCGCAGGCTGGCGCGATGGCGAGGAGCGAGGGCTCGTCCGTGCCGCTTCAGGAGGGACCGCACGCCGCTCCGGCTGGCGCAGCGGCGCTGAGCGAAGGCGCATTCGTGCCGCTTCAGGAGGGCGCTCGCGCGGCTCCATCTGGCGCGACGGCCCGGAGCGAGGGCGCATTCGTTCCGCTGACCTCGGAGACTGGGGAGACGCAGTTGCTGCCATTGCCGCCAGACCCCGCCGTGCGGCTGTGGCTGCGCGGCGCCTCGGGACGCGAAGGCGGACTCGTGGAGGTTCCGCTGCGCGAGGGGCGCGTGGAGACGGTGGTGCTCGACGTGGACGCGCTCTTCCCGGGCGGCGTGGGCGGCACGGTGACGCTGCGAGGGCGGGTGTTGCTGGAGGGCTCGGCCCGGCCACCGCCCGGCGCGCGGCTGTTGGGGCCGGAGGGCGAGTCCGTGGCGCTGGAGCCGGATGGACGCTTCACCGCGCCGGGGCTGCCGTCGTGGCGGGCCTCGCGCTTCACCGTGCAGGTGGAGGCGCTGCCCTCCGGCCGCCCGGTGTCGCCGGCGCAGCATGAATTCGAGTTCACCCCCGAGCCCGGCGCGTCCGACGCGGAGGTGACGTGGCGCATGCCGGTCTACCGGTGGCTGGTGCTGCGCATGGAGGGCTTCACCCGGGCCCAACTCCAGTCGCGGGCGCGGAGGCCCTACCCGGTGTTCCTCCTGCAGCGGCGTGACGGAGACGGGTCGTGGCTCACGCACCCCGCCGACGTCTTCCATGACGAAGCGGACGGCGTGGCCGTGTCGCTGCTCCAGCCCGGGACGTACCGCGTGCTGGCCGCGGCCTCGCCGTACGAGGTCCATGCCAGCACCTCCGCGGAGCTGGGCGGAAACGCCACGGAGCGCACCGTCTCCGTGCGGGTGGACGAGGGCGGCGTGCCCTGCGAGGTGCGCGTCACGGTGGCGGGGGCGCCGGTGTACGGGGCGCTCGTCACCAGCGCCAGCACCCTGGGCTCACTGCCTCCCGCGCGGGGCCGCACGGACGCGGAGGGACGCTGGCGGCTGGGCCGCGTGCGCGCCGACTCGCTCCACCTGGAGGTGGAGGCGGACGGTCATCCTCCGTGGGCGGGCGAGGCCGCCGCGGCCTGTGAGGCGTCGGGCGTGGTGGAAGTCCGGCTGTGATGCAACTGGGAGCCCGGGCCCATCCCCGGGCTCCCAGCGCATCAGGCCGCGTTGGCGGTGATGGAGGGAGGCTCGGCGCGAGTGAGCATGGGACGCGGCGCACGCGGCTCTGGCGGCACCACGACGGCGACCGGCTCGGTGGCTTCCGACTCGGTCTCCTCGGCGGCGGCGGCCTGCTCCTCGGCGCGGTTCCAGCAGCCCATCGCTTCCACCCAGCCCTCCAACATGTCCATCAGCGCGCTGCGCTGCTCTCCCCCGAGAGGCATCAGCAGCTTCGCCATGCGCTCCTGGACCACGGAGTCCGCCTGTTCCGCCAGGGCGCGGCCCTGCTCGGTGAGGCGCACGCGCACGCGGCGCCGGTCATGCCGCACGGAGCGCTCGCGCTGGACGAGCTTCGCGTCCTCCAGCCGGTCCAGCAGCCGGCTGAGGCGGGGAAGGGCGATGCCACCCAGGCGGTCGGCGAGGACGTTGACGGGCAGGAGGCTCTCGGCTTTCAGCCACCAGATGGCCTGGACCTCCATGGGGTCCAGCTCGGTATGCGGTAGCGAGCCCAGTGGGCTGCTCAGCGCGCCGCAGCGCGCTACGTCGATGATGAGATTCCGCAACCTTGCGACCTGCACCCGCACTTCCATCGAGAGCTCGGACATCTGCACGCCTCCGTTGCGGGGGCCGCGGCTTCTCCGGCCGAAAAGTCCGCCCTGCCACCTGGCTTCGATGGGGCTTCCGCCCCGGCTGGGAAAAACAACGTCCGGCGCCGGAGGGCATATCGGACCCCTCTGAATTCATCCGGACTCACGCGGGGATCAGCCCTTCGACGCCGGCCGGGCAGGTCCATCCCGGAGGGTAGGCGTGGGTTCAGGACCGGGCACGCGCCGCGCCTTTTCGGCCAGGAGTCCCGTGGTGGCGGCGTCCCCACCATGGAGGGACGGGGGGGCGGCACACCATGGCTCGCGGGTTGGCCCTGGGGGACTCGGGGCCCGAGGTGCGGCGGCTGCAGGAGTTGCTCACCCAGCGGGGCTACCCGCTGGCCGTGGACGGCGACTTCGGCGAGGTCACGCGCGCGGCGGTCGTCACCTACCAGGCGCAGAACCTGGACTCCAACGGCGAGCCGCTGGTGGTGGATGGCCAGGCGGGGCCGGACACCTGGTGGAGCCTCACGCACCTGCGGCCCTTCCTCCTGCATCCTCCCGCCATCGACTTCACCGTCATGCCGCTGCCCGAACTGGGCGGCAGCGCGCGTGGAAGGCATGCGCTGGAAGCCGCCCTGGGCGAGCTGAAGGCGGGCGCGGGCGAGGAGGGCGGACCCGGCGCGGGGCCGTGGATTCGCAAGTACCTGCACGACCTGGCGCCCGAGGGCAGCCCGTGGTGCGCCGGCTTCGTGAGCTGGTGCTTCTGGCAGGACCCGGGCGGTCCGCCCTTTCCCTATACCGTCAGCGCGCGGAAGCTCTTCGGCGAGCTGGGCCAGCGCGGCTGGGCCCACCTGTCAGGAGAGCCCTACACGCCCCAGCCGGGGGACCTCGTCGTCTGGGCCCGTGTGGACGCGGACGGCCGCGAGGACCACGTCGGGCTGGTGCACCACGTGGCGTATGGCGTGCTCTACACGGTGGAGGGCAGCAACGGCCCGCGCGTGCAGGGCTTCACCTACGTGCTCAACCGCATGGACCGGCTCCTGGGCTACGCGCAGGTGCCCGGGCCGTGAAGGCGTAAAGCGCCTGGAGCCGCGCGTCAGCTCCCGGTGGCCTTCTGCCGGTGGGCCTTCGCCTTGGCGTGCGCCTTGTCGAAGCCCTCGTAGAAGCGCACGGCCTGCTCGCCCACCATCTGGATGTGCTGGTTGTTGAAGTAGGCCGTAATCGGCGCGGCCACCAGCGGCATGGCCCGCCCCAGCGTGTGCATGCCGCCCTTCTCCAACATCATGGCGGCCAGCTTCCCCAACACCTTCGGCCCCGCGCGGGGCAGCGGGCCAATGCCGTTGGCGTAGCCGAAGAGGTCCAGCATCTCCCCGCGGGCGCGCTCCGTCTTGAGGTTCGCCTTGTAGAGGGTGGCCACGTCGGTGAGCAGGATGATTTGCAGGTACGCCATGAAGACCAGGTCCGCTGGCAGCGCCACCAGGCCGAAGACGCCACTCACCCCGCCCACCATGCCGGCGAGGTTCTTCTTCTCGTCGATGAGGCGCTGGGCCAGGTCCTTCGGCTGCGACTGGGGGTAGCGCTTCTCCAGTTCGGCCACGCGTACGCGGGCGCGCGCCACCTCCCCCATGACGATGTCCGACAGCTTCGCCGAGCCGAGCTTCTTCAGCTCGCTGGGCGTCAGCATCTTCATGAAGGCCAGTCGCTCGGCCACTCGGTCGTAGATGCCCATCCGTCATTCCTCCTTGTTCCGCCTGTCCTCTAATAACCCCGCTCGGACAGGTAGAGGTCCACCAGCGCGCCCTCTTCGTACCAGGCGTGCCGCATCTCCACGTTGAACCAGCGCGAGTCCGGCTTCGCCCCGCGCACCTCCAGCTTCACCTGGTTGGGCGACGTGTCGATGACGGCCGCGCGCGCCTTGCACGCGGCGCCCGGCTCCTCGCCATAGCCACCCTCCAGGCACACCTCGTCGCCCACGGACAGCCGACGGGTGTACTCGGTGGCGATGTACATGGCTTCGTCGCACGCGGAGCGCGCGCCGGAACTGCCATGCACCTGACAGCGGTCCTTGGGAGGGGCCTTCACGACGGGAATGACCCCGTAGATGGGGTCCTCGTCGTTGGGATTGGGGCGGAACGAGCCAATGGCCTTGCAACCCGAAAGCACCAGCGCCAGCGCGCCGGCCACCGTCCACATCCGCCTCATCGTTTCCATGCCTCCGGGGCCATCCGCCCCTCCTCTAAGGATGGACGGAGCATGGCAAAAGGCACCCGGTGGGGCAAAGCGGCCAGGCCTCAGGCGGAGCGGCGCTGGGGGCCCGGAATCTCTTCCTTGATGCCGGGGACGATGCGGTTCTTCCCGTCCACGAACACCACGGTGGGCTTCCAGCCGGCGAGCTCCGCCTCTTCCACCTCGGCGAAGGTGGCCAGAATCACCAGGTCGCCGGGCTGGTTGAGGTGCGCGGCCGCGCCGTTGATGCAGATGACGCCGCTGCCCGAGGGGCCCTCGAGCGCGTACGTCTCCAGGCGCGTGCCCCGGGTGACGTTCCAGACCGCCACCTTCTCGTAGGGGAGGATGTCGGCCGCGCGCAGCAGGTCCACGTCGATGGTGACGGAACCCTCGTAGTCCAGGTCAGCCTGGGTGACGGTCGCGCGGTGGATCTTGGCCTTGAAGAGAATGCGGCGCATGGCGGAAGTCCGGAAGCCCTGGGAAGGGGACGACCCACCGTAACGTCAAGGGCGCCCCGGGACAACCCTGGGGTTCAGTCCTCGTCGCCCGGGGTGCAGGCAGGCGTCATTTCACGAAGTTGAGGAGCTGGCTCAGGTTGAGCGGCACGGACTGGGAGTCCGAGGTGAGCTTTCCGTCCAGCTTCACCTGCGCGCTCCCACCCGAGCGCAGCGCCATGGCCGCCGAGGCCGCGCTCAAGAGATTGATGGTGAGCGGCAGCGTCACCTGCTTCGTGCCGCTGCCGTCCAGTAGGCCCAGGTTTCCTGTGGACAGGTTGCCCACATTCGCGCCGCCCACCTTGAGTGCGCCGGTAATCCCGGCCACCGGCAGGGGGAAGCTGTTGCGGTTCTTGATTTCGAGGGGGAACTCCACCGTGGCGGTGGTGCCGCTGATGCCCTTGATGCGGGGCGCCTGGAAGGAGACCTGCGGAATCTTGGGCACCTCGAAGGCGCCCTCCTTCGACAGCGGGAAGTTGAGCACGCCGATGGGCGTCTTGATGCCCACGCTGCCCTCGGCCTTGTACGCGGCCTTGTCCTTGTTGAGGAACGTCTCCACCACCGGGACGATGTCCGCGAACTTCACGTTGGCGGGGAACACCAATTCGCTCTTGCCGTTCTTCTTGAGCGACAGCCCCTTCTTCGGCTTGCCGGCGACCACCTGCTTGCCCTCGACGAAGAAGGAGTAGTCCACCGAGGCCAGGTCCAGCCCGAAGCTGTTGGGGTTGTTCACCTCGTACACGAGGTCCACGGTGGCGTCGGACAGGGACGCGCTGGAGAGGCGGGCCGTCTTGAAGGTGAGGGTGGGCTTCTTGAAGGCCCCCTTCAGGAGGTTCTGGAGGGCGGCACAGCCCGTCAGCGTGGTGAAGGACAGGACTGCCAGGACGAGGAGGGCGCGTTTCATCTTGGGCATGGGCGTATCACCGGACGCGGTTTTCTATCGCGGATTCAATGCCACCGTCCGGGCATGGTCGATGGGTGTACCGCGTTGCGGGCCGGATGGTATGTGGCAGGTCTCCCCGCATCATGATGGAGGCACCCTTGCCCGGGGTCCGGACACACATCCCCTCCTTTGCTCCGCCCCGGCTCCGTGCCCTGCGCTGGCTGGCCCTGGGGCTCGCGGCGCTGGCGCTGGCGGGTTGCTCTCGGGGCGGGCCCTCCGGCGCCGAGGGCCGGAAGGTGGCGCTCAGCCCCTGCCGGCTGGAGGGAGTGGCCAGCCAGGCGCTGTGCGGCACGTACGAGGTGTTCGAGGACCGCGCGGCGAAGGCGGGCCGGAAGATTGCCCTGCGCGTGGTGGTGGTGCCGGCGCTGGCGGCCCAGTCGGAGCCGGACCCGCTGGTGCTACTGGCGGGAGGCCCGGGACAGGCGGCGTCGCGCGTGCCTCAAGTCCTGCTCGCGCTGGAGCGCATCCGCCGCAAGCGCGACATCGTCCTGGTGGACCAGCGCGGCACCGGGGGTTCGAATCCGCTGGAGTGTGAGCCGCACCCGCTGGAGGAGGGGCTGGCGGCGCGCTTCGACGACAGCGGCGCGGCGGAGAAGCTGCGCAAGTGCCGCGAGGGCTGGGCCGCGGACGTGCGCCACTACACCACGCCCAACGCGATGGATGATCTGGACGAGGTGCGCGCCGCGCTCGGCTACGACAAAATCAATCTCTGGGGCGTGTCCTACGGCACGCGCGCGGCGCTGGTGTACATGCGCCAGCACCCGGACCGGGTGCGCACCGCGATTCTGGACGGCGTGGCGCCCATGAGCCTGTACCTGCCGCTGAACGCGCCGCGCGACGGGCAGCACGCGCTGGATGCGCTGCTGGCCCACTGCGCGAAGGACGCGGCCTGTGCGAAGGCGTACCCGGACCTGCGGCCGCGCACGGAAGGACTGCTGGCGAAGCTGGCGGCGGAGCCCGCGCGCGTCCACGTGCCGCACCCGCTCACCGGCGTGCCGGAGGAGTTCACCCTGTCGCGCAGGGCCTTCCTGTCCGAGCTGTTCAGCCAGCTCTACAGCCCGGAGATGGCGTCGCTGGTGCCGCTGACGCTCGACAGGGTGGCGCGCGGCGAGTGGGCCCCCTTCGTGGCGCTGAGCGTGGGCCAGTCCGAGGGCGCGGGCCACACCGTGAGCCATGGCCTCTACTACGCCGTCGTCTGCGCGGAGGACGCGCCCTTCTACGACGCGGCGGCGGTGGAGCGCGAGGCGAAGGGGACGTGGTTCGGCCCGGACATGGGGCTCGAGACGCTGGCCATCTGCGCGGACTGGCCGAAGGCCGCGCTGCCTGCGGGCTACCGCGAGCCGGTGGTGTCGGACGTGCCCACGCTGCTCTTGTCGGGAGAGCTGGACCCGGTGACGCCGCCCGCGTGGGCCGAGGACGCGAAGCGCACGCTCAGCCACAGCCTGCACGTGGTGGTGCCCGGCGTGGGCCACAACACGGTGGGCGCGGACTGCGCGCGCACGCTGATGAACGACTTGCTCACGCGCGGGAGCGTGGAGGGGCTGACGCCTTCGTGCGGCACGAGCCTGACCCGGCCTCCCTTCTTCACCTCCTTCGCCGGCCCGGTGCCTTGAGATGATTGAAGCCAGGAACCTGCACAAGCGCTTCGGCGCGGTGACGGCAGTGGAGGACGTGTCCTTCACCGCGCGGGACGGCGTGATTACGGGCCTGCTGGGTCCCAACGGCGCGGGCAAGACGACGACGCTGCGCATGCTCTACACGCTGGTGCGTCCGGACGGGGGCACCGCGCTGGTGGACGGCGTGGACGTGGTGCAGCGGCCCGAGGACGCGCGCCGCGCCCTGGGCGTGCTGCCGGACACGCGCGGCCTCTACCCGCGCCTCACCGCCCGCGAGCACGCGCGCTACTTCGGCGAGCTGCATGGCCTGTCCGGCGCGGCGCTCGACACGCGCGTGGACGAGCTCATCGAGTTGCTGGACATGAAGGACATCGCGGACCGGCGCACCGAGGGCTTCAGCCAGGGCCAGCGGGTGAAGGTGGCGCTGGCGCGCGCGCTGGTGCACGGGCCTCACAACGTGCTGCTGGACGAGCCCACCAACGGCCTGGACGTGATGAGCACCCGCGCGGTGCGCACGCTGCTGCGGCAGTTGAAGGCGGAGGGACGGTGCGTGGTGTTCTCCAGCCATGTCATGCAGGAGGTGGCCGCGCTGTGTGACCGCATCGTCGTGGTGGCGCACGGGCGCGTGGTGGCGGACGGGACGCCGGACGAGCTGCGGGCCCGTACCGGCAAGGACAGCCTGGAGGAGGCCTTCGTGGCCACCATCGGCAGCGAGCAGGGGCTGATGCAATGAGGCACCTGGTCGGCACCGTCTTCCGCAAGGAATTGAAGGACCACCTGCGCGACCGGCGCTCGGTGCTCACCGCGGTGATGTTCCCGCTGCTGGGCCCCGTCGTCTTCCTGGTGATGTTCAACCTGCTGGCCTCCTGGTACCGGCAGGACCGGCCGCTGGAGTTGCCGGTGGTGGGGCGCTCGCATGCCCCCAGCCTGATGGCCTTCCTGGAGCGCTACGGGGCGACGCTGACGGAGGCGCCCGCGGACTACGAGGCGCGCATCCGCGCGGGCACGCTGGACGCGGTGCTCATCGTCCCGGAGGACTACGGCAAGGAGTTCTCCGCCGGGCGCACCGCCGAGGTGCAGCTCGTCGTGGACAGCTCGCGCCAGTCCGCGCGCCACTCCATCCTGCGCGCGCGCCGGCTCCTGGAGGCGTACGCGGGGCTGCTGGGCAACCAGCGCCTCTATGCGCGCGGCATCGCCCCGGAGCTGGCCATCCCCGTGCGCGTGGAGGAGCTCGACTTGTCCACGCCCGAGCGCACCGCGGCGGGCGTGCTCAACATGGTGCCCCTCTTCCTGGTGCTGGCCGCCTTCGCGGGCGGCATGCAGGTGGCCAGTGACACCATGGCCGGCGAGCGCGAGCGCGGCTCGCTGGAGCCGCTCCTGCTCAACCCCGCTCCGCGCGGCGCGGTGGTGGCGGGCAAGTGGATGGCCACCGTCGCCATGGCGGCCGGCGCGGTGCTGCTGACGCTGGTGGGCTACCTGCTGGTGGTGCGGCGCGTGCCGCTGGAGGATTTGGGCGTGAAGGCCCGCTTCGACGCGCCCGCCGCCCTGGGCATGGCCGCGGCGGTGCTGCCGCTGACGCTGGCCGCGTCGTCCGTGCAGATGTGGGTGTCCACGTATGCACGCTCCTTCAAGGAGGCGCAGACGTACCTGTCGCTCCTCATGGTGGTGCCCATGCTGCCGGGCATGGTGCTGGCGCTGTCGCCGCTCCAGACGAAGCCGTGGATGTTCGCCGTGCCGGTGCTCGGGCAGGAATTGCTCGCGGGCGAGGTGATGCGCGGCGAAACGCTGGGCCCGCTGCCCTTCCTCATCGCCGCGGCCTCCAGCCTCGCGGTGGCGGCGCTGGCCCTGCGCATCACCTCCCGCCTGCTGACCCAGGAGCGCATCATCTTCGGCCGAGGCTGAGGGTCGGTACGCACCCGAGGGGCTCGGCGCGCACCCCCGGGCTCGGCCGTCCGCCTGCTCTCGCATGCTTCCGTTTCCTTTCGGACGGTGTGAGGCTGGCGTGCAGATGCCCTCCGAGCCGATGACCCGCGCGATGGTGTTCGAGTGCCTCTTCATCAAGGGGCTGAATGCGGACGGCGCGCTCGCGAACCTGCTGCGAGCCGAGGGCGTGGAGCTGCGGTCCCTGAAGGCGGAGTACCCCATCCAGGTGCTCAACCGGTGCGTGGACGCCACCTGTGCGCACCTGTATCCGGACCTGGAGATTGAAGACGCGCGGCTGCGACTGGGCCGCGGCTTCGTGCAGGGCTTCGTCCAGACGCTGCTGGGCCGGGCGGTGGCGGTGGGCCTGCCCATGCTGGGCCCGGTGCGCTACCTCAAGCGCTTCCCGGACTACGTGTTGATGGACGACTCTCCGCTGCGGGTGACGCTGGTGCAGCTGGGGGAGCGTACCTTCCGCATGGAGTTCCGGAACGAGTTCCACGTGTTGTCGGGCTTCATGTCGGGCGTCCTGTTGGAATGGCTGAAGCTGGCGCGCGTCGAGGCGACCATCACCACCGAGCGTCACTCGCCCATGAGTTTCGATCTTCACATCGCGTGGTAGCCCCGCGGGGCGGCAATGTCGGCGGGTGGCCCTTGGTGGGCGACTCCGGGTGACAACCGCGCGCGGTTGTCCTCCAATGGGGGGAGATGACGCCCGAGCGAGAAGCCTCCCTTCCCCCCGCACCGGCCTCCGTGGCCTCGGCGCGGGGTGAGCCCCGATTTGGCACGTACCAGGGCGAGCTGCCCGAGGTGGACCTCCCCAAGCTGCAGGGGCAGTGGTCCCCGACGCGCACCACGCGCCTGCTCAAGCGCAAGCGCTGGCACTACACCTTCGCGGCCACGCAGGAAGTCGCGGCCCTCTTCGCGGTGGTGGACCTGGGCTACACGGCCAGCGCGTTCGCGGTGGCGCTGGACCTCAAGGAGCGCCGGCCGCTGTGTGACGTGAGCTTCCTGGGCGCGCCCGGGCCCATGGTGGAGCTGGGCGACAAGCCCGGGGCGGGGCTCAACGCCCGCTTCCGGACGCTGGGCGGCCGGCTGTCGGTGAAGCGCGGCGAGGAGGACGAGCGCTACCACGTGGAGGTGGACGTCAGCCGGCTTCGCACGGGCAGCCTCCAGTCCTTCCAGTGGGCGGGGGATTTGCTGGTGGCCGGCGGCCCGCCCGCGCTGACGGTGATTGCACCGGTGGAGGGGGACGGGCTCGTCAACGTCACGATGAAGCGCAACGGCCTGTTGTCCTTCGGCAGCCTGGAGGCGGGCGGCAAGCGCTTCCGGCTCGACGGCGGCGTGGGCGGCATGGACTACACGCAGGGCTACCTGGCGCGGCACACGGCCTGGCGCTGGGCCTTCGCCGCCGGGCGGCTGGCGGATGGGATGCCGGTGGGCATCAACCTCGTGGAGGGCTTCAACGAGAGCAACGTCGAGGCGAACGAGAATGCGCTGTGGCTCGGAGACAGGCTGTACCCGCTGGCGCGGGCGCGCTTCGAGTACAACCCGAAGGAGCTGATGGAGCCGTGGCGGCTGACGACGGTGGATGGCGCGGTGGACCTGCGCTTCCAGCCGTTCCACGTGCACCGCGAGGAGCGGAACTTGCGCCTCGTGGTGAGTCACTTCGCGCAGCCGGTGGGCTTCTTCCAGGGCACGGTGAAGCTGGGCGGACGCACGCTGGAGCTGAACAACGTGCCCGGCGTCACCGAGGACCAGGACATGCTGTGGTGACGGGGTGGCCTCAGGCCGGACTCATCCTTCGCCGGACTGGCCGCGAGAGGCCCAGCACCCCGGCGTAGATGGCGGCGTCCGCGAGCAGGGCCAGCACGAGGTGCATCACACCCTCGTACCGGTCCAGGCTCCGGTAGCCCCAGGCATGTTCCAACTCCGTCGCGAGCAGCAGGAGCGACATGCCCTCGAACAACGCGAAGCGCAGCCAGCAGCGCCACGGGGCATCGTCAAACAGCAGTGAGGAGAGCAGGGCAATCAGGGCCGCGGGGAAGACCATCATCAGCAGCCTGATGCCCCAGAAGTCCTCCTTGGTTCCCTCGTACATCCCGTAGAAGGCCCAGAAGGCCGCGAAGCCTCCGCCGCAGAGGCACGCCACGTCGAACAGAATGCCCAATCCGTGTCTCAACCACTTCTGCACGGCCACCCCCTGGAAAGAGGCGTGAACCTACCGGCGGGAGTTGGTTACGGCACGGAACAAGCCCACGGCTCATCGATAACTCCTGGTTATCAATGAGGACGGGTGTCAGGGCGATGTGTGGATGAGCTCGGAAGTGAGCTTCCCCTCGGGACGGACCTGCTCCAGCCACTCCAGTTGTCCCCGGGCGTTGGCTCTCGCCCTCGCCGTGCTGGCGCCGACGGTCAGCGTGAGCGCGCTGGCGGATGAGTCACGGCGCAGGGTGAGCTCCAGCGGTGCGGTGACGTCGTCGGCCGGACGGTACACGTCGAGCACCACCTCCGGCCTGTCTCCGGGCAACAGCCACCTGCTCACGGCGAGGCGGACGTCGTCGTCCGTGGCGAGCCCCCGGTTCGAAGTGAAATTGCCCTTCAGGACGCGCGCACCCTGGCGGCCCTCGTAGCGGTACGTGGTGCCGGGGACGGTGAGCGCCTCCGGGCCGGCGGGCTCGGCGCCGCGGGCATTGCGCGTTGCTGCCTCACGCTGCGCGGTAGGCGCCCCGGGAGCGGCGGGGTCGCCGCGGGCACTGCGCGTGGCGGCTTCGTGCTGCGCGGTAGGCGCCCCGGGAGCGGCGGGGGCGCCACCGGACGGGGGGCGGGTTGCCGGCTCCTTCTCGCGCCGCAAGGTCACCTGCATGGTCAGGGCGCCATCCTCCGCCCGCGCATGACGCAGCTCCGTCAGGTGGCCCCGCTCGTCGGTGAGCGTGGTGGTGGTGATGTCCTCCGCTCTCTGCGTGCCGTCCGCGCCTGGCAGCAGCAGGCTGGTGGTGGACTCGGTGCGCGTGCGGCCGGGCGCCTCGCTCCTCGACGTGCGCCACTCGAAGCCGGCGAGCTGACCGTCCAGCTTCAGCACGTGGAGCTCCTCGCCTTGCTCGGACGCACGCGGGTGGCCCGGCGCCTGGAGCGTGCGGGCCAGGTCCAGGGTGATGCGGCGGAACGTCCGCGCGTAGCCGGGCTCGTCGTGGGCGCACAGCAGCGGCAACTCGCGGCTCGTGCTGACCATCAGCTTCATCTGCCCCGGCGCGGTCGTTTCGTAGTCCACGCGGAAGAACAGGGCCGGTGCTCCCTCCACCACGGCGACCTCCGTGGGCTGCATGCGCCGCACCGTGACGCCCGGGCCTTCACTCACCGCCTTCGCCACCGCGAGCAGCGCGCCCGCGGCGTCGAGCGGCCGCTCATAGACGAAGCACGCCAGCGCGGCCCCGGTGCCCAGCGGAATGTCGATGCGCGTGGAGCCCTCATTGCGCGCCAGCGTGGGCGGCGCGCTGGCCTCCACCTCCGCGGTGAAGACGCGCTCGGGTGAGTCCACGCGGTGCTTCGGCAGTGGTGGCAGCTCACGCGCGAAGGCCCCCGTGGGCTCGGGTTCGCCCGGCGCGGTGGAACCCCCCGTGGTGGAGTTCCCCGCCTGCGTCCCAGGCTGTCCGGCTCCCGGCCGGGAGGTCCGTGATGGGCTGGCGCAGGCGGTGGCGAGGCACAGCAGGAGGACGAGTTGACGCATCGGTGGGCTCGGAGCTCGGAAAGGAGGGCCACGGGATGACGCCAGTCCGACCCCGCTCCCGGTCCGGCGGCGTCTCGAGGGCGTCCTGTTCGGAATTGTCGGGGGTTTTTGCGGCGACAAATCTCCCGACATTTCCGAACAGCACGCTCCCGGACCACTCCGGGCCCGCTCACCCTCCCGTGGCGCGGCCCCGGCGTGACTCGACGATGGCGCGGAAGGAGCGGCTGCGCAGCTCCTCCAGCGTGAGGCCCGCGGCGAGCACCTCATCCTGGTTGAGGGCGCCGCAGCTCAGCCCGCGCAGGAAGAAGTTGAGCAGTCCCTGCCCGGTGGCCGCGTCGTCGAACACGTCGCCCACCAGCGTGGCCTGCGCGGCCTTCTCCAGGAACGCCTTCAGCCTGCGCGAGGCGGCGTCCAGCCCCTCCAGGAAGAACGCGTACACCGCCGCATAGCGCACGGGCAGCTGCCCCGGATGCAAATCCCACCCCTGGTACCACGCGCGCTCCAGCGAGTGGCGGATGTGCCGGTACGACAGCTGCCACACCCGGTGCACCGCCTCCATGTTCTCCCGCCGCTGCGTGGGCAGCACCGACTCCTCGCCCTGCGCCTTGTGTGGGGGCACCGGCATGACGTGGGTGGCGCCGTCGGCCAGCATGACGCCGGTGCCGGCGAGCGACACCTGCACCACGTCCCGCAGGAAGTCACAGGTCGGGTGCAGCATGCTCTGCACGTGCGCGCTGACGCTGAGGGCCGCGGTGTAGTCGTACACGCCCAGGTGCACGCTGGTGCAGCGCCCCGCGGCCGCCGCCACCAGCCGGGGCAGGTGCAGCCGTCCCTCCACGTCGAACAGGGCCTGCGGCGTCTCCACCATCAGCTCCAGGCCCAGCGAGCCCGGCGTCAGCCCCTTCTCCGTCTCGAAGACCTCCAGCATTCGCGCGAGCGCCGCCACCTGCTCCGGCAGAGACACCTTGGGCAGCGTGACGACGAAGGACGGCGGCAGCTTCCCGCCCGTGCGCTCCATCAGGGTGGTGAGGAACAAATCCAGCGTGCGCGAGGAGCGCTCGAACAATTCCTCCGAGAAGGACTTCACCCGGATGCCGATGAACGGCGGCAGCGAGCCCTGCTCCAGGCCGAGCGCCAGCTCCTCGGCGGCGGAGATGGCGTGCCCGTCCTCCTCCGCGTCGGGGCGGTGGCCGTAGCCGTCCTCGAAGTCGATGCGCAGGTCCTCTACCGGCTCGCGCTCGAGCTTGTCCACCACGCGCCCGTAGACGCGCTGGGCGAAGCGGCCGCGCTGGGGCAGCCCCAGGCCGTGGGCCAGCTCGGCCGCGTCTGGCGCGTACTCCTTCAGCGCGGCGAGCGCGAGGTCCCCCAGCTTCCGCGCCGTGTTGGCGCGGAAGAGGTGGGCCCCGCCGTACACCACGTGTACAGGTTGCCGGCGCGGCGACTCGCCGGGGTACGTCCGCTCGAAGGCGGCGTTGGCCCGGCGCAGGGCCTCGCGGGCGGTGGAGAGGCTGGCGGGCGTCAGCGTCGTCTTCACGGCTGCTTCTTCAGCCAGGCGGACACCTCGGAAGCGCAGCGCTCACGCAGCGCCACGTCCTGGGACAGCCGCTCCAGTGTCTGCGCGGTGGCCTGCTGTGCCTCGGGGACGGGGTGGGCCTGGAGGAGCGCCTTCATCTGCTCCAGGTGCTCGCGCGTGCGCAGCATGCCCATGGCCTCGACGATGCGGCGCAGCAGCATGGGCGCGCTGCCCGTGCGGGCCGTCACGTCCTTCCACCGCTTCTGCATCTGCGCCCACCAGCCCTCGCGGCCGGTGCGGTTGCCCAGCAGGCCCGCGATGAAGCTGGCCACGTCCTGCGTCTTCACCGTGTCGGTGAAGAGCAGCCCCTGCGCGCGCTCGGCCAGGGCCTTGTCCTCGAAGCCGGCGAGCGCCATGAGGTAGCGGCGCTGCGTGGCCGGGTCCGGCTCCTTCGGCATCCGCTGGAGGAACGTCTCGAAGAGGGCCGTGTCCCCGGCGCGCGCCACCATGGCCACCGCCGCGTCCAGCAGGTTGGGCTCCAGCGCGTCCTTGTCGCCGTCCAGCATGCGGGCCACGCGCGGGCGGGCCTCCGCGAGCGCCTCGGGGCTGCGCGCCAGGCCGCCCATCGCGCGCACCAGCGCCGCGCGCCGCAGCTTCACCCGGTCCGACTCGCCCTTCGCCGCCTGCCAGCCCACGCGCTTGAGCCCGGGGCCGAGCAGCCGCTCCACCCACCTGCGGAAGCGCTCCTGCTCCTCGCCGTCCATCAGCCGGCCCTCCACGTACCCCAGCCGGCCCACCAGTTCGTCCAGGACGGAGTCGTCCTCCTCGTCGCCGAAGCGGCCGGCCAGGTCGAGCAGGTCGGCAATCGACGCCTGCCCGGAGCGCACCAGGGCCCACTGGTCCGCCAGCAGGGAGATGCGCTCGGAGGGCGCGAGCCCCTTCACGTTCGCCGCCAGCTTCTCCAGCGCGGGCTTGTCGTACGCCACGCGGTAGAAGCCGGTGGAGCCGGCGTTGGCGGTGAGCCACTTCACCTCGCCCGAGCCCTCCAGCTTCACCGCGGCCTGCGCGTCACGCAGCAGCACGCGCTGCTCGCGCACGCCCGTGCCGTCCTCGAAGCGCAGCACCATGGGCACCGGCCACTTCTCGCCGCTCTGCACGCCCGGCTCCGAGTAGAAGCGCCGCTGCGACAGGTGCAGGGTGCGCCCGTCCAGCTTCGCCGTCACGAGCGGGAAGCCGCTCTGGCCCACCCACGCGGTGGCCAGCTCCTCCACCGGCTGCTTCGCGGCCTCGCCCAGCGCGTTCCAGAGGTCTTCCTTCACCGCGTTGGCGCGCGCGTGCTTGCGCATGTACTGGCGGATGCCCTCGCGGAAGGGGCCCTCTCCGAGGAAGCCCTCAATCATCCGCAGCACCGCGCCGCCCTTCTCGTACGTAATCGCGTCGAAGCTCTCACCGGCCTCGCTCGCGTTGCGCACCTCGCCGTGGATGGGGTGCGTGGACTTGAGCGCGTCCAGGTGCAGCGCGCTGGCACGGTGCGCGTCGAAGTCCAGCCACATGCGCCACTCGGGGCGCCACTGGTCGACAATCTTGAAGGCCATCCACGTGGCGAAGGCCTCGTTCAGCCAGAGGTCGTCCCACCACACCATGGTGACCCAGTTGCCGAACCACTGGTGCGCCAGCTCGTGTGTCACCACCTCCGCCACGCGCTTCTGCACGGACAGCGGCGCGGTGGACGGGTCCAGGAGCAGCGCCACCTCGCGGTAGGTGATGAGGCCGGCGTTCTCCATGGCGCCCGCCTCGAAGTCCGGAATGCCCACCTGGTCCACCTTGGTGAAGGCATAGGGCAGGCCGAAGTAGTCCTGGAGCCGGGGCAGCACGTTGAGGGCCACGTCCTGGCCGAAGCGTGTCAGGTGCGCCTTCTCCGGCAGGGACCAGGTGCGCACCGGGACGCCCTGGACCTGTTCCGCGTCGGTGCCCACCAACGGGCCCACGACGAGGGCGATGAGGTAGCTGCTCAGCACCTCCGTCTCCTGGAACGTCACCTTGCGCAGGCCTGCGTCCTGCTCCTCCTTCACCACCGGGCTGTTGCCCAGCACGGTGAGCCCCTGCGGCACGCGCACGGAGAGGGCCCACTTCGCCTTGAAGGCCGGCTCGTCGAAGCAGGGGAAGAGGCGGCGCGCGTCGGCGGCCTCGAACTGCGTGGCCGCCACCTTGCCCGCCTGATAGAGGCCGCGCAGGCCTTCGGTGAAGCGGCCCGTCCACGCCACGTCCAGCGACGCGGCCCCGGCGGGCAGCGGCGTGTCGAAGCGCAGCACCACGGTCTCGCTCTGCGCCATCGGCTGGAGGGAGGACGGCTTGCGCTGCTCGCCGCCCGCGCGGAACGTCACCTCACCCAATTGCAGGGCAATGGCGTGGAGGATGATTTCCTTCGCCGGTTCGGCCAGCTCCAGCTCGATGGTCTGCTGTCCGGAGAAGGTCCGCGCGTCCAGGTCGAGCGTGACGGTGGCCACGTGGCGACGGGGACGGATGGTGTTCGGCAGGCGGAAGTTCTTGTCTTCGGTCGGATGCGCCATAGGGAAGTGGGAATGTAGCGTCCAGGCCGCTTCGTGCCTGGACTTAAGTGGCGGGTGTCAGCCGTCACACCCTTGAAGACCGGGGGCGGCGGCGGGAGGAAGAGGTATTCAGCCGTGGGACGAGTTGGTGGAAGAGGCTGGACTCACGCTTGAAGAAGCCCTCCGTGTGGAAGGAGTGGGGCAGCTCCAGGAGCAAGAAGTCCAGGTGATGACACAGCTCGTGGAGGAAGGTCCTCAGGTACGTGCGGAAGGCGACCACGCGCCCGTGCCTCGCCGTGCGCATCCACACCTGGATGCGGGGGCGGTGGCCCGGCGCCTGCGTGTAGAGGCCGTGCAGTTCGCCCGTCTCGGAAGAGGGCCGCACCTCCAGCACCTCCACCTTCGCGGCGGCCACGTCGAGTCGCTCGCACAGCGCGTCGCCCAGCCGGGCGGTGGCGTCTTCCAGGAGGGCGCGCTCACCCGAGGCCAGGGCCAGGCGCAGGGCCTCCACGTGGGGCGCCAGTGCGTGGGGCTCGCGCACCCGCAGCGCGGCGACGCCGTCGCTCATCCGGTAGACGCGCTGCTGGGCCGTGGAGAGGGTGTCGTAGTAGTCGAAAGTCACGAAGGTCGAACTCCAACGGCCTGAAACCAGGCACCCCCCGTACCGCGGGGCACCCGTGCCGCCCACCTGTCGGGTGGAGCAGGCGAGGGAGCGGGGTCGGACGTGCGCTCCCTCGCACCGCCGCCCTTCCTAGCACCCGGCCGGGCACACCCGTGCTGCTTACCTTCGCCTGGGGGTTGTTCATGGCACGTCGCGCCATGTTGCTCGCATTGTGCTTCGTGGCGCTGAAGTACCTCAGCCTGCGCTTCGTGTTCCCCCCCGTCATGAGCGCGGTGCTGTGGCTGCCCGCGGGGGTGAGCCTGGCCTTCCTGCTGCGCTCCCCCACGCGCATGTGGCCGGCCCTGCTGGCCGCCGTCTTCGTGGCGGAGGCGGGGACGGTGGTGCTGGAGGGAATCCCCGCGCCGGTGGCGGCCATCTGGGGGGTGGGCAACGTGCTGCGCACCCTGCTGGGCGCGGCGCTGCTGCGGCGCTTCGTCGGAGGACCGGTGCTCTTCCACCGGGTGCGCGACGTGGCCGGGGTGCTCGTCCTGGGAGGCCTGGTGGGCACGCTGCCCAGCGCCCTGCTGGGGGCGGTGGGCGCCGGGCTGTGGGTGGGCGCCGTGTCCTTCCGGGACGAGTTCCTGGCGTGGTGGCTGAGCGACCTGCTGGGCACCGTGCTGATGGCGCCGTTGCTGCTGACGTGGTGGCCCCTGGGCCGCGAGGTGCGGGACTCCCGGCGACTGGCGGAACTGGGCGCGCTGCTGGCGCTGGTGGCCGGCGTCACCATCCTCATCTTCCAGCGCTCCGGTGCGGCCCCGCTGGGGCTGCTCGCCACGCTGCCCTATGCGGCCTTTCCCCTCGTCATCGCCGCGGCGCTGCGCCACGGGTCCAGGGGGGCGTCCAGCGCCATCCTGGTGATGGGGACGCTGGCGGTGGCGTACACGAGCGGGGGCCGCGGCCCCTTCGGCGTGCTGCCCATGTCGGCGGCGGAGCGGATCCTCGCCGTGCAGGTCTTCGTGGCGGTGCTCAGCCTGACCGCGCTCACGCTGGCGGCGGTGGTGGCCGAGCGGCGCCGGGTGGAGGTGTTCCAGCGCGTGTTGGCCACCGCGGGCGCGGAGCTGGCGTCGTCGCCGGATTGGGGCGCCACGTTGCCGCGCGTGGTGCGGCTCATCGTCCCGGAGCTGTGCGCCGGGGCCGCCATCTGGATGGTGGACACGCAAGACATGGTGCGGCGGGTGGCGGCTTCGGGGTGGACGCCCGGGCGCGAGGCGGCGCTGCGCGGTCAGTTGCCTCCGCTGCCATGCGAGCCGCGCCGCTGGCGGGGGCACTCGGGCTCGGGGGTGCTGGTGCCGCTGCGGGTGCGCGGGGGGGTGGTGGGGGCGCTCGCGCTGGTGGCGGACGCCGAGGACCCCCCGCTGGGCCGGCGTGAAGCGCTGCTGGCGGAGGACCTGGCGCGCCGCTGCGCCATGGCGATGGAGAACGCGCGGCTGCTCGACGAGGCGCACGAGGCCATTGGCGCGCGGGACGACTTCATCTCCGTGGCGGCGCATGAGCTGCGCACGCCGCTGGCCACACTCACCCTGCGTGTGCAGAACCTGCTGTCCCAGCTGCGCCGCGCGGGCGAGCAGGAGGGGGTGCTGGAGCGGCTGGGCTTCATCTCCCGGCAGGTGGCGCGGCTGACGGGGCTGGTGGAGCGCGTGCTGGACGTGGGCCGCGTCAACGCCGGCACGCTGGAGCTGCGGCGCGAGCAGGTGGACCTCACCGCGCTGGTGGAGGCGTGTGTGGACCGCCTCGCGGACGAGGCCGTGCGCTCCGGTTGCGAGCTGCGGCTGCGGACGGAGGCTCCGCACGTGTCGGGATGGATGGACCGGGGCCGGGTGGAGCAGGCGCTCACGCACCTGCTGGGCAACGCCATCAAGTTCGGCATCGGCGCGCCGGTGGACGTGGAGCTGGTCCAGGTGGACGGCCGCGCCCGGCTGACGGTGACGGACCATGGCATCGGCATCCCTCCCGAGGCGCTGGAGCGCATCTTCGGACGCTTCGAGCGCGCGGTGTCCTCGCACCAGTACGGTGGACTGGGGCTGGGACTGTTCCTCACCCGGCAGATTGTCGAGGCCCACGGCGGCTCCATCCACGTGGAGAGCGAGGCCGGCGCGGGGGCCACCTTCGTGCTGGAGCTGCCCGTGCAGCCAAGCCAGTCGCTCCAGCGGGAGCCGGCGCGGCCCCAGCCCGGCGTGTGAGTCCGCGTGTGGGGACTCCGTGGCGCCGCCGCGGGCTTCGGCGGGGCCGGATGTTTCCACCATGGGTCGCCCCACAGTCCCGTGTGGGAAATCAATTCCACACAGGGGCGGCACCAGGGCCCCGGTGAGGTGTCCACGGGTGGACGTGCCAGCGGCCGTGCAGGCGCGGCACGCGGGTTGCTCTGACGCGTGGGCATGCATCGTGGAGTGTGGCTGGGGGCGGTGGTGGGGATGCTGCTGTGGGGCGGTGAGGCGGAGGCCGTGCGCAAGCGCACGCCGAAGCGTCAGACCACCGTCTCGCTGGCGGAGCGGGCCGTGTGGCGGGCGAAGTCGTGGTTGGGGCTGAGCACGCTGCGGACCGTGAGTACGACGGTGAACGATGACTGCTCGGGCTTCACGCAGCTGGCCTACCGCAAGCCGGGGCTGAGCCTGATGCCGGCGGTGACGTTTCCCGGGGAGAATGGCGTGAAGGCCATCTACCGGAAGGCCGTGGACCTGGGCACGGTGCGCGAGACGCCGCGTCCGGGAGACATGGTCTTCTTCCGGGACACGCATGACCGGAACAAGGACGGCAAGCTCAACGATGGCCTCACGCACATCGGCATCGTCGAGCGCGTGGCCGAGGACGGCACGGTGACGTTCGTCCACAAGGCGGGCGGCCTGGTGAAGCGCGGCCGGTTCAACCTGTCGCACCCGGATGAGCGCAAGGACGAGCAGGGCCGCGTCCTCAACGACTGGCTGCGCCGCCGTGACAAGCGCAACCGCGGGTACATGGCGGGAGAGCTGGTCGCCGGCTTTGCCTCCGTGGACGAGCGCTGGGCGGACACGGCGGCGCCGAAGGTGGCACCGAAAGTGGCGTCGAAGGTCGCGTCGGCGAAGCGGCGGTAGTCATCAGGATGCCTTTCCGGGGTCGCCTGCCTGCCTGCTGAAGCCGGGCGCGCAGGGGGCGGGGAGGGGTGACGTCAGGGCCGGGAGGCGGTATGCACGGGCCCGATGTCCCCATCGGATGGTCGGCCAGCGCCGGGGCCCGCGGAACCCGAGCACGCGCACACGGCACCCGCGACGCCCGAGCGGGGCAATACCCCTTTCAGAACGGTGACGCCGCTGGCTCCCGTCTCCCGCTCCGCTTCGCCGTGGGGGCGCGGGTCTCCACGCCGCAAGGTGCTGCTCGCGCTCGCCGCGCTGTTCGTCGTCTTCGCCGTGTACGAGTACGTCACGCTGCCGGACGCCGCGCGGTTCGAGAAGGAGAACCCGAAGACGACGGCGCTCATCGACAAGCGCGCGGAGGAGGCGCGGGAGGCGGGGAAGAAGGCTCGCCGCCGCCAGCAGTGGGTGCCGCTGACGGCCGTCTCCAAGCACGCGGTGGCCGCGGTGCTCATCTCCGAGGACGCGGGCTTCTATGTCCACGAGGGCGTGGACACCTCCGAGGTGCGCAAGGCGCTGGAGGAGGCCTGGGAGAAGGGCCACCTGGGCCGGGGCGCTTCCACCATCACCCAGCAGCTGGCAAAGAACCTCTGGCTGTCCACGGACCGCAGCCTGCTGCGCAAGGCGAAGGAGTTGGTGCTGACGCGCCGGCTGGAGGACGCGCTCACCAAGAAGCGCATCCTCACGCTGTACCTCAACGTCGCCGAGTGGGGGCAGGGCGTCTACGGAATCGAGGCCGGCGCGCGCGAGCACTTCGGCGTGTCCGCGTCGCAGCTCACGGTGGCGCAGGGGGCGATTCTGGCCGCCATGCTGCCGGCGCCCCGCAAGCGCTCGCCGTCCTCCGGCTCGCGGGCGCTGTGGAAGCGCGCGCACTGGATTGTGGACCAGCTCGCGTCGGTGAATCGCATCAGCGCCGCGCAGGCGGACGAGGCGCGCTCGGACATCGACCGGCTGCTGGGCCGCAAGCCGGCGGGCACGGACGCGGACGACGACGACACCGACGAGCGGTGAGGCCGCTCACCCCGCCCGGGGCCCGGCGAAGCGCTGGTAGACGAGGGCGCAGACGGCGACGGCGGCGACCCAGGCGATGAACGTCCCCACGAAGAAGAACACCGCCGTGCACGCCACCAGCGACACGATGGCCGCATGGGACATGGGCCCCCGCAGCAGCTTCACGGCGGCGGCCATGGACAGCACGTAGGTCGCCAGGAACGACGACGCGGAGAACGGCAGCAGGTCCGCGATGCGCAGCCGGCCCAGCCACGTCACCGAGAGGGCCACCAGGACGACGGCGCACAGCGCCGCGAGCGCCCGGTGCGGCGTGCCCGACGCGGAGGTGACGCCGAGCCACGCGGGGAGCTGCCGGCGCTCGCCCAGCGCGAAGGCGAGGCGGCTGGTGCCCGCGACGTACGCATTCACCGGGATGAACGAGAGCAGCAGCCCGGCAATCCCCACCACGCGCGAGGCGCTCGGCCCGAAGACCTTCGCCGCCAGCAGCACGAGCGGCGTCTGCGCATGCGCCGCGTCCCCGTGTCCCGTGGCACCAATCGTGACGATGGCGAGCGGGAGGTACACGAGGGCGACGATGCCCACCGCGAGCATGCTCGCGCGCCAGATGTCGCGCGGGTCCTTGAACTCACGGGCCAGCGGGGTAATCGCCTCCCAGCCGACGAAGGCCCAGAAGAGCTGCACGGCTGCGAGCCCGACGGCGACAGGCCCCTTGGAGAAGAACGGCGTGAAGGCCCGGGGCTCCACCTCCGGGAGCGCGCGGCCGACAATCAGCGCCAGCCCGACGACAATCACCGCGAGCGTCACCAGTTGCGCCGTCGCGCTGACGCGCAGTCCCACGAAGTTGAGCGCGTACGCGGTGACGACCAGCGCCGCGCCGAACGCGAAGGCCAGGTCCTGACCTCCGCCGAGCACGCTCGCGCCATACTCACCGGCGATGAGCGCCACCACCGAGGTGCCCATGGGCACCTGGGCCAGGAAGAGCCAGCCCGCGACGGCGCCCCAGCGGGGGCCGAAGGCGCGCTCGATGGCATCCGAGAACCCGGCCGCGTCGGCCCGCTGCCGCGAGAGCGCGGCGTAGGTGAGCGCCAGCGGCACCGAGAGCAATATCAGCCCCAGCCACGCCAGCACCGACGCGGGGCCCGCCGTGTCCGCGGCGATGGCCGGCAGCACGAGCACCCCGGACCCCAGCACCGAGCCGACATAGAGCGAGACGCCCTGCCACAGCCCCAGCGTCCGGCGCAGCGACGGGGTTTCGGCCTGGGCGGCAGGAGGGATGTGGGTCGCGGTGGCAGTGCTGGACGACATGGCGCCTCTCTTTCCCGCGCACGTATTCCTCAGTGCAGTGGTCGGCGCAATGGCCACTCCGCGCCCGGTCGATATGACCACTGCTCACGGCTCCCGGGGCAGAGGAGCTAGCATGCGGCCATGGGCCTTCCCTCCCGTGCGCTTCTGCTGAGTCTCTCCGTGCTGCTCGCGGGCCTGCCCGCCGCCGCGGAGCCCGCGTCACCGTCCGCCGAGCCGGTGGTGGCCATCCTCCCCCTCGGCAAGGTGGACCAGGACGTGCTGGACCGGGTGGCGAAGGAAATCCAGGCGCGGCTGCGCGTACAGGTGCGCTTCGAGTCCCCGCGCGAAATGCCGAAGGCCGCCTGGTACGCGCCCCGCAAGCGCTGGCGCGCGGAGAAGTTGCTGGATGCCGTCGACGCGGACCCGCCGAAGGGCGCGTGGAAGGTGGTGGCCGTCACCGCGGCCGAAATCTCCACCACCAAGGGCGACATCCACGATTGGGGCATCGCCGGGCTGGGCAACATGGGCGGCCTGTCCTGCGTGCTGTCTACGCACATCTACCGGAAGCACAGCAAGACGAAGGCGGTGCTGCTGCGGCGCGTGGGGGACCTGACCATCCACGAGTTCGGTCACACGCTGGGTTTCGACCACTGCGAGACGGACGGCTGCGTCATGGCGGACGCGAAGGGCAAGGCCATCAGCTCCGCGGACCACAGCTCGGGCAACTACTGCGGGCGGTGCCTCGGGCAGTTGTCACCCGAGGTCCGCGCGTGGATGAAGGAGGAGCGCGCCGCGCCCGCTCCTCACTAGCAGCAGCGCTACAGCCCGCCCACCTCCAGCGCACCCCCCAGCCCGGGGAAGGGCTTGGTGAGGACGGCCTGGAAGATGATGTCCTCGAGTTGGATGTTCACCGGGAACACGGGCGTGCCGAGGCCGCTGCGCACCACCGTGTTGCTGACGATGAACCAGACGCGCCGCTTGCCGATGGCGTCCTTCAGCGCGGGCGTGTCGATGCGCACCGCCGTGCGGGAGTTGGGCGCGAAGTCGCGCACGGCGAGGATTTCCGCCGCGCGGTTGTAGTAGGCGGGCAGATTGACGTTCGTGTACGTCTTCGGCTGGTCCGGCGTGGCGGTGCCCTCGAAGGACAGCCGCGCGGACGTGCGCAGCGTCAGGAGGGTGGACGGGTTCACCACGGTGAGGGTGGCCGCCACCTCGTCCACGACGATGTCCAGCCCTTCGGTGTCCACCGTCTCCTCGGGCAAATCGAGCGCCACCTCCGCATAGACGGGCTCGAGGATGGAGGTGACGGGCACCGTCTGGTCGAAGGGCTCGGTCTGCACGGAGATTTCCGCCGAGCACGAGGTCAGCAGCAGGAAGCACGAAGCGAAGAGGGCGCGGGTCATCATCGGAAGGTCCAGGAGAGGTCGAGGACGGGAAGCACGGGGAGGCTCTCACCGGGGAGGGCCGGGTCGCTCAGGTCCACGTAGGCGGCGCCGAGCCCGAAGCCCAGGCCCTCACCGCCGTAGCGGATGCCGGCCGCCGCGCGGAAGGCGGAGCCGCCCTCCACGCGCACACCGGCCTCGGCCACCACGGACCAGTGGCCGGCGAAGTTGAACCCGGCACCGCCGGTGAAGGAGAGGTAGTCGGTGGTGTAGTGGCCGTAGCGCGCCTCGCCCTGGAGTTGGATGGGGCCCAGCACCAGGCCATACACGCCGTAGAAGGACGGGCCGGACAACTCCGGCTCGAAGCTCTGGATGGCGGGGGCCTCGGACTCGACGATGCCCGAGTAGGTGGAGGCGCCCACGAAGTGCGTGTAGCGCGCGCCCAGCACGACGCGGTGCGGGCCGGCGGCCAGGGCCCAGCGCAGGCCCAGGTTGGGGGCCAGCAGTGCGTCCGCGTACAGCGACGTGTCCACCGCCAGCCCCGCGAACAGCGGTATCGCCGTGCGCTGGAGGCCGAGCACCGGCGCGTCGATGACCTCCGCCGCGTCCGTCGTCATCAGGCGAGCGGTGTTGGTGCGCACGCCCGAGGGCTCGGCTTCGGCGGATGCGATGACAGGGAAGAAGAGAGCGGCGAAGGCACAGGCCAGGGGTGTGGATTTCAAAACCACGTGCTCCTGAGGAGAGAGGCGTGTCTCATATTGCTGAATCGTATCGCCGGTGGCTCGTCGCCGCGTGATGTGTCGACTGCTGGTCGTCGTACGCGCTCGCGGTCGCCGGCGACCTCCCGCTCCCGCTCTGACGGAAGGCTTCGTTCTTCCCGGCGGAGTCGCGCTTTCCGGTCCTGGAGTGCCGTGGACGCACGCACATCCATGAGTTTGGGTGATTCACGCCGGAAGTCCGGGCAACCGCCTGCCTGGCCGGCCCCGAGCGTTTGGATTGCGACCGGGTTTCCATGCGCGTACCTTCCGCGCAAGTTACATGGGTTCCCATATAAATCGCGGCGCGGGCGTGGAGCAGGGCGAGGTGCGGGAGGTGATGGACGGCGTCCGCCGCCTCGTGCGGCTGTTGCGCGTCTCCGCCCGGGCGTCCGAGCGGCTGGTGGGCATCAGCGGCGCGCAGCTCTTCGTCCTGCAGCGGCTGGCGGAAGCCGGGCCCTGCTCCATCAACACCCTGGCCGAGCACACCCTCACCCACCAGAGCAGCGTGTCGGTGGTGGTGGCACGCCTCATCGAGCGGGGGCTCGTCACGCGACGGCCCTCGCCGGAGGACGGACGCCGGGTGGAGGTGGCGCTGGCGCCGGCCGGCCGGGCGCTGCTGCGCGAGGCCCCGCCCATGGCCCAGGCCCTCCTCATCGCCGGCCTGCGGAAGCTGGAGCCTGGTGTCCGTGAGGGACTGGCGCGCGGGCTGTCCGCGCTGGTGGCGGAGCTGGGACTGGATGGAAACGAGGCTCCGTTCCTCTTCGAGGACGAGCCGAAGCCGCGCAAGCGGCGCAAGGAGAAGCTGAATGGAGCGGCCTGAAGTAACGCGCGTCGAGGAGGGCCTGGGCCCCGGTCCCGAGGCGCGGGAGAAGCTGCCCGTGGCCCCATCCATGGGCCCCACGCTCGCCGGGGTGCGAGCGCCCCGGGCGATGGAGCCGGTGGACCGGCGGGTGGTCTACATCAGCGCCCTCGCGGTGGTGCTGGCCGTGGCGGCGGGGCTGGTGGCGCAGCTGCTGGGCTCGCTCATCCACTTCTTCACCAACCTGGCTTACTTCGGCCGGCTCTCCGTGGCGCCGGTGTCCCCCGGGGACAACACGCTGGGCGTGTGGGGCATCCTCGTGCCGGTGGTGGGCGCCGTCATCGTCGGCTTCATGGCGCGCTATGGCTCGCGGGCCATCCGCGGGCACGGCATCCCCGAGGCGATGGAGCAGGTGCTCTACAACCAGAGCCGCATTCCGCCGCGCATGACGTTCCTCAAGCCGCTGTCGTCGGCGGTGGCCATTGGCACCGGCGGTCCGTTCGGCGCGGAAGGGCCCATCATCGCCACGGGCGGCGCGCTGGGCTCGCTGCTGGGGCAGTTGCTGCGCGTCACGGCGGACGAGCGCAAGGCGCTGCTGGCCTCGGGCGCCGCGGCGGGCATGGCGGCGACCTTCGGCGCACCCGTGTCCGCGGTGCTGCTGGCGGTGGAGTTGTTGCTGTTCGAGTACCGGCCGCGCTCCGTCATCCCCGTGGCGCTGGCCACCGCCACCGCGACGGGCGTGCGCCTGGCCTTCGTGGGCGGCGCGCCGGCCTTCGCCATGCCGGACCTGGCGTCACCGAGCGGCGCCGCGCTGGCCTTCTACATCGTGCTGGGCGCGGTGGTGGGCGTGGCGTCCACGCTGGTCACCCGGGCGGTGTATGCCATTGAGGATGCCTTCGAGAAGCTGCCGCTGCACTGGATGTGGTGGCCGGCGCTGGGCGCGGTGGTGGTGGGCGTGGTGGGCTACTTCTCCCCGCGCACGCTGGGCGTGGGCTACACCAACATCGAGGACATCCTCTCCGGGCGCTTCGTGGGCACGGCCATGGTGATGTTCTGCGTGCTGAAGTTCATCTCCTGGTCGGTGGCGCTGGGCAGTGGCACCTCGGGCGGCACGCTGGCGCCGTTGTTCACGCTCGGCGGCGGGCTGGGCTCCGGTCTGGGCCTGCTGGCGACGTACGTGGCACCGGGCCTGGGCGTGGACATCCGGGTGGCGGCGCTGGTGGGCATGGCGGCCATCTTCGCGGGCGCGTCGCGCGCACTGCTCGCCTCGGTGGTGTTCGCCTTCGAGACGACACGCCAGCCCATGGGCCTCTTGCCGCTGCTGGGCGGCTGCGCGGCGGCCTACCTCGTGTCCGCGCTGCTGATGCGCCACTCCATCATGACGGAGAAGCTGGCCCGGCGCGGCGGGCGCGTCCTCACCGAGTACGGCGTGGATGCGCTGGGCCAGGCGCTGGTGCGTGACGTGGGGCTGCGCGCGGTGGTGTCGCTGGAGGCGGACCGGCCGCTGGAGGAGGTGCGGGCGTGGCTCGCCACGGGTGTGCCGGGCACCACGCACCAGGGCTTCCCGGTGGTGGTGGGCGGAGAGCTCGTGGGCGTCGTCACGCGGAGGGATTTGCTGGACGGGCGGGAGGCCACGGGCCGGCGCGTCCGTGAGCTGGTGAAGCGTGCCCCGGCGGTGGCGTACGCGGACAGCTCGCTGCGCGAGGCGGCGGACCTGATGGTGGAGGAGGGCGTGGGCCGGCTGCCGGTGGTGCACCGCGAGGCGCCCACACGCGTGGTGGGCATCCTCACCCGGAGCGATCTGCTCGGCGCCAACCGGCGCCGGCTGGACGACTCGCGGCGGATGGAGCGCGGCGTGGGCGGGCCCCGGCGGACGGGGCCGCAGCCGGCATGAAGCGGACGGACACAGAGGCCGAGGCCGAGCGTGCGCGGGTGCTGGAGCTGCTGCGCCAGTACGGGTGGAACGCCACGTCCTTCCAGGTGCTCCAGCCGGGCTTCTGCTACTGGTTCGACCCGGCGGGCGACGCGTGCGTGGCCTACGTGGACACGGGCGGCGCGTGGGTGGCGGCGGGTGGGCCCATCGCCTCGCCGGAGCGGCTGCCCGCGGTGGTCGCCGGCTTCCAGGAGGCCGCGCGCGCGACAGGGCGGCGCGTGTGCTTCTTCGCCACCGAGCCGCGCTTCACGCAGCTGGTGCCGATGCAGGCCCTGTCCGTGGGCGAGCAGCCCGTGTGGGACCCGACCCACTGGGACGAGGTGGTGCGCGGCAGCCGCAACCTGCGCGAGCAACTGCGCCGCGCCCGCAAGCACGGCGTGACGGTGCGCGAGGTGCCCGCGCCCGTGCTGGAGGACCCGACGCACCCCACACGCCGCGCGCTGGACGGGCTCAAGTCGCGGTGGCTGGCGTCGCGCCGCATGGCCCCCATGGGCTTCCTGGTGCAGTTGCGCCCGTACGCCTTCGCGCGCGAGCGCCGCGCCTTCGCGGCCGAGGTGGAGGGGAAGGTGGTGGGCTTCCTCGCGGTGTCCCCCGTGTACGCGCGCGAGGGCTGGTTCCTCCAGGACTTGCTGAGAGACCCCGAGGCGCCCAACGGCACGGCGGAGACGCTGGTGGACGCGGCCATGCGCGCGGCGGCGGCGGAGGGCCGGCGCTACGTGACGCTGGGGCTGGCGCCGCTGTCCGGGCCGGTGCGGCCCTGGCTGCGGCTGGCGCGCGTGTGCGGGCGGCCGCTGTTCGACTTCGAGGGCCTGCGCGCCTTCAAGGCGAAGTTCCGCCCCGACACCTGGGTGCCCATCCACGTGGCCTGGCCCGAGCCGAACGGCGGGCCGGCCGCGCTGTACGACGCGCTGCGCGCCTTCGCGCGGGGCAGCCTGGTGCGCTTCGGCGTGGCCACGGTGCTGCGGCGTCCCCGGCTGCTGGTGCATGCGCTGGCCCTGCTGCTGGTGCCCTGGACGGCGCTGCTGGCGCTCCCCGTCACCCAGCGCTGGTTTCCTTCCCTGTCGGTGCAGTGGGGCTGGGTGCTGTTCGACGTGGGGCTGTCGGTGGGCCTCTTCTCGCTGGTGCGCCGCTGGCGGGACTCACTGGCCACGGCGCTGGGAATGCTCACCGCCTCGGATGCGTGCCTCACCTTCGTCCAGGCCACGACGTTCAACGTGGCGCGGGCGCGCGGCCCGGTGGACTGGGCTGTCATCACCGCGGCGGTGCTCGCGCCCGCGACGGCCTCCGCGCTGCTCTTCCGCTCGCGGGACTTGCGCCTGCCCGGACGTCAGGGCTGAGCGGCCACGCCCGCGTCCTCGACGGGGACCTGGACGCCGTGGCCGGGGTGGAGGAAGGCCTCGCCGTGCTCCACGCGGTCCACCGCGTGGAAGCGCACCATGAACTCGCGCTGCGCCGGTGAGCCCTGCTCCAATTCGAAGTGCGTGTCTCCCACGTGCACCACCGTGCCGAGCCTCCGCCCTTGCAGGTCCTTCACGGTCATTCCCTCGCGCAGCTCTCCCGGGTCCACCATCTGACGCCTCCTGCATGGGCAACCCTTCAGTGGCCGACACTCGTTCCCCCCAGAGTCTGGACCCGACTCCAGGACAATGGTTTTTTCCGGGAAGACTCGTTCCGGCCCCCGCACCGTGAACTTCTCGTGGTGCGCATGTGGTCGGTAGGGAGGGACTCGATGCGAACGCCGCCCGGCGTTGCCCTGCCGCTCGCCGTCCTGCTGTATGCCCTCACCGGGCACGCGGAACCGCCCCCGAAGCAAGCCGCCCCACCTCCAGCCGACCTGCCGCCAGGTGTGTCGCCCGTGCTGTGGAAGCTGTCGGTGCCCGCGGGCGCCGAGCCCACGCCGGAGAGAGTCTCCCTGGGCCAGAAGCTCTTCAATGACAATCGCCTGTCGGTGGACGACTCCGTGTCGTGTTCCACCTGCCATGACGAGAAGTTCGGCTTCACGGACGGCAAGCCGGTATCGGAGGGCGTGAAGGCGCAGAAGGTGACGCGCAACAGCCCCACCATCCTCAATGCCATGTTCAACGCCTCGCAGTTCTGGGACGGCCGCGCGAGCACGCTGGAGGACCAGGCGAAGCTGCCCATCCTCAACCCTCGCGAGATGGGCCAGCCCAACCCGGAGGCGGTGGTGGCCAAGGTGAAGGCCATCCCCGAGTACCAGGCCGAGTTCCGCAAGGTCTTCAACCGGGACGTGAATTACGACGACCTGGCGGCGGCCATCGGCGCCTTCGAGCGCACGCTCTACTCCGGCAACGCGCGCTTCGACCGCTTCATCCTGGGCGACGCGAAGGCGCTCAACGAGTCCGAGCGCCGCGGCTGGGCGCTCTTCAACGGCAAGGCCCGCTGCAACACCTGCCACGCGGGCAACGTCGTCTCGCCGCTGTTCAGCGACCAGAAGTTCCACAACATCGGCATCGCCGCGCACAAGCAGGACTTCGTGAAGATGGCGCGCGAGGCGCTGAAGGTGGTTCGCACCGGCGACGAGAAGCAGATTGACGAATTGGCGCTGCAGACGAACTTCTCCGAGCTGGGCCGCTTCCTGGTGACGAAGCAGGAGAACGACGTGGGCGCCTTCAAGACGCCCACGCTGCGCAACATCGGCATCACCGGCCCGTACATGCACGACGGCTCGCTGACGACGCTGTGGGACGTGATGGACCACTACAACAAGGGCGGCGTGCCCAACCCGTACCTGGACGGGGGGATGCAGCGGCTGGGGCTGACGGAGGGCGAAATCGACGACATGGTGGCCTTCCTCTTCACGCTCACCGACGAGCGCTTCGCCTCGCAGGGCACGAAGCGCCTGGCCGAGCAGCGCGCCCGCAAGGGCCAGCGGCCGGAGCGCGACACCGCCGTGGCCACGGGAAAGAAGGGGAACCTGGGCGACCTGGCTCCCAACCCGGACCTGAACGTGAAGAACCCCGCGGCAATCGGTGTGTACGGCACCGAGGTGTCCGCCAAGCCCGCTTCGACGAAGAAGCCTTGAGGAGGAGGTCGCTCATGGGCAACAAGTTCCGCAGCATCGAGACGAAGCACCACGAGGAGCGCGACGCCTTCTTCGACGACTTGAAGAAGCTGGACCGCAGGGCCTTCATGCGGGTGGCGGGCATCTCCGCCGGCATCGTCGCCGGAATGGGGCTGAGGACGCCGCAGAGCTTCCAGCTCGTCAACGTGGCCGAGGCGCAGGGGACGAAGCCGCGCTTCTCCTTCGCGTACATCTCCGACACGCACCTGTATGACCAGAAGCTGAATGACCGCTTCGTCCGCTCCATCCTCAAGGCGGTGGACGACGTGAATGCGCTGGACCCGCAGCCGGACTTCGTCCTCTTCGGCGGTGACCTGGCGCAGCTCGGGCAGGCCGTCGAGCTGAAGCTGGGCGCGCAGATTCTGAAGAACCTGAAGGCGCCCGTGAAGATGATGGTGGGCGAGCACGACTGGTTCCTCGACATGGGCGAGCTGTGGCGCGACTTGTTCGGCCCGCCGAACTACTCGTTCGACCACAAGGGCGTGCACTTCGTGGTGCTCAACTCCATCCTGGAGAAGGACTTCTGGACGGAGCGGAAGCTCACGCCCATGGAGCGGATGAAGATTGTCGCCGGCCTGGACAATGGCATCCAGTCACGCTTCGAGGTGGGCGGCGAGCAGCGCGCGTGGCTCCAGCAGGACCTGGCGAAGGTGGACAAGAAGACGCCGCTCATCGTCTTCAGCCACTCGCCGCTCTACAAGTACTACCGGCCCTGGAACTTCTGGACGGACGACGCGGACGACGTGCAGGCCCTCCTCAAGCCTTTCGAGAAGGTCACCGTCATCCACGGGCACACGCACCAACTGCTGAGCAACCAGATTGGGAACATCAGCTTCCACGGCATGCTGTCCACGGCGTGGCCGTGGCCGTACGCGCCGGAGGGGTTGCCGAAGCTGACGGTGCAGATGAACCGGCCGGACCCGTTCAGCCAGTTCGACGGGTGCGGCAACGGGCGCATGGACGTGTTGGAGTCGGGGCTGGTGGACAAGCTGTACAACCTCTGGGAGCGCAACCCCGTCACCGTGCGCGCGAGCTACCTCGCGTCGGGTGGGAAGCAGGATGCGCCGCCCCGGACCAGGCTGCCGAGCTACTGAGCGCGAGGGGACACCATGACCATTCGGATGAAGCTGCTTGTAGGCGCGGGAGCGCTCCTGTCCTTCGCGGGCGGTGTGGCACTGGCCGGCGAGGACTCCGCCGCCCCCGAGGTGAAGAAGCATGCGGTGCCGACCTCGAAGGACGGCGACCTCGTGGTGGGGCTGTGCGACGGCGTCACCTCGTTGGAGGTGGACGGCGTGAAGGAGGGGCAGAAGCTGACGCGCGAGCAGGCACAGCGCGTGTCGGGGGCCCTGATGGAGCAGTGGTTGAAGAAGAACCCGGACGCGAACTGGGACCCGGCGCCAGTCGTTGCGCAGGCGCCCACGCCGCCGAAGACGCCGGGCAGTCCGCCGGCGGTGCCTGCCACGCCGCAGAAGCCGTCGTCCGGAGGGACGATGGTGGGCGGCGGCGTGAAGCCGGAGAGCGGCGGGAAGGACGTGAAGAAGCAGCAGGGCGCCAACCTCCAGGACGGGCACACCTACGGCGCGTTCTCCCAGCGGGACGAGGCCATCTGGGCGGCGTCCACGCAGGCGTTCGTGGAGGAGGGCCACCGCGTGTTCCACGACGCGGAACTGCTGGGCGGCACGGTGGCCGTGTCGTGTGACATGTGCCACCCGGACGCGTCCAACACGCACCCGGAGACGTATCCGAAGTACCAGGTGCAGCTCGGTCGCGTGGCGCTGCTGCGCGACATGATCAACTGGTGCATCGAGAACCCGGTGCGCGGCAAGCCGCTCGCGGATGACGACCCGAAGATGCGCGCGATGGAGGCGTACATCTACGCGAAGCGGAAGGGGACTCCGCTGGAGTACGGGAAGAAGTAACCGGGTTGCAGTGCCTGATATGACCTCCGGCCGGCCTGGGCTTCGGGGCCGGCTGGGGAGTCCTGATGTGGCGCTGGAGTTGTTGGCTGTGGCTGTGCGCGGTGCTGTGGTCGTGCGCGTCGACTCCGGCGTCCTCTGTCGAGCGGGACGTGGCGGAGTACCCGGAGGCGTACACCCGGCTGGATGAGGGCGCTTGCGTCACGTTCCTCTGTGCGGGGGATGCGTGCGGCCTCTTCCGCTGTGAGGACGCGCCGCCCGAACCGGGGCGCATCGTGCGGACGCGGGGCACCTTCGTGCTTCCGCCGAGCGCGGTTCAGTCACCGCAGCGGAACTGGGGCTACCCGTGGGTGACGCCGGGTCAGTCTGAGCCGGTCTTCGTCATCCGCTGGTACGGGCGGGAGTTGCTGCCGAGCCAGAGGCGGCTGCTGGAGATGGCGCAGGCGCTGGCGACGAAGCCTCGGGAGAAGCACCACATCTTCCCACGAGAAGAGGGGCTGCGGCAGCGCTTCGAGCAACAAGGCATCAACATTCACAAAGAAACCATGCTGCTCGACATCGACACCCACCATCGCATCCACAAAGGTCCCAGTGGAGGGCCTTGGAACCTGGCGTGGCGGAACTTCCTCAATGCGCACGAATTCGCGACCAAGGAAGACATGTACCGATACGCGCGGGAACTGATCATTCGCTTCAACCTGATAGGCCCCATCCTGCCCTACCATCTGTTGGTAGGCCCGCCCATCGAGTACTGAGACATGCCCCGGTTCTTCACGCTCCCACTCGCGGATTACATGCGCCAGAAGGGCAGTTACAACGCCAGGCGCAAGTGGAGCCTGCCAGGAATCACCTGCCCTCTTTGCAAGGCAACCTGGGCCAGAGGGGGGCTCAACTACCCTGCGGTGGACCTCTCCGAACTTCCTGTCGCGAAGAAGCTATCGAGGGCCTACCTTGAGGAAGACTTCGAGGAGTTCGAACGCCTGCGCGACCAGGTCCGTCCACTGCTCCCTCCGGACCACCCACTGGGACCCGGAGCCCTGTTCGGCCCTTTGGTGGGAAAGGCCAGAGGTCCCTTCTCCGCATTCATCAACCAGTACGGAGACACCTTGCTTGTCCGGCCTGATGCTCTGGAACTGGTGCAGGCGCAGGGACTCCGCGGCCTGCGAGGCTGTCGCACGGAGATGCTCTTCCGCCCCAAGGGCGTCCCGGAGCTCCTCGACCTGCACATCGAACCGCGCGGGCTCCTGCACGCGGACTGCATCCCGAAGAGCACGCCCCCACCGTGCCCCAAGTGCGGCCGTCATGGCTTCAGCCTGCCGAAGGAGCCCATCCTCGACGGAGCCTCCCTCCCCACGGACCTGGACCTCTTCCGCCTGCGCAACTTCGCCACCGTGCTCATCGTCACCGAGCGCTTCAAGGACGTCGTGGAGCGCTTCGAACTGGACGGCCTGACCTTCCGCGAGCTGCCGGTGCGCTGAAGCAACTCCGTCACCGGCAGGCCACCGTGGAAGCGCCCCTTCCTCCTCCAGAGGCCAGGGAAGGCGCCAACCGCCAACAGCACCACGCGTCGTGTCTTCCTACCTTCATTCCCGAGAGTCCGTAGCCCTGCTCGGGAGGAAGCCGTGGCCGAAGCACCGGCGCAGACACCACTGAGTACACTCCGCATCGACCGGTCCGCCGCGCCCCTCAAGCGACACCGCCGGATGCGCTGGCTCATCCCCACGGTGCTCCTGCTCGCCGTCCTCACCCTGCTCGGCGTCTCCCTCTCCCGTCGCGCTCCCACCGTGCACGTGGCCGAGGTCCGCGAGCCACTCCCGGGGGAGCAACAGACCGAGCTGTCCGCCGCCGGCTATGTCGACTCGCGGCGCCGCTCCGTCATCGCGCCGCAGATTCCCGGCCTCCTGGTGGACGTCACCGTGGAGGAGGGCGAGCCCGTGAAGCAGGGGCAGGTGATTGCCCGCCTGGACGACCGCGATGCCCGCGTCGCGCTCGACCGCGCCGAGGCCGAAGTCCTCGCCGCCCAGGCCCAGCTCGCCGCCTCGCGCGCCCAGGCCCAGAACGCCCGACGCACCACCGAGCGCACCCGCAACCTCGCGAAGCAGGGCGTCATCCCCAGCGCCGAGCTCCTCGACGTGGAGACCGCCGGCAGCGCCTCCCAGGAGGAGCTCAACGCCGCCAGCGCCCGGCTCGGTGTCGCCGTCCGCGTCCGCGAGGGCGCGCGCCTGCAGCTCTCGCACACCGTGGTGCGGGCGCCCTTCGACGGCGTGGTGGCACGCAAGCTCGCGGACGAGGGCGCCATGCTCGCGCCGGCCGCGCTCGAGGGCACCGACCTGGGCGGCATCATCGAGCTGGTGGACCTGGACGCGCTCGAAGTCGAGGCCGAGGTCAGCGAGGAGCAGCTCTCCCGCATCCAGCCGGGGCAGCCCGCGCTCATCTTCCTGGATGCCTTCCCCGACCGCGCCTTCTCCGCGAGCGTGGCCACGGTTCGCCCCGCCATCGACCGCTCCAAGGCCACCGCCACGGTGATGGTCCGCTTCCAGTCCGTCCCCAAGGGAGCGCTGCCGGACATGGGCGCCAAGGTGTCCTTCCTCCGCGAGCCGCTGCCACCCGACGCGTTGGACGCGAAGGCCCGGTCCTCACGCGTGCCCTCCAGCGCGGTGGTGCAGGACGGCGGCGGACCCGCGGTGTGGGTGGTGAAGGACGGGCGGCTCGCGCGGCAGCCGGTGCGATTGGGCGCACGCGTGGGCGAGGAGGTGTCGCTGGTGGAGGGGCCTCCCGCGGGGACGCAGGTGGTGGTGGCGCCGGACTCGCGGCGGCTGCGCGAGGGCCGGCGCGTGAAGGTGGAAGCGGGGAGCGGATGAGCCTCGAAGTCGTCCCAGCCGCGCTCCCCATGGTCCGTCTGGAGGGCGTGTCCAAGACGTACCGGCGCGGCACCGTGGAGGTGCCCGTGCTGGAGGCGGTGGACCTGTCCATCGCCACCGGCGCCTTCGAGGCCTTCATGGGCCCGTCCGGCTCCGGCAAGTCCACGCTGCTCAACCTCATCTCCGGGTTGGACAGGCCCACCACGGGCATCGTCGAGGTGGCCGGCCGCAACCTGGCCGAGCTGGACGACCGCGAGCTGAGTGACTGGCGCGCCGCCCATGTGGGCTTCGTCTTCCAGCTCTACAACCTCATCCCCGTGCTCACCGCGGCGGAGAACGTGGAATTGCCGCTGCTGCTGACGTCACTGTCGCGCGTCGAGCGGCGCCGGCACGTGGCCGCCGCGCTGGACCTCGTGGGGCTGTCTCACCGGGTGAGCCACCGCCCGCCGCAGATGTCCGGCGGCGAGCAGCAGCGCGTGGCCATCGCCCGCGCCATCGTCACCGACCCGGACCTCATCATCGCGGACGAGCCCACCGGGGACCTGGACCGCAAGTCAGCCGAGAGCGTGCTGGACCTCTTCGGGGTGCTCCACCAGGAGTTGCACAAGACGCTCGTCATGGTGACGCACGACCCGCACGCCGCCGAGCGGGCCGAGCGGGTGCACCACCTGGAGAAGGGGGTGCTCCAGTGAACTACGTGCGGCTCGCGTGCCGCGATTTGCTGCGCAACCCGCTGCGCCTGACGCTCACCATCCTCGCGGGCGCGGTGGGTGTGACGGCCTTCATCTTCCTGCGCACCGTCATCGACATCTTCTACTTCGGCGCGGAGGCGGCGCAGGTGGACCGGCTCATCGTCCGCAACAAGGTCGCCATCACCCAGCCGCTGCCGCTGTCCTACTACGCGCGCATCGCCGCACTGCCTGGCGTCACCGCCGTGACGCATCAGGAGTGGTTCGGTGGGACGCTGGGCGAGACGCAGAAGGACTTCTTCGCCAACTTCGCCGTCGACCCCGGCACCTTCCTCGGGGTGTTCCCCGAGTTCGTCACCACGCCCGCGGAGCTGTCCGCCTTTCGGAGCGACCCGTGCGGCGCGCTGATAGGCGAGAAGCTGGCCCGGCGCTTCGGCTGGAAGACCGGAGACCGGGTGACGCTCAAGGGGCAGATATACCCTGGTGATTGGACGTTCAACGTGCGCGGCATCTACACCGGCGCGCGCCCCAGCACGGACACCACCGCGCTGATGTTCGGCTACCGCTGCCTCAACGAGAGCACGCGGCTGCCCAAGGCCATGAAGGACCAGGTCGGCATCTACGCGGTGCGCGTGGATGACCCGGCGCGCTCGACCCAGGTGGCGGCGGCCATCGACGCCATGTTCGACAACAGCCCGTACCCGACGAAGACGGAGAGCGAGAAGGCCTTCCAGCTCGGCTTCGTGGCCATGTCGTCCGCCATCCTCACCGCGGTGAAGGTGGTGTCCACCGTCATCCTGCTCATCATCCTGCTCGTGATTGGCAACACGCTGGCCATGGGCGTGCGCGAGCGCACGCGCGACATCGCGACCCTGCGCGCCATGGGCTTCCGCCCTCGCACGGTGGTGATGCTGGTGCTGGCCGAGTCCTCCGTCATCGGCTTCGCGGCCGCGGCGCTGGGCGTGCTGGCCGCGCCGTCGCTGGTGAATGGCTTCGCGCGGCTCATCGCCTCGCAGTTCGGCCAGCTCCCGGACAACGTGATGCGGGGGCGCACGCTCGTCGTGTCCGCGCTCGCGGCGGTGGTGGTGTCGTTGCTGGCGGGAGTGGGGCCCGCCCTGCGCGCGGTGCGCCTGCCGGTGGCGGAAGGCCTGAGGAAGGTGGCCTGAGCCATGGTGCCGCTCTTCTACAACGCGCGCAGCCTCTGGGCGCGCCGGCTGTCCACCGGCCTCACGGTGGTGGGCCTGGGCCTGGTGGTGTTCGTCTTCTCCGCGGTGCTGATGCTGGCCAATGGCATCGAGTCCGCGCTCGCCTCGGGCGGAGATGCGTCCAACGCCGTCATCCTGCGCAAGGGCGCCACCGGCGAGCTGGTCAGCGGGGTGGAGCGGGACGCGGTGCGCATCCTCACCACGGACCCGGCGGTGGCGTCCGGGCCGGACGGCGCGCCGTTGGTGTCTGGAGAGTTGGTGGTGCTGGTGACGCTGCCTCGCGGGGGGACCCAGGAGATGAACACCACCGCGCGAGGCATCGGCGCGGAGAGCTTCACGGCGCGGCCGGAGGTGCAACTCGTCTCCGGGCGCAGGCCCCGGCCGGGTACGAATGAAGTCGTGTTGGGCCGCGCGCTGGTCGGCTCCTCACCGGACGCCACCCCGGGCGGCGAGCTGCGCTTCGCCCAGCAGCGCTGGCCGGTGGTGGGCGTCTTCGCGGCTCGGGGCGGCGCCTTCGAGTCCGAGCTGTGGGGCGACGCCACGCGCCTGGGGGCGGCCTTCGGACGGGACGGCTACAGCTCCGCGCTGGTGCGGCTGCGCTCCCCCGCGGCGATGGAGGCCTTCGTGAAGCGCGTGGAGGCGGACCCGCGCTTCACGCTGGAGGCGAAGCCGGAGCCTGAATACTGGGAGGACCAGGCCAGCGGGCTGGCGACGTTCATCCGCGTGCTGGGCCTGTTCGTGTCCTTCGTGTTCAGCGTGGGCGCGGTGCTGGGGGCGATGATTACGATGTACGCCCAGGTGGCGACGCGCATCGCCGAGCTCGGCATGCTGCGCGCGGTGGGCTTCCGGCGGCGCAGCGTGCTGGCCAGCGTGGTGGCGGAGTCCGCCATGCTCGGCGCCGCGGGCGGGGTGCTCGGCGCGCTGGGGGCGCTGGCCACGCGGTGGATTCACATCCGCACGCTCAACTTCCAGACCTTCGCCGAGGTGAGCTTCGGCTTCACGCCCACGCCGGGCATCGTCGTGGGCGCGCTGTTGTTCGGCACGCTGATGGGGCTCATCGGCGGGCTGCTGCCCGCGCTGCGCGCGGCGCGCCTGTCCATCCTCGACGCGCTGCGGGCCTGAGCGCGGGACTCACGCCGCCTTGGAGACGTGCACCGGGAGCGGCTTCGGGGCTGGGGGCAGCACCGCCGACACGGGCCGCGAGGTCAGCGCCTTCCAGAACAGCCTCGGCGAGAACATGGACGTCGGCGGCCGGAGCATGTGCATCACCTCCATGAACGTCCGCACGGCCTCGTCGTCCGTCGCGGTCAGCCGCTGGAACCGCTCGCCGTACCAGTACAGGAAGCTGCTCCCCGGGGGCCGCATGTCGGCCAGCTCGGGCAGCCGGAAGTCCTCGGTGGTGGACAGGGCCCAGGGCACCTTCAGGAGCTGGCCAGCGCGCTCGAAGTAGCGGCGCGACAGCCCGTCCAGTCCCTTGCGCAGGCACTCGCCCAGCGCCTCGACGAGCAGCGCGCTGGAGGTGATGCCCTGGCCATAGATGGGGTTGAACGAACAGAACGCGTCCCCCACCACCAGCAGCCCCTCGGGGACGCGGGGCAGCCGCTCGAAGTGGCGCCACTGGCTGTGCGAGAAGCGGTAGCTGAGGATGGGCCCGAGCGGCTCGGCCTGCTTCAAGGCCTCGTACAGGTGGGGCTGCGCGAGTGAGCGCGCATACGCGAGGAAGCCCTCCTCGTCCGTGGGCGGGTAGTCCTTGAGCCAGCCGCTCAGCGTCACCGTCCACCGGCCTCCCTCGACGGGGATGACGGTGCCGAAGCGCCGATTCGTTGGGAACTCGGCGGAGACGATGAGTGACTTCCACCCCGCGTCGAAGCCCGGGGGAATGCGGTACAGGCGCGTGGCGTAGCCGACGTCAATCTGGATGCGCGTCTCCTCCACGCGCGGCTGGCCCAGGGCCTCCAGCCACTGCGGCATCCGGCTTCCCCGGCCGCTGGCATCCACCACCAGGTCCGCCTCCAGCCGCGTCTCCTCGGTGCTCCCGGGCGCGCGGACCTTCAGGCCCGTGACGCGGGTGCCGTCCGCGACGTGCAGCAGGCCCGTGACGTCGTGCCGGTCGAGGATGCGTACGTTGGGGAGCGCCGCGAGCATGGAGCGGACGCGCCACTCGAAGAGCGGCCGCGTCTGCGAGTACATGGTGACGCCGCTGGGGACGCGCTTGCGCCAGACGCCGGCCACATGCCACGCGCCGTCGGCGGCCATGTCCAAGGCCTGGGCGCCAACGCCCTGCAGGTCCTCCATGAGTCCGGGGAAGATGGCCGCCGCGATGTCCATCCCGCGCTTGAGCAGGATGTGCGTCTGCGTGCCCTGCGGGACGCCCTTGCGTGCGAGCGGAGTGTCCTCCAGGCCATCCCGCTCCACCACCGTGACGCGCTCGAAGTGCCGTGCGAGCAGTCCCGCGGTGAGCAGTCCGGCCATGCTGCTCCCGCACACGACGGCGTGGCGGGGGGACACAACGGGAGTGAGGGGAGGACCCATGACGACACCTCGCGCTTGGGGGAAGCGGGGACGTTACGTATTGGAAGCCCGCATCCTTTATACACGCGCACAGACCGGGTCCTTGCGGACCGGTGGTCTGTCTCACACCCGACCGAAGAGTCGGCGGGGCTCCCAGAGTGGGCGTGTGACACCCACGACGAACGGGTGGCTGAGCAGCAGCGCGAGGACCGCGCCCCCTGCCAGCGAGAGGAGGACGCCGGGCACCCCGTGCAGCACGGAGAAGCCACCGGCCTTCTCGATTCCACGCACCACGAAGCCGTGCAGCAGGAACGGCGGCAGGCTCCGTGCGCCCAGAAGGGTGAGGACACTGTCGCCTCGGGGACACACCCGGAAGAGCGACCAGGTGAGCGCGAGCGCGCAGCCGAGGAGCGCGAGTCGTGTCGCCATGCCGGTGAGCGGGGCCACGCCGAGCGCCGCGTAGCTGGCGCTGCCGTACAGCCACTGCGGGTTCGGAGCGGCGAGCGTCTCGGAGGCCATCGCCCAGACGCCGCCGCCCAGCGCGACGAACAGGACCGCGGCGAGTACGCGGTGGCGCGGGCCTTCACCCAGCAGCCACTCCCTCCGGGCCAGGTGGCCGGCGACGAAGCAGGGGAGGAACACGAACGTCCGCGACAGGCCGAAGAGATAGCCCACCCACGGCAGCAGGCCCGCTCCAACGGCGACGATGACGGACAGCAGCAGCGGCATGGGCAGGCGGCGAAGCAGCGGCAGCACGAGCCGCCAGCACGCGAGGCTCCACAGGAACCAGAGCAGCCAGTACGGCTGCAGCAGCCACGTGCGGCTCCATCCCCTGCCGAGCACCCACGCGTCGAACGCCACGTACAGCACCTGGAAGATGACGAGCGGCGCGAGCAGCGACCACGCGATGTTGGCCAGGGCCTTCCGGCTCCATTCCGCGCGCGACAGGTGCCCGGAGAGGAATGCGAAGGCGGGGATGTGGAACAGGTAGAAGGCCGTGTAGAGCGCTCGCGCCAGCGGCTCGCGGGCGATGAGCGGCTCCAGCGAGTGCCCCATCACCACGAGCGCGATGAGCACGCCGCGCACGTTCTCCAGCAGGGACACTCTTGAAGGGGTCGTCACACCGGCGTCATACCGGCGGGGCGGGGCTCGCACAAACCCGCGGGCCCGGACGAGGTGGCTCACGCATGGCGCGTCTCAGCAATCCCTGTGGCGTCAGGGTCCCTGGAAGCCCTTCGCGCGGAAGGTGAGCACGAGCGTGTCCCGGTGTCCCGTGCCGCCCAGCGGCTGGATGGGCGTGCTCTCGTGAATCACACGCTCGTCGTCGAGCAGCAGCGCGGACCAGGGCTCGGTGAGCGTGAAGCGGATGCCGCTCGGCCCGGCCGCCTCGAACACGCGCGTCTCGCCGCCCTTGATGCCTTCACGGCCCGTGAGCAGCACGGCGACGAAGTCCACGCCGTCGCGGTGCGCGCCCTCGGGCGTCGGCCGACCGATGCCATCCGTCGTGTCGATGCGGAACTGATGCGCCTCCACGTACCAGGGCCGCGCCCCCTTCAGCGCGGAGCAGCACACGCCCAACTCGCTCAGCAGCCGGGACCACGCGGGCTGCGAGATGACGCCCGGGGAAATCGGCTCGAACCAGCGCTCCAGCCCGCCGTGCAGCGCGTTGTATTCGACGGGCTGCCAGTGCGCGCGGTGCGGCACCTGGGAGACGGAGGCGCCATCCACGACGAAGCACGAGTGCCGGCGCGAGCGATAGCGCCCACCGTCCCGCAGGTACCCGTCGAGCGGCAGGTCGTTCCACGTCGGCAGCAGCGCGTCGAGCTCGGGAGCCGGCGTGTGCACCAGTTCGCACAGGCCCGTGCGGCTGAGGACGGCGTAGCCGCGCTCGCGCAGGACGGAGAGGACATCCGAAGGAGAGGTGACGGGCGGCGAGAAGCTCATGGGCGTGACGGGGGCAGTGCTGGCGCGGACCATGACGGCAGGGCGCACACGTTGCAAGCACGCGGGCACCCGTGCGCCACGCGGGTCGAGATGATGGCGCCACGCGAATTCTCCGCGTCACGCGCGTGCGGGACGACGCTGCCGCATTGCAGCAGGGAATCCTGTGACTTCTTGAAATCCACGGAGGTGTTACCGTCCCGCCGCTGTCCGGGCCTGTCGCCCGCGCACGTGCGTGCCGGCGCGGACGGGCCCGTTTCCCGAGGAGAAGACTGTGAGCCGACCTGTTGAAGCGCGCCCGGCCCCGGGCGCCATGCGGTCCGTCCGGAATGTCTCTCGTGTGGTGGGCGCTTCGTGTGTGTTGCTCGTCCCGTTCCTCGCCTGGTGCGCCGGGCCTGACGCCTCGCGGGGGACGCGGCTTGCCAGCGCCACGCAGCCGGAGACGGCGCAGGGAAGGGACGACGAGCGCTCAGCGAGGCCGGTGCCGCACGACGTGCGGGAGATGCTGCGCGAGATGAAGGAGCAGAACGTCGAGAGCACCATTCGCACGCTCGTTTCGTTCGGCACCCGCAACACGCTCTCCGTGCAGAACGACCCGGCGCGCGGCATCGGCGCCGCGCGCGACTGGCTCCGCGCGCGCTTCGAGGCCATCGCCGCCACCTCGGGCGGACGCATGACGGTGGAACTCCAGAGCTACGTGCAGGAGCCCGCCTCGCGCATCCCCGTTCCCACCGTCATCACCAACGTCGTCGCCACGCTGAAGGGGAAGCAGGCCGCGTCCGAGGGCCGCGTCTACGTCGTCAGCGGGCACTACGACTCCATGTGCGGAGACCCCATCAACCCCACCTGCGACGCGCCCGGTGCCAATGACGACGCCTCCGGAGTGGCCGTCGTGCTGGAGATGGCGCGCGTCATGGCCACGCGCGAGTTCGACGCCACCATCGTCTTCATGGCCGTCGCGGGGGAGGAGCAGGGGCTCTACGGCTCAACGTACTTCGCCACGCAGGCGAAGGCGGCGGGGCGCAACATCGCCGGCATGTTCACCAACGACATCGTCGGAAGCTCGCGCGCGGATGACGGCTCGAGAGATCCACTCACCGTGCGCGTCTTCGCGGAAGGCGTGCCCACGGCCGAGACGCCCGCGGAGGCCAACACCCGCCGCTCGGTGGGTGGAGAGAACGACTCGCCCTCGCGTCAGCTCGCGCGCCTGGTGAAGGACGTGGGGGAGAACAGCGCCACCGGCATGCGGGTGAACATCATCTACCGCAGGGACCGCTACCGCCGGGGCGGGGACCACATCCCCTTCCTGCAGCAGGGCTACGCGGCGCTGCGCTTCACCGAGCCGCACGAGAACTACGCCCACCAGCACCAGGACGTCCGCAGTGAGAACGGCACCGTCTTCGGCGACCTGCCCGAGTTCGTGGACTTCGCGTACATCACCCGGGTGGCCCGGGTGAACGCCGCCGCCCTCACGGCCCTCGCCCGTGCGCCGGCCGTCCCCGCCAACACGCGCATCATCACCGCGAAGCTCACCAACGACACCGAGCTGGCCTGGGACGCGAACCCCGAGCCGGACGTCGCGGGCTACGAAATCGTCTACCGCGAGACGACCGAGGCGCTCTGGACGCACGTGCTCCCGGTGGGCAACGTGACGACCTACACCGTGCCGGGCATGTCGAAGGACAACTATTTCTTCGGCGTGCGCGCGGTGGACCAGGACGGCCACCGCAGCCCGGTCGCCTTCCCGAAGCCCGCGCCCTGACGGACGCTACTTGTTCGAGGCCGCGGTGGTGGGCGCCGCGTCGTGCCGCACCACCCGGCCCTCCTTCATGACGAAGAAGACGCGCTCGGTGGCGCGCACGTCGCGCAGCACGTCGCCGGGCACGGCGATGACGTCCGCCACCTTGCCGGGCTCCAGGCTGCCCAGCTCCTGTGAGAGCCCGAGCAGCTCCGCGTTCACCGTGGTCGCGGCGCGCAGCGCGTCGGTGGGGCTCATGCCGTACTCCACCAGGATGCCGAGCTGCTCCGCGTTGCGGCCGTGCGGGATGACGCCCGCGTCGGTGCCGAAGCCGATGCGGACCTTCCGCGCCAGCGCGAGGCGCATCGACTCGCGCCGGGCCTTCGCGGCGATTTGAATCTTCTCCCAGACGCGTGGGTGGAACTTCGCGCCGCGCGCCTTCTGCTCGTCGTAGATGCGCTGGTTGAGCGGCGTGGGGATGAGCACGGTGTGGCGCTCGGCCATCATCCGGAACGCCTCTTCGTCCAGGAACGTGCCGTGCTCGATGGAGTCGGCCCCCGCCTGGATGGCGCGCTTCGCCCCGGTGGCGCCGTGGGCATGCACGGCCACCTTCTTGCGGAGGCCGTGCGCCTCGTCCACCACCGCGTCCATCTCCGCCTGTGTGAGCTGGGGCACGTCCACGTCGTCGCCCTCGGAGAGCACGCCGCCGGTGACGCACACCTTGATGACGTCCGCCCCGTACTTCAGCGCCTTGCGCACCTGGCCGCGCAGCGCGTCGGGTCCGTCCGCGACACCGCCCGCGGACTCCTCGGCGAGCGCGCCTTCGCGGAAGCCGTGCGTGTCGCAGTGGCCCCCCGTGGCGCCCAGGGCGGCGCCGGAGGCGATGACGCGCGGCCCTTCCAGCATCCCGCTTCGCGCCGCATTGCGCAGGCCGATGTCGATGACGTGCGCGGAGCCCAGGTTGCGCACCGTGGTGAAGCCCGCACGCAGTGTGCGGCGCGCATGCTCGCCTGCCTCCAGCGCCAGCTCCGCCACCGGTTTCTGGAGCGAGTCCAGTTGGTCCTGCCGGTAGTCATCGCTCCGCTCGGAGTCCAGGTGGACGTGCGCGTCGATGAGGCCGGGCAGCAGCGTGGCGTCTCCCAGGTCGACCACCTCCGCGTCCTTCGGCAATGGGGCCCCGGAGCCCACGGCCTCGATGCGACCGTCGCGCACCAGCACCACTCCGGGTGACACCACCTTGCCCGAGCGGGCATCGAAGAGCCGCTGCGCACGGAGCACGGTGGGCCGTGCGGCGAGCGCGGCGGAAGGGAGCAGCAGCAGGAGCGCGACGAGGCTGGCGGGTCGGGTCATCGCGCACAAGACTCCCGGTGTGCCGGCGGGGCGTCAAGCCGTGGGAATTGCGGGCGCCGTGGGGTGTTGCCGGCCCGCCTTCGACCGCTGGGAGATGTGGACATGCGCAGGGTGTTCATCGCGTCACTGTTGACCGGGCTGTTGACGGCCCCCGTGGCCCTGGCCGAGGAGGACCCCTTCCTCTGGCTGGAGGAGGTGCAGGGGACCCGTGCCCTGGAGTGGGTGCGTGCGCAGAACGCGAAGACGCTGGCCGTGCTGGAGAAGGACCCGCGCTTCGAGCCCTTCCACGCCGAGGCGCTCACCTTCCTCACCGCCACCGACCGCATCCCCACCCCCGACTTCCGCGCGGGCGGCGTGGACAACTTCTGGCAGGACGCGTCGAACCCGCACGGTGTGTGGCGGCACACCTCGCTCGACAGCTACGCGAGCCCCACTCCCGAGTGGCACACGGTGCTCGACCTGGACGCCCTGTCCAGGACGGAGGGCACGAACTGGATATGGAAGGGCAGTGACTGTCTGCCGCCCGCGGACCAGCGGTGCCTGCTGAAGCTCTCCGATGGCGGCAAGGACGCGGTGTCGGTGCGCGAGTTCGACGCCACTGCCGGGACGTTCGTGGACGGTGGCTTCCGGCTCCCGGAGGGCAAGCAGTCCTCGGAGTGGCTGGACGCGGACACGCTGCTGGTCGGCCGGGACTGGAGCGGCGGCACGCTCACCGAGTCCGGCTACCCCTTCGTACTCAAGCGCTGGAAGCGCGGCACGCCACTGGAGGAGGCACAGGAGGTGTTCCGAGGCGAGCGCACGGACGTGCAGGCCTCGCCCCTGCTGCTGCGGGACTCCGAGGGTCAGTTGCAGGGCGTGCTCGTCAATCGCGGCGTGACGTTCTTCGAGTCCGAGTTCTATCTGCTTGGCGACGCGGCTCCCACGCGCGTGCCCCTGCCGAGGAAGGCGTCGTACCAGGCCTTCGTGCAGGGCCAGGTCGTCTTCACGATTGAAGAGGACTGGGGCCGCTTCAAGCAGGGCGCGCTGCTCGCGTATCCCCTCGCGGCGCTGAAGCAGGACGCCGCGTCGGCGCGTCCCACGCTGCTCTTGCAGCCAGGACCGCGTCAGTCCATCGACGGGGTGTCCGCGACGCAGACCCGGCTGCTGGTCAACGTGTACGAGGACGTGAAGGGCGCGCTGGATGTCTACACGCCCGTGAAGGACCGCTGGACGCGCAGGCGGCTGGCGCTGCCGAAGAACGCGTCCGTCGGCATCACCGCGACGTCGTCGGCGCATGACCGCCTCTTCGTGAAGTCCCAGGGCTTCCTCGAGCCGACCGCGCTGTGGCTGGGGGACGCCTCGACGGCGACGGTGAAGAAGGTGAAGTCACTGCCCGCGCGCTTCAATGCGTCCACGCACCGGGTGGACCAGTACCAGGCGGTGTCGAAGGACGGCACGCGGGTGCCGTACTTCGTGGTGCGCTCGAAGACGCGCAAGCTGGACGGGACGGCGCCCACGCTGGTGCACGGCTACGGCGGCTTCCAGGTGTCGAAGACGCCCGTGTACCAGCCGGAGGTGGGCAAGCTCTGGCTGGAGCGCGGCGGTGCGTACGTCGTCGCCAACATCCGGGGCGGTGGCGAGTTCGGCCCCCGCTGGCACCAGTCCGCGCTGCGCGAGCACCGTCAGCGCGCGTTCGACGACTTCGCGGCGGTGCTGGAGGACCTCGTCCGCAGGAAGATCAGCTCACCGCGCCGCATGGGCATCTACGGGCGCTCCAACGGCGGCGTCCTCACCAGCGTGGCGCTGACGCAGCATCCCGAGTTGTTCAACGCGGCCGTCATCGAGAGCCCGCTCATCGACATGTTGCGCTACCACAAGCTGCCGGCTGGCGCGTCGTGGGTGGGCGAGTACGGCAACCCCGAGGTGCCCGGGGACGCCGCGTTCATCGCGAAGTATTCCGCCTACCAGAACCTGAAGCCGGGCGTGCGCTACCCCAAGCCCTACATCACCACCAACACCAAGGACGACCGCGTCCACCCAGGCCATGCGCGCAAGTTCGCGGCACGGCTGGAGGCCATGGGGCTGCCGTACCTCTACTTCGAGAACACCGACGGCGGTCATTCCAACGACGCGGACCCGCTGCTCAACGCGCGCCGCTGGGCGCTGCACCACGTGTACCTCGCGCAGCAGTTGATGGACTGAGCGTCACGTCCTCCGTAGTAGCCGCGCCAGCACGAGGCCGTGGGTGATGAACACCAGCGGCACGACGAACAGCGGCAGCAGGGAGAAGGGGAAGCGCGTCAGCGTGGCGGGCAGGAGCAGGTTGCCCTCGAGGAAGATCATCCGCTGGGCGTTGCCCACGACCCAGAGGATGTCGACCAGTCCCGCCACGCTCCAGGCCAGCACCACGCCGCGCTTCAGCGGTGTGTCCGCGGGCAGCGCGAGCGCCGCCACCACCGGCGCCGCGAGCCCGACGGCGATGTCCCCCCAGCCCGCCTGAAGGGCGAAGGCACCGGGGAGCTCTCCCCGCTCGTACTGCACCAGGAAGCCGACCCCCGCCACCACGCGCACCGCGTGGTAGCGCACCGCAAGCCGCGGGTCCACGGCGAGCACGGCGGCGCGGAAGTCGCGCGAGGCGGCGCAGGCGAGACAGAAGGCCAGCACGCCGCCGCCGATGAGCAGCGGGATGATGAAGGGCGGCACGAACCGCATCACGCCGGATGCGGAGATGAGCAGGGCCACGCAGGCCCAGACGAGCAGGCCGGTGCGAAGCCCCCGGCGCATGGGCGGGCGCGGCCGGGAAGATGGTGCGGCGGGAACAGGGTCATTCATGAAGGCCCTCCACGTGTCACATCCCGGCGTGTGGACCGGATGCTCGCACTTCGTGCCCGGTGATGGTTCTTCACCCCATCCGGCGCCGCTGCCGCGCGTCTCCCGCGTGACGCTCTCCGACAGTCCCTCGTGGCATAACGCGCCCCCTCAGAGGGCATATCGCCCACCGTCGAAGTCCTTGCGCGATACGGGGCATCCGGGGCGCGCGGAATGTGGCCGGGAAAGTCTCCGAGTGACTGCGTTCCTCCAATGACGGGCCACGCATCGTGTGCGGCCCGCACCTTGGAGACACTCATGTCGAGAAGTCGATTCCCCCTGCATCGCTCGTGGCTGGGCGCGGCCTCCCTGGCCGTGGCGCTGAGCACCGGTTGCGGAAGCCCCCCGGACGTCCCCTCGCCGGAAGTCGCCGAGACGCCCGGCGACGCACTGCCCATCTCGCTGGATTCATCCTTCGTCGCCGTACCCCGGACAGTGGGCGCGTCACAGAAGCAACAGGTGGAGCAGCAGCTCCAGGGCGCGGTGGACGACTCCGGCACCAGCTTCTACCTGGCCATCCGGCGCAGCGAGCTGGCGCAGCGCTGGTTCATGTCCGCGTACCAGAAGCAGGCGCATCCGGGCGGTGTGCTCTACGACGCGGCCACCTCGCTGGGCACGCGCGTGGTGAGCTTCAAGGAGCAGAACGGCAAGCTCTTCGTCCTGGACGTGGCGGACGGCAAGGCGATGAGCGACGTGTTCGACCCGGACCTCCTGGTGGAGGCGTACCCGGTCGTCACCGACTACGGCCCGTTCAACCGCACGCGCGGCTCGGACCAGTACGTGCTCATCGACCCGACGGCGGGCCTCAACCGCTTCGGCGTGGTGGGTGATTTGCTCGGGCCCCGCCGCATCCCGTTCAACGTGGAGCTGAGCTTCGCGCAGCGCTTCCGCACCCTGGCGGACGGCGTCGCCTTCGAGCAGGTCTACACCGGCTACATGGACGTGCCGGACGACCTCGCGTTCTACTTCCTGGAGAACAACCCGTACCGCTACTCCGGCACGCTCTCCCTCTCCCTGCGCAAGTACAGCGAGGGCCCGGGCTTCACGCCCACCCCGCGGCCGGAGGTGGACCACTACTTCCTCAGCGACGAGCGGCTCATCCCCAACACGGGAGGCTACACCGAGCAGACGCCGGTGAAGTGGAACATCCGCCCGGGCATGAAGCCCATCCGGTGGAACATCACCCCCACCGTCCTCACGCTGCAGAACGACCCGCGCTACCAGCAGTACGACCTGGTGGGCGCGTTGAAGCGCGGCATCGAGGGCTGGAACCAGGTGTTCGGCTTCAAGGCGCTGGAGGCCGTCGTCGCGGACAGCACGCAGGGCTTCGCGGACGACGACAAGAACTTCCTCATCTTCGACCCGGATGAGGGGATGCCCTTCGCCTTCGCGAACATGCGCACCAACCCCAACACCGGCGAGATTCGCGGCGCCAGCGTGTACCTGCCCGCGCTGTGGCTGGCCCTGGCGGACGCCGGCTACAGCGACGACCTGAGCGGGGCCGCGCCCACGGAAGGCGCGGCGCCGCACCCGTCCCTGCGCATGTCCTGGGCCGGCATGGCGGGTGGCTCGCTGTGCGACCTGGAGGTGCCGAAGGCGGGCGCACTGTCCGCGTCACCGACGCTCGCCTCGCTGACCAAGAAGCAGAAGGTGGAGGCGAACCTCACCAACGTGGTGCTGCACGAGATTGGCCACACGCTGGGCCTGCGCCACAACTTCGCGGGCTCGCGGGTGTACGCGGGCGGCCCCTCGATGGTGCGCTCCACGTCGGTGATGGACTACATCGTCGAAGAAGACACCGTGTACGGCGACGCACCCGGGCCGTATGACGTGGAGGCGGTGCGCTACCTCTACGGGCTGTCCACGCAGGAGCCCACGCTCGCGTTCTGCACGGACCAGGACACCATCGTGGACCCGCTCTGCAACCGGAACGACCGCTTCGATGACCCGCTCACGAAGTGGTACGTCCCCGAGTACCACGACCTCATGACGCAGCTGATGTACAGCACGGCGAACCTGGACCGGCTGAAGCCCCTGGTCGGCCTCTACCTGAACCCCGTGCTGCAGTTCGTGCGCGCGGGCAATGCGCAGGCTCAGGTCACCGCCTACCAGCTCGCCATGGCCCAGTTCCGGCCCCCGCTCCAGGTGCCCGCGGGTTCGCCCCCGCACTACGCCGCCCGGGCGGATGAGCTGGCGCGGCGCACCCTGGCGCGCCTGTACCTGGACCCGGAGGCGGACCGCAGCTCCTTCAAAGCCAACCCGCCCAACTCGTCCACGCTGCTGCCGCTGGTCATCGCCGACCTGAAGGCCATCCTGCTCAACGTGGACGGCGTGCGCAGCTACGCCTCGCGCCGCACCATGGTGGACATCCTGAAGAGCCAGCAGGTGCTGGCCTCCTACTCGGCGCTGCGCGAGGTGCGGGACACGCTCACCGCGCAGCTCCCGTCGCTGAGCGGTGACGAGCGGCTGCAGGTCGAGGACCTGGTGGCGCGCATCTCCGAGGCCGTCTCGCCGTACTACCGCTGACGGAGGGGCGCCGGCCGGTGGGTTGTCGTGCCACCGGCCGGGGGCCTCGGGTGCAATGCGGCGACGGTACTAGTGGTGTCACATGGGAGCGTCCGGTACCCCACGCCGTCGCTGTCCCGCGCGCGACGCACACATGCACGGAAGTCGGGGTGGCGAATTCCCATCGAGTGTCAGCGCGAAACTCTTTCAAGGGGACTTCTCCGTACAGCTCGACAGCACAGCGCGACCCGGATGTCTCTGGAAGCTTCGGCAGGTGACGCCAACGATTCACCATGGGGGGAGCGCATGCGGTCCAGACATGTGGAGAGCTTGTTCGCGGTGGCGTTGCTGGTGGCCGGGGTGGGTTGTGGCCCGGTGGAAGATGCCGACGCAGATACGGCCAGCACGGTGGCCACGGCCGAGCAGGAGCTGGGCTCGGCGAATGGCCTGTCCTTCAACGGCTTGTCCTTCAACGGGATGTCCCGCAACGGCCTGTCCTTCAATGGGCTGTCCTTCAACGGGCTGTCCACCGCGGGTCTGTCGTCGTCGCAGTTCGACACGTGGTTCCAGTCGAACCCGGCGCTCGCCGACATGGTGATGCGGTACGTGGTGCGCTGCGCGGTGCCGGCAGGCGAGGTGCGCCGCTACACGGACCCGCGCAATGGGCGGACGTATACGTGGTTCGGGTTGCTCGGCCTCGCACCGGACTGGGCCCAGGGGCAGAAGGCCACCAAGGCGGAGCAGCAGGTGGTGTCGGCCTGCCTGGCCGCGCACACCAACAAGCGGGGCATCTCGATGGCCATCTCCGTGTTGGGAGAGAACAGCCGGGGCCAGCCCATTCCCTACAGCGGCGTGGAGCTGGCGGCCTTCCCCGAGCACGAGGCCTGCTTCTTCGGCAACCTCTTCACCGGCGAGGGCGTCTACGTGGGCAGCGACCAGGGCCTGCTGACCGGGCGCAAGAGCTCCCTGCGCGAGTGCGCGCTCTCACCGGGGCCGCTCCAGATGGAGGACAACTGCCCGCCGATGGTGCCCGTGGGCAACTGCGAGCTGCACTGTGATTTGCGGCTGCTGAGCCCCTACTACGGCACCTGCTACTACAACGGCATCCGGTACAAGGCCCTCACCACCCGGATGCTGGCGTCAGACGTCTACCAGTGCGGTGACGGCAGGTGCCAGGTCACCGAGTCGTGCGGCCTGGGCATCGACTATCGCAACTGCATGCTGGACTGCGGGGTGTGCATCCGATGAAGCAGGCCCTGGGCTCGCGCCTGCGGGCGGCGTACTGTCCAGGGCTTCATGCGCACACTCTACGGACTGCGGTACTCGAGCTGGACGGAGAAGGCCCTCTGGGCGCTGGACCACCACCGGGTCTCCTTCCGCTACCGCGAGCACATGCCCCTCATTGGCGAGGCCCTGCTGCGCTGGCGCACGCCGAAGGGCGTGCACCCCTCCGTCCCCATGCTGCTCGACGAGGACGGCGCCATCACCGGCTCGTTCAACATCGCGAAGCGCGCGGAGGCCCTGGGTTCAGGCGCGCCGCTCTTCCCGCCCGAAGCGGCGGAGCTCAACGCCCGCTGGGAGGAGACAGGGGACCGTGTGCTCAAGGTGGCCCGCGCGCACGTGCTCGTGGGCATGCTCCAGAATCCGCGGGCCCAGCGCGAGAGCCTCCCCGGCTTCGTGCCCGGCTTCCTCCGGGGGATGATGGCGCCGTCCACGAAGCTGGGCGTGCGCTTCATCGCCCGGAAGCACCAGGCCGCCTCCGACGTGGACGCCGCCATCCAGGAGACCGTCGTCCCCGCCCTCGAGCGGCTCCGCGCCGAGCTGGGCGGCCGGCCCTACCTGGCGGCCGGCTTCGCCTACGCGGACATCAACGGCGCGGCCATGCTCCAGTTCCTGCGCCCACCGGACGACCGCTACCTGCCCGTGGGCCCTGGCACGCGCGAGGTGTGGAGCCACGCCGCGCTCGCCGAGCGCTTCGCGGACCTGCTCGAGTGGCGCGACGGCCTCTATGCGAAGCACCGTCTGCGCTGACGCGCGCCACCCCAGCCACCCGCGTCAGGGCTTCTGTCCACCCCCCTGCGGCGGCGGTGCACCCTGGCTCATGCGCTGGCGAATCAGCTCCTGAATCTGCTCGGGCGTCTTGCCCTTGAAGTCCTCGGGCTTGAGGCCACCCATGGGGGCGCCCGAGGGCGGGCCCTCCATCTTCCGGTAGTCGGCGGGGATGGTGAAGAGCGAGTCGGGCTGCTTGCCCTCCTGGATGTTGGTGAGGTTGAGCTCCGTCACCTGTCCGTCGGCGCTGAAGGTCTGCGCGCGCACGTAGGGGACCTCGGACAGGTCCGTGGGCCGCCACAGCTTCTGGCGCAGCGGCTTGCCATCAATACTCGCGGGAGAGCCCTCGTACACGGTGGCGGCGTGGCCGTTCACCGTCTCGGTGCCCGTCTTCTTGTATCCCTGCTCCACGAAGCAGGTGTCGTAGTCCTGCGTCTTCCCCGTGCAGGAGCCGGGGAGCTTCATCGGCAGCTGATCCAGGCTCCGCACCGATGCAATCTTCTGCGCGTGCATCAGCGTGGTGCCGGTGCGCTTGTCGAAGTCGAACAGGATGGACATGGCCATGCCGGTGCCCTGGGGCGGGGCCGGCACCTGCGTGTCCATGCGCAGCAGGCCCTTGCGCCCGTAGATGCGGCCCTTCATCTCCGGCGGGGCCTTCTGGCCGGCCGGCGCCTTCTGGCCGGCCGGCGCCGACACCTTCGTGGTCGCATCCGCGGACCAGTCCGCGAGGGCGGGGGACGCCACCAGCAGCGCGGCGGTGGCGAAGCCTGACAGCCTGTGACGCAGGGAGGATGGGCTCATGGAGCCCACCTCAGTCCATGGCCCGCGCGCCTGTCAAACCGCCGCGGTCACGAGACGGGAAAGCGAACGGCGCCGGCCCTCGCGAGAAGCGAAGAGCGCGGCGCCGTGGCCGTGAAGCACCGGGCTGGAGACGTCAGCCCGGCTGGCAGACCTGGCGGAGGATGTCGAGCGACTCCAGCGCCTTGCCCGCGCCAATCACCACCGCGGACAGCGGGTCCTCGGCGAGGAACACGGGCAGGCCCGTCTCCTCGCGCAGGAGCGTGTCCAGGTTCTTCAGCAGCGCGCCGCCACCGGCGAGCACGATGCCGCGGTCGGCGATGTCACCGGCCAGCTCCGGCGGGGTGCGCTCGAGCGTGAGCTTCACCGCCTCGACGATGCCGTTGACGGGCTCGGCGAGCGCGTCGCGGACCTCGTCGCTGGACACCGTCAGGGTGCGCGGCACGCCGGCCACCAGGTCGCGACCCTTGATCTCCATGGTCATGACCTCGTCCGTCGGGTACGCGGTGCCGATGCCCATCTTGATGAGCTCGGCCGTGCGCTCGCCGATGAGCAGGTTGTACTTGCGCTTGACGTACTGGATGATGGCTTCGTCCAGCTTGTCGCCGCCGATGCGCACGCTCTTGGCGAACACGATGCCGGCGAGGCTGATGACCGCGACGTCGGACGTACCACCGCCGATGTCGACAATCATGTTGCCGCTGGGCTCCGTCACCGGCAGGCCCGCGCCAATCGCCGCGGCCATCGGCTGCTCGATGAGGTAGACCTCGCGGGCGCCCGCGTTCGCCGCCGCCTCGCGCACCGCACGGCGCTCCACCTCGGTGATGCCGGAGGGGATGCCGATGATGATGCGCGGGTTGACGAGCGTCTTGCGGTTGTGGGCGCTCTGGATGAAGTAGCGCAGCATCGCCGCGGTGATTTCGAAGTCCGCGATGACGCCGTCCTTCATCGGACGGATGGCCACGATGTTGCCCGGGGTGCGCCCGAGCATCTCCTTGGCCTCCTTGCCCACCGCGAGGACCTTCTTGCCCCCGCGCGCGTCCTGCTGCACGGCCACGACGGAAGGCTCGTTGGACACGATGCCCTGGCCGCGGATGTAGATGAGGGTATTCGCCGTGCCCAGGTCGATGGCGAGGTCACGCGAAAAGAGGGTGTGAAGCCAGTCAAACATACGAGGGCGGGAACTTTCGGGGAGGCGGCGGAATTTCCCCAAAGCGTGGGGGGAGACGCGCGGAAGGTACTACGCGCCGCAACACGGAGGAAGAAAAGCCGGAAGCGGCTTCCACTTCAGGTTGGAGAGCAGTCGGCCAGCGGACGCGCGCCGCCCCGGGTCTCAGTGCAGGGAGGCAGACTCGGCCTGGGCCTGCTCGAAGCGCCGGGCCACCACCCCGGCCTCCTCGGGCGTCCCCTCGGGCAGCGCCCCTTGCGGCAGCGTCCCCGCCTCCTCGGCCTCCCGGTACTCGGGCGTGTGGCGGAGGGCATCGCTGGTGACGTGGAGCAGGGTGTCGCGCACGGGCTCGAACAGCAGCGCGGTGAGGTACCAGGCGGGCGCGTAATCCAGGCGGATGAGGCCGTGCACGCTCCACCGGTGCGGCGAGTAGTCCCACGGGCAGCGGCCGAGCAGCCGCTTCAAGGCCCAGCCCGTGCCGTACTCCGCCGCGAAGATGAGGGCGGTGTAGGCCAGGGCGCGCAGGGGCCGGGGCAGGGGCTTGAGCCGGGCGGAGACCTCCTCCAGCGCCAGCGCCGTGCCTCCGTAGATGGGGTGCATCCACAGGTAGGTGCGCGCGGTGGCGCTCTTGTCCCGCTTCATGGCGGCGCCGGTCCCCGTGAACAGGACCTCCAACACCCACCCCGTGCACCCGTAGAGCAAGAATCGTGAAAGCACATCCGGAACCTAGGAATCGCTCCACGGTTGGGGCAGTGGCGGGGGCGCCGCTCCTGGTCGGCCGCCGTCAGACTGGGACTGGAGGGAGGGGCGGGTGTGCTCCACCGAACGGGAGACCTGTCCGGCAAGGAGGGGGAGACATGAACCTACAAAGGATGCGGGAGTGCTTTACTCGCCAGAGGGCCGCGTAATAACTGGAGGGGTGAAGCGCGCCCCCGGCCACAGCTCGCGAAGGACTGGCGCCGCGGGCGGAGCGCGCGGGCCGTGGCTCGTCGCCATGGTGGGTGTCTTCCTGACGCTGGGGCTGGCGCTCGGGAGCGCCGCGCTCGCGGAGCCGGGGCCGCGGCTCGCGGGGGTGAGTCGCCTTGCGGGCGACGCCGCAGGGGGTCCGGGGGCGCATGGCCTCCGGCGCGTCACCGAGGGCCCCGTGCGGCGGCCCGCCTGCCTGCGCTTCCACGGCGTGGGCTTCGACACCTGGGCCGCCCTGGAAGGCTCGCCGTCCCTCTTCCCCGCGCACCCGAGCTGGGGCGCGGCGCGCGGGCGCGGGGGCTTCCCCCCTGCCGTCTTCGCGGTGCCGCGCTGGAGCCGGGTGCGGCAGGTGCCCTCGGACACGGCCATCGCCCGTCGGGTGCGCTACCCGGTGGCGCCGGTGTCCGCGCGGAGCGGCCTCGCGGACCAGCCTCCCCTCGTCACCCGCCCCCTGCGCGGGCCTCCCGCGCGCGGATGACGGCGAGCACCGCCCCGATACGGGCGGTGCCTTCCTTCATCTCCCAGGTGCCCTCTCGAAGCCGCCCCCATGACGGCGCGGGGCGGACCCTTCCCGCCGTGTGCCCCGGTGGGGTCGTCCACGTGACGCTCCGTCCCCGGGCCCATGGCCCCTGTTCTCCTTCAGCTTGTACGCGCCCATGGTGGCGCGGAGGTGTCTTGATGCACGGAGCCCACGAGGTCCTCCAGGCCATCGCCATCGTCCTGTGCGTGGCGGCGGTGACCACCGTCCTCTTCCAGCGGCTGCGCCAACCCGTCGTCCTCGGCTACATCCTGGCCGGCCTGGTCGTCGGCCCCTTCGTCCCCATTCCCCTGGTGGCCAACCCGGACGTGGTGACGACGCTCTCGGAGCTGGGCGTCATCCTGCTGATGTTCTCGCTCGGGCTGGAGTTCAGCCTGCGCAAGCTGTTCTCGGTGGGCCTGACGGCGGGGCTCACCGCCGTCATCCAGTGCGCCATCATGATCTGGCTCGGCTTCGTGGTGGGCCGTGCCTTCGGGTGGACGTCCCGCGAGAGCATCTTCACCGGTGCGCTCATCGCCATCTCCAGCACCACCATCATCGCCAAGGCCTTCGACGAGCAGGGCATCAAGGGCCGCCTGCGCGAACTGGTGGTGGGCGTGCTCATCGTCGAGGACCTCATCGCCGTGCTGCTGATGGCCACGCTGACGGCCATCTCCACCGGCGCGGGCCTGTCCATGGGCGACCTGGCGCTGACCACGGGCCGGCTGGTGGCGTTCCTCGTGGGCCTGGTGGTGGTGGGCCTCTTCATCATCCCCCGCGCGGTGCGCGCCGTCGTGCGGCTCAACCGCCCGGAGACGACGCTGGTGGCCAGCGTGGGCATCTGCTTCGCGGTGGCGCTGCTGGCCCAGGCCTTCGGCTACTCGGTGGCGCTGGGGGCCTTCCTCGCGGGCTCGCTGGTGGCGGAGTCCGGGGAGGAGAAGGTGGTGGAGCACCTGGTGCAGCCGGTGCGCGACATGTTCGCGGCCATCTTCTTCGTGTCGGTGGGCATGCTCATCGACCCGGCGCTGGTGGCGAAGTACTGGGCATCCATCCTGGTGCTCACCGTCGTCGTCGTCTTCGGGAAGATTCTGGGCGTCACCCTGGGCGCGTTCCTCACGGGCAACGGCACGCGCACGTCCGTGCAGGCGGGGATGAGCCTGGCGCAGATTGGCGAGTTCTCCTTCATCATCGCGGGCCTGGGGCTGTCCCTGAGGGCGACGGGGGACTTCCTCTATCCGGTGGCGGTGGCCGTCTCCGCGATTACGACGCTCACCACGCCCATGCTCATCAAGGTGTCCGGCCCGGTGGCCAACTGGGTGGACCGCAAGCTGCCCAAGCCCCTCCAGACGTTCGCGACGCTCTATGGCACCTGGGTGGAGCGGCTGCGGGAGGCGCCGCCGAGCCAGACGCGGGGCGCGGTGGTGCGGCGCGTGGTGCGGTTGCTGCTGGTGGACGCGGCGCTGCTCATCCTGCTGGTGATTGGCACGTCGCTGGCCGCCAGCAAGGTGGCCCTGTTCGTGGAGGAGCGGACGGGGGTGGACCGCTCCCTGGCGGGCCACCTCATCATCGCGGTGGCCGTCGTCCTCGCGGTGCCGTTCCTCATCGGCATCATCACGCTGGCGCGCCGGCTCGGGGCGCTGCTGTCGGAAGCGGCGCTGCCCCAGCGGACGGATGGGAAGGTGGACCTGGCGGCGGCGCCCCGGAGGCTGCTGCTCGTCACGCTGCAGGTGGTGACGGTGCTGCTCATCGGCGTGCCGGTGGTGGCCATCACCCAGCCGTTCATGCGGGGCGCGACGGGGCCGCTCATCATCCTCGCGCTGCTGGTGGCGCTCGGCATCGCCTTCTGGCGCGGCGCCACCAACCTGCACGGGCACGTGCGCGCCGGGGCTCAGGTGGTCGTGGCGGCGCTGGCCGCGCAGTCCCACTCGAAGGAGCCGGGCTCGGAGGAGCACGCCCTGGATGACGTCCCCAAGCTGCTACCCGGCCTGGGCGAGCCGGTGCCCGTCCGGCTGGAGGACTTGAGCCCCGCGGTGGGCCGGACGCTGGCGCAGTTGAACCTGCGCGGGCTGACGGGCGCGACGGTGCTCGCGATTCAACGCGGGCAGGAGAGCGTGTCCGTGCCCACCGCCAGCGAGGTGCTGCGCGCGGGCGACGTGCTCGCGCTGACGGGGACGCATGACGCGGTGGAGGCGGCGAAGGGGCTCTTGGAGGGCGGCGCCGTGCTCAGCGCTTCACCGCATACTTGAAGATGACGTAGAGGGCGCGCACGCCGTCCTTCCAGCCAATCTTCTTGCCCTCTTCGTAGGTGCGCCCGTGGTAGCTGATGGGCACCTCGAAGACGCGCCAGTTGCCGCGGGCCACCTTGGCGGTGATTTCCGGCTCGAAGCCGAACCGCTCCTCCTCCACGTCCACCGAGCGCAGCACCTCGGTGCGGAAGGCCTTGTAGCAGGTCTCCATGTCCGTGAGGTTCAGCCCGCTCGTCATGTTGGAGAGGGTGGTGAGCGTCTTGTTCATCACCGTGTGCCAGAAGTACAGCACGCGCCGCGGCGTCCCCGTGAAGCGGCTGCCGAAGACGACGTCCGCGTCCCCGTCGAGGATGGGCTGGATGACCTTGGGGATGTCGCGCGGGTCATACTCCAGGTCCGCGTCCTGGACGATGACGATGTCCCCGGTGGCCTCGGCGAAGCCGCGGCGCAGCGCCGCGCCCTTGCCCTGGTTGTCCTCCTGGAACAGCACCCGCACCTGGTTCTGGTTGCGGGGCGTACCCCCCAGTACCCCCACGCCCTGCTCGGCGAGCTGGCGGAGGAATTCGCGGCTGCCGTCCTTCGAGCAGTCGTCGATGAGGACCAGCTCCTTCGGGAAGTCAACGGCGATGCAGCGGCGCAGCAGCTCCGCGAGGGTGGGAATCTCGTTGTAGACGGGGATGACGAGCGACACGAGCATGGCGGCTCGCGCCTCTACCCCATTTCCCCGCCGGGGGCGAATGTCCAGCACCTACCGTGCGCCGGCCCGGGGGGGTGACGCGCGTTGCCCGGTTTGCATGAAATGCCCTGCTGCCTCGGGAGCCGGTCCAGGGGGGGCCTCCTTCCGGCGGCAAGCGCGGAGCGCGCAATGAACCACCCACTGGAACATGTGGGCCACGGAGTCTTGTCCGCGGAGTCCCCGCCGGGAGCCGGGGAGGGGCTGGTCGCGGGACTGAGGGAAATCATCTACGGCGCCTGGTACATGCCACACGGCCACTGCTACCAGTGGCAGCCGGACCTGGTGGCGCTGCACGTGTTGTCCGACGCGCTCACCGGCGCCGCGTACCTCTTCATCTCCCTGTCGCTGTTCGTGCTGGTGCGGCGCATCCGGCTGCCCTTCGGCGGGATGATTCTCTCCTTCGGCGTCTTCATCGGCGCGTGCGGGCTGACGCACCTGATGGAGGTGTGGAACGTGTGGAACTCGGCCTACTGGCTGGCCGGGGGCGTGAAGGGGGTGACGGCGGTGGCGTCGGTGGCCACGGGGCTGTACCTGCTGCCGCTGCGCCGCCAGGTGGCGGACGTGGTGGCCTCCGCGCGGCTGTCCGAGGAGCGCCGGGTGCGGCTGGAGACGAGCAGCCGGGAGCTGGAGGCGCTCTACGCGAAGCTGAAGGAGTCCGAGGCGCAGCGCACCGGCTTCTTCGCCAACGTCAGCCACGAACTGCGCACGCCGCTGGCGCTCATCCTGGGTCCGGTGGACCGGCTCCTGCAGCGTGGCGTGCCGGACGCGGAGGACCGCAGGGATTTGGAGGCGGTGCGGCGCAACGCGCGGGTGCTGATGCGGCACGTGAATGCGCTGCTGGACGTGGCGAAGCTGGACGCGGGGCAGATGCGGGCGTCCTACGCGGAGGCGGACCTGTCGCGGCTGGTGCGCCTGTGCGCGGAGAACTTCGAGGGGCTGGTGGCGGAGCGGCGCCTGGGCTTCTCGCTGGAGCTGCCGGGCATGCTCCCCGCGCAGGTGGACCCGGAGAAGCTGCAGCGGGTGGTGCTGAACCTGTTGTCCAACGCGGTGAAGTTCACCCCGGAGGACGGCTCCATCCGCGTGGCCCTGGGCGCGGAGGCCGGGTGGGGCCGGCTGGTGGTGGAGGACAGCGGGCCGGGCGTGCCGCCCGAGCTGCGCGAGGTCATCTTCGAGCGCTTCCGCCAGGGCGAGGGCGGCACCACGCGCGAGTTCGGCGGCACCGGGCTGGGGCTGGCGATTGCGCGCGACTTCGTGACCCTGCACGGCGGCCGCATCCGCGTGGAGGAGCGGCCAGGCGGCGGGGCGCGCTTCGTGGCGGAGCTGCCGCTGCTGGCGCCCTCGGAGACGCAGCTGCGCTCCGGGCCGGAGCCGGACACATTCCCACTGGCGGCCCGGGCCGAGGTGGACGTGCTGCGGACCCCGGAGGACGCGCCGGTGGTGGTGCCGGAGGACTCCTTCCGCCCACGGGTGCTGGTGGTGGAGGACACGCGGGAGATGCGGCGCTTCGTGGCGGAGACGCTGGCGCAGGACTTCCGGGTGAGCACCGCGGCGGACGGCGAGGACGGGTTGCGGCAGGCGGAGACGCTGCGGCCGGACGTCATTGTCAGTGACCTGATGATGCCGCGCATGGGCGGCGACCAGCTGGTGCGCGAGGTGCGTGCGAGGGAGGGGCTGGAGTCCACGCCCATCCTCATGCTCACCGCGCGGGCGGATGACGCGTTGCGGGTGGACCTGCTGCGCGCCGGGGCGCAGGACTACCTGGTGAAGCCCTTCCTGGCGGAGGAGCTGCTGGCGCGGGTGTCGAACCTGGCGGTGGTGAAGCGCACGCGCGAGGTGCTGCAAGGCGCGCTGGACGCGCGCACGTCGGACATGGAACTGCTGGCGCGCGAGCTGGGGCTGCGCAAGCGTCAGCTGGAGGCGGCGCTGGAGACGACCAGCTCGGCACGCGAGTCGGCGGAGCGCGCCAGCGAGTCCCGGAGCACCCTGCTGCGGCTGGTGTCCCACGAGCTGCGCACGCCGCTGTCGGTGCTGCAGCTCACCCAGCATGCCTTCCTGCGCGAGGTGGGCCCGCTGAAGCCGAAGGCCTCGGAGATGTTCGAGCGGATGGTGCGCTCCACGCTGCGGCTGCGGGACATGACGGAGATGGTGCTCCAGTACAACCAACTGGAGTCGGGGCGGCTGGTGGTGCGGCGCGAGCCGGTGGACCTGGTGGAGCTGGCGGAGGAGGTGCTGGGCGAGGTGCGCTGCGAGGCGGACCGCAAGGGGCTGAAGCTGGCCCTGGCGCGGCCGGCGGGAAAGGCGCTGGCGCAGACGGACTCGCGCATGGCGCAGCTGGTGCTGCTCAACCTGGTGATGAACGCAGTGAAGTACACCCAGCAGGGCGGCATCCACGTGGCGGTGGAGGTGGTGGCGGACGCGCGGCGGATGCGGGTGCGAGACAGCGGCCCGGGGATTCCGCCCGAGGCGCAGGCGCGCGTCTTCGAGCCCTTCCAACACCTGGAGCCGCTGGACCACAAGTCCAAGCCGGGCGTGGGGCTGGGCCTGACGCTGGTGCGCGAGCTGGTGACGGTGCTGGGAGGGAAGGTCTCGCTGAAGTCGGAGCCGGGCTTGGGAAGTGAGTTCGTCGTCGAGCTGCCCTCGTGAGTATCTTGATTCTCGATTTCTGATAAAACGGACTGATCGCCCATGGAAGGATTTTCCAGCTTCGACAGGCTTCCTGGGTGCCAACCCGTGTCACGGAATCGAGACCCCGATGAAGAGGCTGTTCCTGTGTGCAGTCGCGCTGTCGATGGCAGTGGCTTGTTCGAACGGGCCAAAGGGGCAGGAGGAAGAGGCGGAAGGCTTCGCGCTCCTCCAGCATGACGAGACGACGCTCGAGGCCACGTACCGCGCGGGCGGCGCGTCCGTGCGCGTGCTGGTGGTGGAGACCGAGTCCAAGGTCGTCGAGGTGACCTACGACTTCGGTGACCCGGTCATTGCGTTCCACCTCGACTACAACCAGGGCGTCGGCAACTTCATGCCGACCGGTGCCCCGCTCGACGCCGCGCAGGCGCAGTTGATTGAGCCCCTGCTGGGGGGCATCTCGAAAATCATCCCGCAGGACGAGGCCACGCCGCGCACGCGCGTCGAGGACGCGGCCATGCGCCAGACGAGCTTCATGCAGATCGTCCCCGTGGGCGAGGTGCTCACGTCGTACGAGTTCGTGTCGGAGCGCGGCTGGGTCCACCTCTCGTGCACCTGCGGGACGCAGTACATCGGGTCCGGCTATTACCGTCAGGCGGGCCGGGGCTGCAGCTGCAACGGCGGTGACAACGGCTGCAAGGGGCGCTGCGGTCAGGGCTGCGGCATCACCAGCACCCCGCCGTGCGTGGGCACGACGGCGTACACGCAGGACTGCGCCAAGCATGACTACGGCCTGGGGAGCTTCGCCGCCGCGTCCGATGACTACTCGTTCGCGAGCAACAACTGCAGCTGCAGTGGCGTAGGCACCTGTTACTGACGCGACGTCCGAAGGTGGAAATGGCGCGGGCCGCCCATGGGGCTGCCCGCGCCTCGGAGACTCCGCTCGAGCGCCTCGAGCGTGCGCGGAGGCTCACCCGGGGGCGCGCAGGAGGACTCCCATCCGTTCGTTCGCCTCGTAGAAGCCGGCGATGGCCTCCGACCACAGGCTGCTGACCCTGGCGGGCTCATGGGTCTCCGAGAGCTCAATCAAGACGGCGACGGTGCGTTTGACACGCTCCCGCAACGCATCGTCCTGGACCCGGACGTTGAGGATGAGCGTCCGGACCTGGGCCACCGTCAGCTTCTTGAACTCCTCCGCCGAGAGCTGACTCCTGAAGACCCGCTGTTGCATGTGGCTGATGACCTCGGAGAGGGACTCCTGGAGTGCCAGCATCGTCTGCGCCTGGAACTCGGCGCGGGCGCTGGCCTGCTGGTCTGCTCTCTCTGTGGCTCTGACCTCGCGCTCACGTCGGATCTGGCGACGGTACTGGGTGGTCTCCGTGATGAGCGTGAGGACCGCGCCCAGCAGGAAGGTGATGAGGGGAAGCACGTCCTCCAGTGTCATGCGCCAGCCTCCCTGGGCGGGTTGCCGCGTCCGTCCAGCCCATGTCCCGGCCCCGAGCCGGTTCCTCCACGCCTATGGTGCGCACCGTGGAGACGCGCCGTCACTCCAGGAGGCTTGAATGCCTCCGCGTGCGGCGGAGTAGGCTCTCGAACCCCTGAAAGGACAGCGACGCATGGCGCAGCCCTACTCCGTATTGCGCGTGGAGGACCCCGATACCGGCAGCCGCGCCCGGCTTCACTACACGCGCGACAATCCCCTGCGCAGCTGGATGACCGGGGTGGCGTTTGCCGCGCCGCCGCCCACGCCCATCGCGCTGGGGCTGCGCGGCACGGATGAAGAAGGGTGGGTGCTGGGGGACTTGTGGCTGACGCCGATTACCGTCATGTCCCGCCGCCTGCACACGGCGCTGGTGCAGGCGGGGGTGGACAACCTCGCGGTCTATCCGGCTACGCTGCGCGACCCCCTGACCGAGACGGTCCATACCGATTTCGTTGCGTTCAACGTGATTGGCAAGCGGCCCGGGGCGGAGCCGGGTGGGGCGTTGTTGTTCCGCCTGGCGGAGGCGGTCAATGTCATCCTGATTCATGACTCCGTCCGGCGCGTGGTCGAGGAGGCGGGTATCGACACCCTGACCTTCATCGACCCCGAAGACTTCGCGGGCTGAGCCAGCGCACGTACGAGTTCGGTATGCGGCTCGCGCTCGGGGCAGGTGGCGCGGACGTGCTGCGGCAGGTGGCGGGAGAGGGCCTGGTGCTCGCGGGGGCGAGCCTCGTGCCCGCCTGGCGCGCGGCGCTCGTGGAACCGGGCCGCGTCTTGAGTGGGATGGTGAGGCTGCTGCGCCCGGGAATCCTCAGGCGTCCAGTCGCGCGAGCAACTCACGCACCAGCAGCTCGAAGACACGCGGCTGCTCCAGGTTGGGCAGATGCGCGCAGCCCGGCATCATGCGCAGGTCCGCGCCCGGGATGCTGTGCGCGAGCAGTGCGCAGCGCTCCTTCAGGTGCGGCACATCCAGGTCTCCGCACACCACCCTCGTCGGCACGCGCAGCTCTCCGAGCCGTGGCAGCGCGGGAGGGGGCTCCTGCGCCGCGCCGGGAGATGGTGCGCGCAGTGCCACGCCATTCATTTCAAGGAACAGCGCACGTGCCGCGCCGCCCACCCGGCCCTCGGGTCCTTGCGGCCCGTCCAGCCACAGGTGCGCCTCCAGTGCGTTGACGCGCTCCACCTCTCCCCGCGCCTCCGCCTCCTCGATGCTCGCGTAGAGGCGCGCCACGGCGGGCGCGGGCGCGGCGGGAGCAACGGCGCCACTCACCGCGGGCGCGATGAGCACGAGCCCCCGCACCCGCTCCGGATGCGCCAGCGTGAAGTCGAGCGCCACGCGTCCGCCCTGTGAGCAACCCACCAGCACCGCCTGCCCTCGCCCAATGCGTCGAGCACCGCGCGCAGGTCGTCCACGTGGCTGAAGGATTCGGCAACCCCGTGGCTCTCTCCGAAGCCGCGCCGGTCATACGCGAGCGCATGGTGCGTGGGCGCGAAGGCCGCGAGCTCGGCGCGCCACATCCTCCGGTCCGCCACTCCCGCATGCAGGAACACCAGCGCCGGCCCGCGCCCCGCGTGCTCGCCCGCGAGTCGCGTCTGCCCCTGTACGACCTCGAACCGCTCGGGTGCCGTCATGGGCCCAGCATATTTCGCGGCGCTCAGCTCGCGGTCACCAGGCTGCTGGCACACGACGTGCTTTGGGGCGGCGCAGCCGTCATCACCCCGAAGCATGAGAGGACCTGAAGCCCATGAGCCTTCACTCGAAACTCCCGAACCTCGCGGCGCTCGCCGTGGGATTGCTGGTGCTCGCGGCCGCCCCGCGCGCCGAAGCGCAGCTGACGCCCACCGTCGCGCAGGTCCCGGCGAACGCGCCGCCCGCCATCCCCGCCGGCATGAAGGTGACGTGTACGCCGGGGCCCGGCACCGGCGCCGCGGCCGCCAACTGTCCCGTGCTCAAGTGGCACGGCTACACCTACTGGGCCTTCAGCTACGGCGACAACCGCGTGGCCATGGGCATCGTCGTCTATGACGCCGCGGGCAAGGCCGTGGCGCAGTGGGAGAAGCCCGGCTCCCGCTACGTGTACGCCATCACCGTGGACGGCGCCGGCAAGAACGTGACGTTCGCCGGTCAGTCGGACGCGAAGATCACCATGACGTGGGATGCCCTGTTCCCGCCCCCCGTCGTCGTGCAGGTACCGGCGAACGCGCCGCCCGCCGTTCCCGCGGGCATGAAGGTGACGTGCACGCAGGGGCCGGGTACCGGCGCTGCGGCCACCACCTGCCCCGTGGTCAAGTGGGGCGGTTACACCTACTGGGCCTTCAGCTACCTCGACAACCGCGTGGCCATGGGCATCGTCGCCTATGACGCGGCGGGGAAGGTCGTCGCGCAGTGGGAGAAGCCCGGCTCCCGCTACGTGTATGCCATCACCGTGGACTCCACCGGCCGGAACGTGGTGTTCGCCGGCCAGTCTGACGCGAAGCTCACCCTGAAGTGGAGCGACCTGTTCCCGCCGGCCGCGCCGCCCGCCAGGCCGGACTGGCAGCTGGTGGCGGGGCCCGTGGGCGCCACGCTCAAGCAGGTTTCCGTGGGCAACGCCAACGCCGTCTGGGGGCTGGATACGGCCGGCTATCCCTGGAAGTGGACTGGCTCGGCGTGGGAGCGGAAGGCCGGCACGGTCAGCACGCTCGCCGTCACCGCCGACGGCACCGTGTGGGCCACGAACCCTCCCGACTCGCTGCGCGTGCTGAAGCTGGACGTCGCCAACAACAAGTGGACCTGGAACATCCCCACCGGGATGAAGCAGGTGGCCGCCGTCAACGCCGCCTCCGCCTGGGGTCTGGACAACGGCGGTTCCCACTACCTGCTGAACGGCGCCACCTGGGAGAAGAAGGGCTGCTGCGTCAGCCAGATTTCCATCGGCTCCGACGGGGAGCTGTGGGCCACCAACCCCCCGGACTCCAACCGCGTCCTCCGTTGGGATGGCAGCAAGTGGACCTGGAACATCCCCGCGGGGATGACCTACGTGTCCGTGGGCAACGCGAAGAACATCTGGGCCCTGAACGGCTCGGACCAGATCTTCAAGTGGTCCGGCTCGGCCTGGCAGTCCATGCCCGGCGCGCTGCGGAACATCTCCGTGGCCGGTGATGGCACCGTCTGGGGCATCAACGCCACGGGCATGGTCTACAAGTGGGTCCCGTAGTCGTGCGCACGTAGGCGGCGCTCCGTCCTGACGTGTCCTGACGTGTCAGTCCGCGTGATGACACGTCAGGGAGGCGTCTTCTGATTTTCGAATGGCCAGGCCGGCAGCGGCTCGCGTGCGGCCACCCATACCGGGGCGCGATGGCCGGGCACGGGAAGAACTGCTCGCCGAAGGCGTCGCCCACGGAGAGGCCGAGCAGGGTGAGTGCCGCGTCTTCGCTAGCGAGGTCCATCGAGGGACGGACTCTACCGTCGCGAGCGGCCGACCGCCGGGTGCGGACCTACCCTTTGCGCATTCGCTGTCTCCGGCGGAAGCTCACCGCGTCGCCTTGTCATGGATGGGCCGCGAGGGTGGAGAGGACGTGGGCATGAGCCAGCTCGAGCTGAGATTCGGCTCGCCACATCACGGCTGGCTGCAGGTGGAGCTTGCCGACCGCGAGCGCAGCGTGTTGCTCGATGTGTCGGATGTGCCGGGCGACTCGCTCGCGATGCTGGCGGTGGCGGCTCTGGACCTCGTCGCCGGGCGGCGAGAAGCCCGCGTGGTGTGGTTCCTGGAGCCGAGCGAGGCCACCTGGAACTTCCAGCGTGAAGGCGACCAGGTCGCGGTGCGGGCCACCACTTCGGGCGCGGCGTCCGTGCTCCTGGAGGGCGGCACCGCTGAAGAACTCGCGCTCGTCATCTGGCGAGCGCTGCGGCGTCTCGAATCAGACCCGGCATGGAGCGCCGTGAGCACTGGCCGCGTCTGGTCACACCCTTTTCCGCACCGGGAAGTGGCTCAGTTGGGAGCCGTACTCGGCCGCGCATCAGCGCCTCAACGGTCCTGAGTCGGACCCCAAAGCAAGGGAGAACCTCCATGCAACGCAAGGTCGCAGGTCTCGTCGCCGTGGCAGCACTCATGTCCCTGGGCTTCCGTGACAGCCCGGGTCCTGAGAAGGCGGGTGGAATCCCCTTCGACCTGGTCGCCGCGAAGAAGCACTTCATCTCGATGGACGTGGCGGCGGGCTACACCCGCCACTTCCGTGAGACGCGTGAAGCGCTCCACGGACAGCATCCGGGAATGAAGGCGCGGCTCGCGCTCGAACAGTCCGAGAGCTTCAATCGCGACGCCATCGCCGCGCTGCTCAACGCGAAGGACTCCAGCGGCAACCCGGCGACCGGCGTGCGCATCTACCAGGGGCTGGATGCGGCGGGGCAGACGCGTCTGGTGCTGGTGCCCTACGACGCGCGCGGAAACGACATCCTCACGAAGCTCTCGTCGCCAGGGGACGCTGCCGTGACCGGCGTTTCCGCGGAGGCCGTGGAAGATGGCATCCGGTGTCCACCCTACTGCGCGGAAGAAGAGAATCCTCTCAGCGCGGATTAAGCCCGCGCTTCCGCCCGCGAGTCACGCCCTGTCCCACGAAGGAGTGCCTCGGAACTGCTCGGCGAGGAAGTCGATCATCAGGCGGACCTTGGCGCTGAGGTGCCGCCGGCTCGGATAGACGGCGAGGATGTCGATGTCCGGGAGCGAGTGGTCCGGCAGCACGCGGACCAGGCGTCCTGCACGCAGGTCCTCGCCAATCAGGAAGGTGGGCTGCCAGATGAGCCCACGGCCCGCGAGCGCGGCGGCACGGACGGTGTCGCCGTTGTTCGCCTGCATCACGCTGCGCATGCGGACGACGCGCATGTTGCCAGCGGCGTCGGTGAGCGGCCACTCCTCCGCCATCGACGAATTGCTGTACGCAACGCAGACATGCGCGGCGAGGTCCTCCAGGCGCTTGGGCCTGCCATGGCGCGACAGATAGGCGGGCGCGGCGCAGACCACGTTGCGCGAAGTGGAGAGCCGGCGCGTGACCTGGCTGGCGGCGGCGCCTCCGCGTGAGATGCGGATGGCGAGGTCGTAGCCCTCCTCGACGAGGTCGACGACGCGGTCGGAGAGGGAGACATCCAGCTCGACGTCGGGATTCAGGGCCATGAAGCGCGGCCAGAGTGGCGCGAGGTGGAGGATGCCGAAGCTCAGCGGCGCGTTGAGCCGCAGCCTGCCGCGTGCCTGGACGGTGCTCGCGGAGGCCAACGCCTCGGCCTCGGCCACGTCGTCGAGAATGCCGCGCACGCGCTCGTGGAGTGCCTGGCCGCTCTCGGTGAGCGACAGGCGGCGCGACGTGCGGTGGAGCAGCCGGGTGCCGAGATGGCGCTCCAATTCGTTCACGTAGCGGGTGACGTTGGCCGCGGACGTGTCCAGCGCGTCCGCCGCACGGGTGAAGCTGCCGCGCTGGACCACCGTGGCGAAGACCTCGAAGGCACGCAGTCGGTCCATGCGCGGGCTCCAATCATTCAGGAAAGCTGAATGAGCAAAGCAGGTTCAGTGCCTTTCTCCAACAGATGCTGATGAGTACATCTCTCCCATCGGCCCGGGCATCTCGCCGCGGGCCTCGACGGGAGCAGGCACATGGAGCGGTTGAACGGCAAGGTCGCAATCATCACGGGCGCGAGCGCGGGCATCGGGCGGGCCACGGCGAAGCTGTTCGCGGCCGAGGGCGCGAAGCTGGTGGTGGGCGCGCGGCGCAAGGAGGAGCTGGACAAGCTGGTCGCGGAGATTGCCGCGGACGGAGGCGAGGCCGTCGCGCTGGCCGGTGACGTCCGCTCGGAGGACTACGCCCGCGCGCTCGTGGCGCTCGCACTCCAGCGGTTCGACAGGCTGGACATCGCCTTCAACAACGCGGGCATCATCGGCGAAGGCGGGCCGAGCACCGAGGTCTCCGAGAAGGGCTTCAGCGACGCGCTCGCGGTGAACCTGACCGCCGCCTTCCTGGGCGCCAAGCACCAGCTCGGGCCGATGGTGAAGCAGGGCTCGGGCTCCATCATCTTCACGTCGACCTTCGTCGGGTACAGCTTCGCCTTCCCCGGCACGGCGGCCTACTCCGCCAGCAAGTCCGGGCTGATTGGCCTGACGCAGGCGCTGGCCGCCGAGTACGGACCGCGCGGCGTGCGGGTGAACGCGGTGCTGCCGGGCGCGGTCGAGACGCCGATGTACCAGGCGGTGAACGCCACGCCCGAGGCGAAGACGTTCGTCACCGGGCTGCACGCGCTGAAGCGGGTGGGCACGCCCGAGGAGCTGGCCCGGGCGGTGCTGTTCCTGGCCTCCGACGACGCCTCCTTCGTCACGGGCACGGCGACGCTGGTGGACGGCGGCGTGTCGATTACCCGGACGTGAGGCGCCGCCCCGGGACGCGGCGCTACTGCCGGCAGGCCGGCGTGGTGACGCAGTTGCAGCCGTTGGACAGGCCCGCCTGCAGGTCCCTCAGCTTCTCGTCGTAGCAGGCGAGGACGGAATGGTCACAGACGCCGAAGCCACCCGGGAGCTCGGCGAAGTGGCTGTTCATGGCCACCGCGTTGTCGAGGGCGAGGTACAGGTCCGTGCAGCTCGAGTTGAGGTTCTGCCAGTTCTCCGTCTGCACGCCCCGGGGCCCGCTGTAGTCGCGGAGGTAGCAGAAGTAGCTCGTCAGCCCCGTCGCGCCACCCGTGCACCGGTCCGTGGCCACCTCGCCGATGCCGTTGTTCTGCACCTCCAGCAGCAGCTCACCGCCGAAGGTGAGCTTCGGCTTCGCGTGGTTCTCCAACAGCTCGCGCACGCCCCAGGGAGACGTGTTGGACCAGACCTGGGTGCGGCACTGGTCGGACGGGCTGCTCACGGTGCAGCCGGGCTGCACGACGTCCCACTTGTTGATGGCGAGCGCCGTGCGGCGCGACGTGCCGAAGACCTCGCGGTGCACATCGATGGCGCGCATGTGGCAGTCCAGGTCCGTCTGATGGGACAGGCCGGCGTTCGCCAGCCGCTGGTGGGTGTAGCCCTTCAGCTGCGCCCGGTAGAAGGGCTCGGCGTACGCCGTCATGCAGGCGGAGTCGACGACGGTGGTGACGAGCTGGTCCAGCGTCCTGCCCCCGTACAGCGTGGAGTTCGTCAGCAGCTCGTCCTGGAGCGCGCTCATCAGCTCCCGGTATTCGTCCATGTACGCCTGAGACCAGAAGAACGGCACGCAGTTCGCGCCCGCCGGGTAGTAGCCGCCCACGCCGCCTTGCGTGGACACGGAGCAGTCGACGGCCGCACCTTCGGAAGTCGCCGGCGCATTGACGTACTGCGGGCCCGCCCCGTCATTCGCCCGCTTGACGAAGGCAGGAGCGGCGATGCCCGCCATGATGCGGAGCTTCACGTTGGTCACCCCCGTCCCGCTGGTGACGCTGGAGATGGCCTGCCGCAGCGGCAGCCAGTTGAAGACCTGGTCAGCAGTCTCCAGGTCCGCCCAGTCCAGCATGACGATGGCGCTGGAGACGTAGGTGGCGCTCGCGGGCGGAACGCCGGAGCGGGTCATCGTCCCCGCGACAGCGACCGGAGGCTGGCGGTACACGAGGTTGACGGAGAGCCGCGCGAGCTTCACGGCGCCCGAGGTGTTGGTGAGCGTCACCTTCACGCGCAGCGGGCTCAGCTCCGTCAGCGTCCGCGACGTGACGACGGTGCCCGAGTAGTCCGCCGTCGTCGTAACGCCGGAGAGTGTCTGGGTGACGGTGCCGAGCTGCGTGGCACCGTCGAGAACGTCGAACCGGAGCGTCCCCGAGGCGGCGGTGGTTCCCACGTTGCCCGTCCGGGCGATGATGTCCACCCGGGTCAGCGTGCCCGCGGGCGCGGCCGGAAATCCGAAGGTGATGTTGCCCGTGGTGAAGCCGCTCTTTGCGCGCACGAAGCTCTGGTCGGACGAGTCGATGACCTTCGCGTAGAGGTCCGCCGTGCTGCCGTCTCCCGCGGTGACGTTGGAGGTGGACACGTCCGACGCCGGGCTGAGCGGCGCATCCGCGATGAGGGGGGAGGTGAGCTGCGCCAATTCCACGTTCGGGGAAGCCGTGCCGCCACAACCCAGGATGGCGAGCAGGGGAAGGAGCCGGAAGGAAGGGTGCGCCATGTGGTGACGTCCAGGAGTCAGGGGGGAGGAGAAGATTTTCAGCCCACGTCGTTGAGACATCATGAGCCTACCTGTCTCTTCCCTCCGCGCGTGGCTGGGTGCCCTGGCGCTCGGCTGCTGCATCCTCGGAGCCCTACCCGCGCGTGCGATATGCACGAAGGAGATAGGTGCCTCGCTGCGCATCAAGACCTGGAACCTCAACCTCCAGGTGACGCCCAACAACACGGAGCTCAACTACGGCAGGCCCCACACGGACCGGGCCAGGGACATCGCGCTGCAAATCCTGGCCGAGGACCCGGACGTCGTGGTGCTCAACGAGGCCAACGACGACGACGCGCGTGACGTGCTGGTGAAGGAGCTGTTCACCCGCTACCCGAACTACATCTACACGCTGGACGAGCACGACACCGACAACGACAGCGGGCTGATGCTCTTCTCCAAGTACGGCTTCGCCGCGCTGGACAAGATCATCAACGAGGAGGGCTTCCAGGAGACCTGGCACGACGGCTTCTACGACGAGAACATCGCGAGCTGGGACATCTACACCAGCGACAACACCAACGGCGCGGACGCCTGGGCCAACAAGGGCTTCGCCCTGGTGCGCATCCTCAACGAGTGTGACGGCTCGCTGCCCTTCAACGTCGGCTTCACCCACATGCAGTCCAGCCTGCCGGACACGGAGGCGTGGCGCTGGTTCGAGGACTTCGACGACCGCCGGGGCCAGCTCCAGACGATGCGCAGCATCATCGAGACCTCCATCAGCGCCTCCAAGCGCAACGTCGAGCCCATCTACGTCGTCGGCGACCTGAACATCAACGGCAGCCGCCACCACGAGAACTCCCGCCGCCCGCCCTTCGTCCCCGTCTGTGACTACGACCCCTTCGGCAACCTCTACTGCACCGGGGACCCGGACCTGGACGCGGTGACGTGGAAGTCATTCACGGAGTGGCAATACATCTTCAGCGACACCGGGAACGAGCATGGCGGCTACTGGGCCTGCCAGCACAAGCCGTGCACCTACGAGCCTGCCTCCGCCAAAGGCACCTTCTTCGTCGACAGCTGGGCGTATGAGACCTCGCCGCTGGACGTGGGGCAGACGCACTCGTCCTCCAACAACGGCGGCGCCACCGAGTTCACCGGCCCCACCGACGGCGAGCGGCTGGACTACATCCTCCACAACAAGCCCGTCCCGGACAAAGCCAACCGCGAGCGCGAGTACTGCACCCAGCACCTCACCCGCGCGGTGCAGGGCAAGGAGTGGTCGGACCACATCTCCCTCACCATCGACGTGAACCAGGTGGCGCCCCGGTGCAGCCCGCACCCGCGCAAGGTGGACGACGCGAGCAACCCCACGCCCGGCGTCACCAGCCCGAACGGGCCGGAGCCGGTGGCGTTCGACCTCAAGGACCCCAACTCGCCCGTGGCCAGGACGGTCACCTTCACGGATGGCCTGCTCACCTTCCCCGGCAGCATGCAGTGGTACGTGCTGGACCAGGCGGAGCCGTTCCGCGTGACGGTGACGGGCTCCCGCGTGAGCTGGGCGGTGTACCAGGGCAGTGACCTGTCCAAGCCGCTGACCCCCTTCGACGGCGAGTGCGAGGAGGTGAAGGAGACCCGCGCCTTCCAGTGCACCTATCCCGCATCCAGGCCGCCGTACTACGTGCGCGTCTTCGGGGTGGACACCCGGGCGTCGGACCCCGCCGCGAAGCCGGACCGCACGGTGGGGAACCGGCCGTACACCATCTCGTTCCATCGCTTCGACTGCTCGTCCCCGGCCGAGGCCTGCCCGCTGGAGCCCGCGGTGGCCCTGACGCGCCCCTGGCCCGACAAGCTCCTCGGGACGAGCGACACCATGTTCTTCAAGTTCGTCACCGAGCACGACCGGAAGAACAAGCCGCCCACGCTGACGTTCCACGTCCACACGAACCTGCCTCCGAAGTCGACGGACCCGGTGGTGTTCGACCCGTCGCCCTTCAGCGCGACGCTGGCGGACAAGAACGACGTCCTCATCACGAGCGGCATCGCGTCCGTGGAGCCGTGGAAGGCCGCTCCGGGCGGCGGCAACGTGCTCGTCCACACCGCCGGGGCGGGGCAGCTGCCCGGCACCGCGAATCTCCTACCGGAGAAGTACCTGCTCCGGGTGAAGCGCGACAGCAAGTACCAGACCACCGCCACCGACCTGAAGGTCTGGTTCGAGACGTCGCTGAGCTACTTCCACCCGCTGCAAATCGCCTGCGAGGTCGAGGAGACCGACGTGGGAGGCGACGACATCTGGACCCGCTTCATCTTCGACGGGGCCAACCAGAAGTCCGAGTGCCGCCAGTCCAGCAACATGGCGCACCCCGACTGTCTCTGGGTGTCCCGCTGGTACGACGGAGACGGGTCCCTGGACGAGACGAACGAGATGTATGACGGCGCGCTGCTGAACGAAGCGGGCACCGGCAACCCGAACCGGGCCCTGCCGCACGCGCTCACCGGCGCCTTCCAGAAGGCCGTGGTGCCCAACCTGTGGCAGGACGGCGAGGGGATTGGCGGCGAGCAGTACTTCCAGCCCAGGCCCTCCGCGCTCCAGATTCCGGCGCTGCCCGCCGCGCTCCCGGACAAGGACGCGGCCGCCGCCGGGAAGTACAGCTGGCGCGCCGACGATGACGAGTACTGGTACGACATGGTGTACCGCGTGAGTCACGCGCGGCCCGCCTGCCACGTGGGCCCGAACGACGGCTGCCCGGCCGGCACCCTCTGCAAGGCGGGGAAGTGCCAATGAGCCCTCCGCGCCGCGCTCCGCTCTCCGCCTCGCACTCCCGCGCTGTCCCCAATCCCATGCGAACCGTCCTGCCGTGGTGGGCCCTGGCCCTGGCCCTGTCGCTGTTCCTCTCCCTCCAGGCCTCCGCCGCGACACGGATGCCTGTCATCGACCGCCGCATGGAGCGCCCGGCCGCCATGGTCGACCAGCACGGGCAGATATCCTGGCTGGAGCGCACCATCGTCTTCCCCGCGGGCACCAACGCCCTCGAGTTCGACTACTTCGTGGACTCGGAGGCGGGGAAGGACTTCCTGCTCGTGTATGTGAATGACCTGGTCAACCCGGTGTGGTCCGCGTCCGGGCTGAATCGCCGGGGCCGCCAGCGGCTCAACGTGGCCACCAGTGGCAGCGTGAAGGTGCGCTTTGCCTACAAGAAGGACGCGGCCGGCACCGAGGGGACGGACACCGCCTGGGTGGACGACGTGGCGGCATTCTCCTCGGGAGGCATGGGCCGCTTCGAAATCCACCGCTTCGACGCGCTGACGACCACGGTCCCCGTGGGCTGGGTGGCGGCGGGCTTCGGCGGCGGTTGGCGGCCGAGCAACCCGGGGGTGCAGCAGAGCGCCATGCGGCCGGTGGTGCAGGCGGGGCGGCATGGCACCACGTCGTTCATGGAGCGCACCGTCACGTGGAACCCCATCCTGTGCAACCCCACCTGTCCCCCCTGGAAGGGCGCGCTGGAGTTCGACGCCTTTGTGGACTCAGAGGTGGGGGACACGCTCAACGTCTACATCTACGACGCGGCCGAGCCGAAGCCAGGCGCGCCGGTGTGGTCGTCGTCCGGACGCAACCAGGCCCACCACATCCGGTTGAGCGTGGGCATGGGCACGAAGAAGGTGCGCTTCGCGTACACGAAGGATGGCAGCGGCAGCGCGGGCCTGGACACCGCGCGGGTGGACCGGGTGGTGGTGCGTGGGGGCTCGGGCCGCGTGGTGGAGGAGCATGACTTCTCCGGACGCACCCCGGACAAGTCGCCCATCCGCGTGGGCAGCGGCCCGGAGGAGTGGACGGGTGGAGGGACGTATGGCGGCTGGACGGTGGTGCGCGCCACGCCGAATACCACCTATGTCCCTTCGCAGTCCGTGGGGCAGGCCTGGGCGGGGAGCTGGGCCGTGTTCGCGGAGCCGGTGGTGGATGGCGTGGTGCGGGGCTCGGACCTGAAGAACGCCACGCGCTTCCTGGTGGTGGATTACGGCAACCCGGCGCATGCGCCCACGCAGGTGTCGCTGGTGCACTCGAAGGACACGGGCACGCTGTACGCGTCGCTGAAGCTCGCGGGCAATGGCGCGGCCGCGGGTGGTGAGGGCGGCACGGTGACGCTGTGGCTGGATGATGGACGGCTCACCACGCTCCAGGGGCGGGGCTGCAAGGCGAGCCCCGCATCGCCCGGGCCGCAGGACCGGCGCATCCGCTTCAGCTACAGCATCCCCTCCGGAGGGACGGAGGCGACGGTGACGCCGGAGGACCAGGGGAAGGGGACGTGTGTGGGGACCTTCGACAAGGCCCTCAGCCCGGAGCTGTGGGGCTGGGAGGCGCGTGTCTCCGAGCCCTCGAATGACCTGGGCACCGTGCACGTGGAGGTGCGCGTGCAGCTCCCGCCGGTGGCGCTCGCCGAGGAGCGGGTGGGCCTGGGGTTGAAGCACGAGCCCGCGTTTCCTGGCGGCGCGCTCGTCCGCCTGCCTTTTGGCGACGATGGCGTGGGGCCCACCGAGGGGGACGTGCGGAGCTGGGAGACGGTCAGCCTCGCGTATACGGAGGGCGCCCCCGAGCTGTCCGAGAACCCCTATCCAGCCTGCTGCTACCCGTACCCGAGCCGGCCCGGCATGGCGGGGTGGTAGACGGGATGGGCCGTCAGGGCGCGGGGCTCGTTGCTTCGGCACCGCCCGCGCCCGAGAGGAGCTCGAGGTCCTCGGCCGTCACTCCCATCCTTTCGCGGAGGCCGGGAACTCGGAGCCCCGCGCTGACGAGGGCGGTCATGGGCTGCTGGGCGTCCTGGCAGGGAATCTGGGCCATCAGGAAGTCCTGACCGTCCTGGGCGGGCAGGGGCTCCAGTTGGAAGCGGGTGGTGCTGGCGAGGAGATGCACGGGCTTTCGAGGGTCGCCGTGACGCTCGACTTCCCCTGCCTGCATCAGCATCTGCTGGAGCTTCTGCTCGCGAGGCAGGCCATCCTCGGTGGACGCCGCGGCCTCGTGGATGAATGGGGCAACGTTGAAGCGCACCATGCACAGGTCGGGAGAGACGGGGAGCGCGAGGTGGGTATCCCCGGGCCTCACGTCGAAGATGAGCGTGTGCGGGAGGTCCAACGTGGGGTCCTTCAGGCTCACCTTGTGGATGCCGCGACCCAGGTGGAACTGGAAGTGCCTGCCCTCACTCTGGAAGGGAGCGGCGGGCTGACCATTCAGGGTCAGCTCGACGCCCTGCTCGCCCACGGCGAGGACATGGAGGGTCGCCTCCGCATGGGTTTCCCGCATGGAGAGGGCGGCGACTGTTCCCAGCATCAGGAGGGCCAGGGCCCCGACCGCCAGCTTCAGGTTTCGAGGCACCCCCGCCGGGGCTCTCATGGGCGGTGGGGGCTTTTCCGCTTCGAGCGGGGGCGCCTGCTCTTCCTTGAGGTGAGCCTGTCGGGACTCCGCCTGGTTCCGCGCCCACACCAGGATGATGGCGACGACGGCGACCACCACCAGGGTGCCGTACTCCCCATCACGGAGGAGCTGGAAGAAGGAGCTGACGGCGCGCATGAGAGGCCCCCGGGGACTGGCGGACACGGACTCGCACCGCCGGAACGCCCACGATAGCAGAGCGCCTTCTGGCCCCACGCGGTGGAGGCAGGCGCGGAGCGCTGGCGTCGCATGGCCGCGGCGCAAAGAGGTGCTCTCACCGGGCCTGCTCCACCGAGTGCGCGACGGTGGCGCGCGGACGTGTTACCCCAGGCCCATGCACCGCCCCCGCCGACCCGCCGCCGCCCAGGAGGGGCCGAAGCCCGCCGCCGCGCCCTTCGAGTTTCCTCCCGGCGCCGCATTCACATGGCACTCGGAGAGTGACGAGCCCGCGCCCACGCGCCTGTCGCCCGTGGATGACCGGCTCAGCGCCGACACCGCGCTCAAGCGCGTCCGCCGGGGCGAGTTCCTGCGCTACACCGGCGACTTCCACAACGCGAAGCAGCTCCTCGGCGCGCTGGGTCGGCGACTGGAGAGGCCCTCGCAGGCCCGCTCGCCGCTGGAGGCGTTCCGGGCCGAGCGCCGGGCGCGGCAGCTGGAGCACGCCACGCTGTCGCGCATCGTCGTCGCGCTGGACCGGAACTACCGCCTGGAGCTCGCGCGCGCGCCGGATGTCTCATTGGCGTGCCGGCAGGTGTGGGGCGAGCCCACGGAGGACTTCACCGTCGTTCCGCTCAAGCAGTTGTTCGGCATGCTCGGGGCCGCGGAGTGGCGGCGCAAGGGATTGGCCGTCCCCGGCCTCAAGGGCCTGCTCCATCCGCACTACGGCGTCTACCTGCCCACGCGCACCGACTACGTGGAGCTGCTGGCGGCCGTGCCGGACGTGAAGGGCAAGCGCGTGTTCGACGTGGGCACCGGCACCGGCGTGCTCTCCTTCCTCCTCTTGCAGCGTGGCGCGGCGTTCGCGCAGGCCACGGACTGCGACTCCCGCGCGGTGGCGTGTGCACGGGAGAACGCGGAGCGGCTCGGCCTCTCGCAGCGCTTCCAGGTGGCGGAGGCGGACCTGTTCCCCGAGGGAAGGGCGGACCTCGTCGTCTGCAACCCGCCGTGGATTCCGGAGCCACCCAAGAACCGCGTGGACCGCGCGGTGTTCGACGAGGACAGCCAGTTCCTGCGGCGCTTCCTCGAAGGGCTCCCCGCCGCGCTCACCCCGGGCGGCGAGGGACTGCTGATTCTGTCGGACCTCGCGGTGCTGCTGGGCCTGCGTCCACCCGGGTGGCTGGAGGAGCAGTTCGCGCGCTGCGGCCTGACGGTGGCGTGGCGGAAGTCCACCCCGGCGCGGCACTCCAAGGCGAAGGACGCGGCGGACCCGCTGCACGCCGCGCGCTCCCGGGAGGTCACCACCCTCTACGGACTGGTGCCCGCTTCCAGGTAGGCGCATGGGCACGCCGCGCTCTCGAGCGCGGCGGCCCGCGGGGGAGGTGCCTGTCCCGGTTCAGGCCTTGATGTAGCGCTCGAACACGGAGCCGAAGTCCTTCACGTGGTACTTCTGCTGGGCGCCGGTGAGCCAGGCGAAGGCGGCCTGGTTGAGCTCCTTGAACGCCTCCACGGTGGGCGTGGCGCCCGCCTGGCCGCGACCGAGCGTGGAGGAGGCGACCTCGACGCTGGCCTTGGCGTGGCCGAGCAGGATTTCATTCTCACGAATCAGCTCGGAGATGCGGAACAGCGCCTTGTAGAGGTCCTTCACCTGCTCGAGCTGCTTCTTGTGCACGTCGATGGAGAAGTCCTTCGTGCCGAGGTGGAACTTGATCTCCACGTCCATGTCCATGTTGCCGGCCGTCTCCAGCATCACGTTCGAGATGGGATGGGAGCCGTAGCTGTAGCGGCGCAGCATGCGCTTCTTGCTGGCGGCGCTGGTGCCATCCAGATGGATGAGCGCCCTGTTGGTGAAGCAGTACTCGTCGGACTTGGACTTGATGAGGAAGAAGATCTTCTCCTGGTCCTCGTGCATCACGTAGTCGTCGGAATCCACCTTGTCGTAGTCCGCCGGAGCGATGACAGAGCCGATGTCGCTGAGTCCGAGGGCATCCGCGGCGAGCTTCCCAAACATTTCGTTCTCCCGAAGGGTAGAGACCCGGTTCTGGTGATGTGGGCGTGATGCCCACTCCACGATAGGCGAGGCAGGTCCCTGTTAAGCGCACCCCCGGAGCGACGAAAGCGGCCGGGGCTCCGTTCGGCTCATCGGCCCGGAGCGCGCTTTGCCCTTGCCGCATCGATTTCTCCCGGGCCCGTGAATCTCGTGACCTTCTTCCATGGCGCAACCATGCAATGGCTCAACCCCAAGGCCTGGCTGGGCTCGAGGGCTTGCCGGGCCTACGCGGGGACCTTCATGTGCATCCATCCAGGATGCGCGCGAGCGCGTGGCTCATTCGCCTTCACTTCGAGAGAAGGCTTCTCACCCTCCTGGTGTACCCTCGCGCCTCGCGGAGGGTGCAAGCATGCGCAGACACACCACGGGGTCGTGGCAACGGCTGTGGTTCGTGAGTCTTGTCGTCGCAACAAGCTTCGCATGCACGCCCTGTGAAGAGGACGCGCGGGAGGCCAGCGTCAGGGAGGACTCGCTCCGGGATGAGGGGCCCTCCGACGCGGGGCCCTCCCAGGAGGAGCCGCCGGACCCGCCTCGCCTCGGACATTGCTGCAAGGACCAGGACGGCCACGCCCGACTCATGGATGCGCGGGAACGGCCGCTCGAGCTCTGCCCTCCCGAGCTCGAGTACACCGCGACCGACGCGTGCAGGGTGGAGGGGGAGACCCAGGAGAACATCTGTTGCTTCGACTCCGCCGGCGTGCCGCGCTACGCCATGCGTGAGATGGACGGCCCCATCGACACGACACGGGCCTGTGACACGAGCCGCTACGTCAGGGTGGGCCGACTGGAGTGTCCTCCCGACAATCGCATCCCGGACGAGACGCCGCAGACGGAATGTGAGGAGAAGCCCGCCCCCTGCTGCTCCAGCCCGGACGGCCTCTACTACGCGGTGGGGAGCACCCTCTATTCGCAGCACACGCGGTCCGTGCGGGAGCGCATCCCGAAGACGCGGCTCACCGAGGACGGAAGCACGGTCATCGTGCGGGACGAGAACGGCGACATCGTCTACGCGGAGGGCCCGGAGCACGAGGTCACCGAGCTCGACTACCAGACCTGCGTGCCAACGTGCGCCGGAGTGGAGGACGCCGGGGCCTGCGAATGCGTCGAGGTGCGCTGCTGCGAGGACGAGGAGAACGGGGACCTGTATGCGGAGTACGGCATGCCCGACCACTCGGCGACCGTGCTCTTCCAGCAGGAGAAAGACCCCGTCACCGGCCGCGTCGAGCGGGTGATTCCGGCGCGGTGCCCCCAGGCCTGCAAGGGCTGGACGACAAACGTCGGGTACTGCGCCCAGATTTGCGAGCACCCGGTCCGCAGCGAGAACGTGCGTCCGGAAACGCCACCCGAGGACCCCGAGGAGAAGAAGAAGAAGGAGGAGCTCATCCGCTGCGACGAGTGCCCGAGCGACCCGGAAACCGCGCGCCAGACGAGCTGCGACCCGTGCCCTCCGGAGCTGGAGCTGGGACTGGCCGGCACGGAGCTCGCGAAGTACTGCGCGCAGCTCCCGGCCCGGTTGCTGGAAAAGCCGGAGCGGTTCGCCGACGAGGTCAAGCAGCGCATCCACGACATCGACGCGCAGGTCCAGGATGCGACGCGGGGTCCTCGCCGCGTGCTGGAGGCCCTCCAGCAGCGCCTGCTCGATGGGCTGGGCGCCTCGGGCTTCGACAGCCTCTCGCTGCCCGGCGCCCCTCGCAACCTCTGCGACTCGACGTCGCCGAGCTACGCGGCCTGTCTGCGCAACTACCAGGCGCAGGTGGATGACTTCATCGCCCACCCGCCGGGAGGACTGCCCCTTCCGCCGGAAGGGCTCGACGCCTGGACCCGCTTCAAGGACGCCGCCGCGCCGTACCTCGATGCCCTGGAGCAGGCGCAGCGGGACCTCACCGACGCCATCGCCCAGGCGCAGTCGGCGGGGCTGGACCTGACGACGCCCTACGACGACTTCATCAACCGGGCGCTCGCGCGTCTGGGCAAGCAGCCCCTGGGCTCGCTGTGCGCGGGGCTCAGCGCGGAGGCGCTCGACGACTGCATCGATGACGCGCTCGACAGCGCGCGCGAGGAATTGGAGCGCCTGTCGAAGGCCTGTCAGATGGACACGTCGAAGAGCGAATCGTGCAAGCCACGCCTCTGCGAGGGCGACACGGCGAACCGCGCGCGGGAACAGCTCGACGACCTGGAGACGCTCCCCGGTGAAGGACTCGGCTGGAACGAGTTCCCCCAGGACGCGTGCTGCACCCAGGGCTCCGCGGACTTCCTGGTGAACTCGGCGCCGAAGAAGTGGGAGGCGGGCCAGTTCTTCCAACGCTCCACGCGGCTCGGTGTCTGGGGTTGGGGCTGGTCGGCCGCGGCCGGGCGCAACCTGTGGGTGGCGCTGGTGACCGACCCCAGCGCGGGAGACATGGTGGACACGGGCGCGTGGGCCTACATGACGGCGGGGCTCCAGGTGCTCGTGCCCAAGCCTCCGTTCCTGAGTGGACTGCCAGTGCCGCATCCCGCGTGCATCATCGACGCGGGCTCCAAGGCCTGCTCACGGGTCGCTGCGGATCCATGGCCGGAGCTGCGCTTCGGCCGGCGAATCTGGCTGGCGAGCGCCAAGGGACAGGGCAACGCGCGCCTCACCTACTCGGGCCCCCAGGGCTTCCAGTACGACTGGGGCATCCGCACCGAGGTGAAGATTCTCGAAGAGGTGGCGTGGGAGTTCGAACGCTCGGACTCGGGCGCGGCTCAAATCGAGAAGATCAACCACGAGTGGGAGATGTTCGACCAGGAGCTCTTCCCGCCCTGGAGCTACACGGTCTACACGCCCATTCCCTTCTTCGTCGAGGTGGGGGCGTATGGTCGGGCCGTGGCCTACGTGCGCTTCGCGGCCTCCCGCAAGGCGATTGGCATGGGCGCGGAGGCGGGCGTGGGAGGCGGCGTCAGCGCGTACCTGGAGGGCGGCATCGGCGTGAGCCTCCTGGGAGGCCGCATCAAGATTGGGGCGGGAATCGACGCGGTGCTCGTCGTGCTCAAGGTGCGTGCCGGCGCGCGGGTGGAGGGCGGAATCCAACAACTGCCGCCCACCAACCCCGAGCGGAAGGTGGTGCTCGCGGGCTACTGCTTCACGGTGCCCTACGAGATGCGGATGCTCGAGGGAGAGGTGAACGTCTTCGCGCAGATGCGCATCCGCCTGGGCTTCGTGCGCATCAACAAGCGCTGGTCGAAGCGCCTCTTCAAGTGGGAGGGCGAGGGGCTCTCCGGCATGCTCTGGGAGCGCTGCGAGACGAAGTGCTACGACTACGAAGGCACGCCCGCTCCGGAGGTGATGCCGCCGGAGGATCCGCTGCCTCCGCTGGACGCGCTGCCAGGCCCGGACCGTCCGCCGTGCTGGCCCCACTTCAAGTACCCCTCGGTCTCCGCAGTCGTACTGGGCTGCCAGAACGAGCTTCACGCCGCGGGGCTGAGCGTCACGGACATGTGCCTGGGTCGAGCGCCCCGGCCGCCCGCGTGCCAGGACTTCCCGTGCGGGCCGTTCGCCGACATCCAGGACACGGTGACGGACATCGCGGGCGCCGTGGGAGAGGACATCGACCGGGCGAAGCACTCGTGGCAGGCGACCGTCGAAGCCTACGCGACGCTCTTCCCGCTCCCGGGGCTCGCCCCGCCCCACTGCGACATCCGCGTGGACAAGGCCACCTTCGACTGCCTCAAGGCCTACGTCGACTCCGTGCGCACGGACCCGTCGCTGGCGGCGTGGCGCGCGGCGAACCAGGCGACTCTCGACGAGCTCGTGCGCCTGGAGTCCGAGTGGAACGCGCGCATCGCGAGGTACGAGCAGCTCCTGTCGGAGGCCCGGGGCGACTACGGCCGGCTGAAGGACCTGGTCGACACGGTGGCGAGCGGGGAGCAATGCACGTGCGACCACGCGCTCTCGGAGCTCGGCACACGCGGCAGCCCACTGAAATTCAAGTGCGGCGGGGAGAAGTGCGGCGCCCAGCGGTGCGACGACCCCTGTCCGGCGCCCTACCCCAATGGACCGGGCTACCCGGACCCGCGCGTTTCACGCCCCTTCAGCTCCGATTGGAATGCATGCTGCCCGCTGTTCGCCCCCAACTGCGCTCCTCCATGACGCGCCACCTCCTCGCCTCGCTCGTCGGCCTCTGCGCCGCGTCACTCCTGGCCTGCACGAACGCTCCAGGCCAGGAGGCGCCCGCGGCCCCGACGGGCGGTGCCCCGGAGCGGCCCTCGGGTGAAGACGGGTCGAAGGGCCCCCCCACCGCGTATGCGCCCCGCCCCGCAACGCGGACGCGCTACGCGCTGGAATGGGAGAGCACCACGCGCCTCGCGGGGCTGGAGGGCACCGACGCGGCCCCCACCGCGGCGAGCGGCCGCGTCCGGGCTCGTGGGAATCTCTCCCTGGGCGTGCGCTCCGTCACGGCTTCCTCCGTCACCTTGCGAGCCACGCTCGACCTTGTGGAACTCGAGGTCGTCTCGCTCGACGCCACGCTGCCACCGGAGGCGGGCGCGGCGCTGCGTGCGCTCCTCGCGCGTCCCTTCGAGCTGGAGGTCGCACCGGACGGCGCGCTTCGCGCACTCCGCATGGAGGCCGCCGCGAGGGACGAGCCTCTCGTCGTCGGGCTGGTGACCGCCGTCTCGCGCTTCTCCCGTCCCGCCCTGCCTCCCGCCGCGACGCGCGAGGCTTCCGTCGAGGAGGAAGACCTCACCGGTACGTATCGGGCGCGCTATGCCTTTCGCGACGGTCGACTCCGCAAGTCCCGGACCGCGTACTCACGGCTCTACGCAATGCCTTCGTCGACGGACGGCAAGGAGGGGAGTGGCTCCTCCGTGACGGGCGAGGGCGTCTACACGCTCGATGCATGGGGAGACGTCCTCGACGCGCGCCTGGAGGAAGAGCTCGTCCTGACGGCCGGCGCCTCGGGAGCGGAGGGAATCCGCACCACCTCCACCACGACGGCCTCGCTGCGGCGAATCGAGGGCGCCGCGCCTCCGGCAGCCTCTCCAGAAGCAGAGCCGCCTCTCGTCCCCCTGGCCTTCGAGGCCATCGCCCTGGCCACCTTCGCGAGGGGGGCGGAGAGCTACACACCCCCGCCCACCGTGGAGTCCGCGCTGCTGCGGCTGGGGGTGCTTCGCGACGCGCCTCCGCTCGACCGGGACCGACTGAGGAGCGTCGTCCTGCGCGAACTGGTGCGCGCGCTGCGGGCCCGCCCCGAGGCGGCCGAGGCCCTGCGCGCGTTCGTGGTCGAGCATGGCGCGCAGGAAATCATCGACGTGGTCGCCCTGTCCGCGCTTCGCACGGTGGGAGATGACGCGTGCCAGCGCGCGCTGGTGAAGCTGCTCGAACAGGCGAGGCGCCTCCCGGAGCCCGCGGCCCGACTGGCCATCATCCAGGCCGGTGGCTTGAGGGAGCCCTCGCCGGCCATCGCGACGGCGCTCGGGAATCTGGCCCGGACAGGCGAGGACGCCCTCGCGCGGGGCGCGGCGCTCGGACTCGGGCGTGTCGCGGGGCACGTGCCCCGGGAGCGCGCGAAGCCCCTGGTCGACGCGCTGGTGGCCTTCGCGCGTCAAGCGCCGAATGACGACATCCGGGGGACCTATCTCGCGGCCCTGGGCAACGCGCGCACGGACCGGGCGGACGTGCTCGCCCTCCTGGACTCGGCGGTGGGTTCGAGAGACCCCCGGGTCCGAGCGCGTGGCGTGGATGCCTTCCGGCTCGTCCCGGGTGGACGGGCCGACGTGGTACTGGCCCAGCGGATCCGCAAGGACCGCGACCCGAACGTGCGGACCGCCGCGGTGGTCGCCTCTCGCGCGCGGGCGATGGAGGAATACCTGTCCCTCTATGAGGAGGTGCTGGCGAACGACCCGGAGCCCGCCGTGCGACGCGCCGTCGTCGAGGCGCTCACGGCCGCGCCACCGGAGGCGCGCGGCTCCCGCGCGCTGCTGGAGCAGGCGGCGCGCGGGGACGCGGATGACAACGTGCGAGAGCTCGCTCGGCGGGCCCTGACCGCCAGCGCGGGGAGTGGCCCCCCATGAGGCCGAGAACCTGGCGATGGGGCCTCGCGTGTGCCTGTGCCCTGGCCTGGACCGCCTGCACCTCCGAGAGCACTCCCGCCCCCGCGGCGCCCCCGCCTTCCCTCGAGCGCGTCAACATCCTCTTCGGCCGGGAGGAGGCACCCCGGGCAGCGGAGCTGCGCTTCGCCCTGGCGCTGGACGTGAAGACCGAGGTGCGTGAGCGCAGAGGGGCTCCGCCTCGCACCGCCTCCGCGCGCTGGAACGTGGAGAACGTGACGCGCTACCGCGTGCTCCAGGAGGGCACGGGTGGGTTGGAGCTCGAGCTCACCGTCCTCAAGGACCGCGACAGCGACACCCCTGCTTCGGCGCCCTCAGCGCTGGAGGGACATACCTTCCTCGCCGTCAGTCAGGGCGGGACGCGGACGGTGACCGAGCAGGGCCGGCCCGTGGGCCCGGAGCAGCGCGAGCGCGTCCTGGAGATGGTCGATGACTCGCTCGGCGACCTGTCCGACGTTGGACGGGTGCTCGCGGGAACGCAGATGACGCCCGGCGAGCGGCTGCCGGAACTGGAAGCGGTGCTCAGCCGCATGTTCCAGTTCGGCCCCGACGAGAGCGAGCGGCGCTCGAGCGTGCGTGCGAGGCTGCGCGGGGGCGACCCCATCGGCAAGATTGCCCTCGTGGACGTGGAGATGGATGTCTCGCTGGTCGAGGCGCCGCTGGAGATCAACAGCCACCTGCGAGGAACCCTGTCGCTCGACCTCGCGACAGGCACGCCGCGCAGGCTCGACCTGCGTGGCCCCGCGCGCGTCGCGCCCCTGCATGCGGCCGCGCTCCAGGGAATGACGGCCCAGGGCGAG